>CAKSNZ010000055.1 GCA_934476515.1 uncultured Ruminococcus sp. | reverse complement strand
TATCATTTATTATTGCATAATAATAAGTGGTATCTGTGGGTAGGAGGTTTATAATGAAATCTAAGAAATTAATAAGTATTATACTAGCTGTTTTAATATTATTTAGCTCTTTTACGATGCTACCTTTTTCTGTTGTGGCAAAGACTGTTAATACTGAAACAGCTTCAGCAACATCTAATGAAGCCATTGTCTATAAGGAAAATGGAGTTTATACAAATGTTGCATATTTTAATAACGATGATTATGTAAAAGTTAATGGATTAAAGGATTTATATTATAAGTTATATCTTGATTGTGAATTGGTTGTTGGTGCAACTGTTCATTTTAGTATTTATTATCGTTCTGTCGGAATTAGAACTGAAAAAACTACAGTTATTGAAAAAACTCCATATTGTACAAAGACAACATATGTTCCAATAGATCTTACTGAATACGGTGGAAAAACGGATGTGAAAGCTTGGGTAGTTCTTGCTAATGGTCAAAAAATATTAGAAAACGAAACAGTAAAACTAAACATTGAGTATATAATTGCTAGTGGTAAATGTGGTGATAATTTAAATTGGACATTAAACCGTAATGGTGAGTTAGAAATTACCGGTACCGGTAAAATGTATGATTTTAGTTATTACGCTAGTAGTGGTGAAAAAAACTATGTTCCTTGGCATAATTATATTGATCAGATTAAATCTCTGAAAATCGGTGAAGGTGTTACATATGTTGGTACTGATTCTTTTTATCAATTTAACAATTTAAATAGTATATATATTTCTAGTAGTGTTATTGATATAGATAGGTCTGCATTTAGACTTTGTAAAAATTTAAACGAAATTAATGTTAATAGTGGTAATAAATATTATTCATCATTTAATGGAGATTTATATAACAAAGATAAAACTAGATTGTATTTATATGCAATAGGAAAAAGCGATAGGAGTTTTACAGTTCCGGATAGTGTAAACGTAATAAACTATTATGCATTTAATGGTTGTGAAAACTTGTGTGTTGTGATAATTCCTGATACTGTTACAGAGATTCTGCCATATGCTTTTAATGATTGTGATAAATTACTTAAAATAACACTTTCAAATAACTTAACTCAAATTGGTGTAGGAGTGTTTTCAAATTGTGATAAACTAACAAATATAACAATTCCTAATGAGGTAAATAAAATATGTTTCTCTGCTTTTCAAGATTGTAAAAATTTGAAAACTATTTCAATACCTAATAGTGTTACAAATATAGAATCGCGAGCCTTTAATCTTTGTAATAATTTAACTGATATAGATTATTATGGTTCAGAATATCAATTTTATAGTATTAAGATTGGGGATGATAATGAACCTTTAACTAGTGCTAATATACATTATATAGGCGAAACATCTACTGCAAATACATCAACAACAGTTTCTACAAAGAAAACTTTTTTGGTATCTACTTTGCTTTCTAAAGCTTCAAGCAGTAATATTACGAAAAATATAAATGAAGGCGATTCATATCAAGCTATAATAACTCCTTATAGTGGTTATGAATTAAGTAATGTTTCGGTAAAGATGGGTAATATAGATGTTACACCATCTTTTAGCAAGTCATCATGTATTATAAATATTCCAAAAGTTACAGGTGACATAAGTATAATTGCAGTGGCAGTAATGAAACCAGAAGAAAGTTCAACTGTAGAAAGTTCAACTGAAGAAATCTCTACAACAAATCCGACTGTAGCAACTACAAAAACAACAGTTTCTACAACAAATCCAACTGTAACAGTCACCAAAACAACAGTTCCTACAACAATTAAACCTACAGTAACTGCCCCTAAACCAACCCCTAAAAAATCTCAAACTATTACAGCAAAGTCTTTTACCAAAACATATGGTGCAAAGACCTTTAAAGTTGGAGCGAAAGCAAAGACAAAGTTAAAATATAAGTCTAGCAATAACAAAGTAGCAACAGTTTCTTCTAGTGGTAAAGTAACAATTAAAGGAATAGGAAAGGTTACAATTACTATTACTGCAAAAGGAAATTCTGCTTATAAACCGGCAAC
>CAKSNZ010000054.1 GCA_934476515.1 uncultured Ruminococcus sp. | reverse complement strand
CAGCGGAACGTGTTTTATTATACGGCTATTTTGCCTCTTTGTCAACACTTTTTTTCAACTTTTTTTAAAAATTTTTATTTTTTATTTTACAATACCTTAAATAGCCCATTCCTATGCCATTTCTCAGACTTTTCTTTTTTCAATCTTTTTTGATATTTCTCTTAAAAGGGCTATATTTCCTTATATTATTACAAAAAATTAATGAAATTTATTTTATAATTACTTAGATTTAACTTTTCTAATACGACAAAATTAACAATTTGGGTTTATTATAATAATATGTAATATATATCTGCTTATGTAGTAAAGAATTATTCTTTATATATGCTATATAATGCAATATATACTGACACATACATAATAGTTTGATACTGTTTATTGTTTTTTTGCATAATTTAGGGTACTTGTAATTGTGTACAATACACAAACTTATTCAAATTGCACAATGAAGTAGTGATTTTTCGTAATTAATGTGATATAATTACCATACAATTTATTATTAAGGTGGTAAATTAAATGGGAACAAAACATATTATTACTGTAGCAAGACAGTTTGGTAGTGGCGGTAGAGAAATTGCTACTGCTCTTGCAAAGAAGCTTGGTATTAAATATTACGATAAAGAGTTAATTTCTCTTGCAGCAAAAGAGAATGGTATGAGCCCTGAGGTTTTTGAAAAGGTTGATGAACAGGCAACTAACAGTTTGCTATATTCTCTATCTATGGGTTTATACAACTTTGGCAATGGTTTTTCTGCAATGGGTGACTTACCTATGAATGACCAGCTATACATTATCCAGCACAAAATGATTAAGAGATTAGCAGAAGAAGGTCCTTGTGTTATCCTTGGTAGATGTGCAGACTATGTTTTAAGAGATTTTGACAATGTTGTAAATATATTTATCAATGCTGATATGGAATACAGAAAAGAAAGAGCTATCAAGTATCACAATGTTGATAAGAGAAAAGTTGAACAGATTATTAATAGAACTGATAAAAACAGAGCAAACTATTATAGTTTCTATTCAGGACTAAAATGGGGTCAGCCACAAAACTATGATCTTTGTATCAATAGTAGTAGAATGACTCAAGAAAATGTTGTTGACATTATTACTAACTATGTTGATATGTTAGAAAAATAACATTTTTAAAAATTCACTCCTGAATAGGATAAATTACTTTATCTGAAAAGGAGGTGTTGTTACAATGACAGAATATATCTATATGATGGCAAATTCACAAGGCGATATTGATGATTTCATTTTCGGTGATATTGAGTGGCATGAAAGCCAGAGATAAAGGTAACAACTATGAATTACAACAATAAATAAAGGATGAGCTTGAAAGTAACAAGTTCATCCTTTTATTTTTGCCTCTAAACGAAAGACGAAGGCTCTATAATTATTTTATGTGTAAAATTTTCTATTATTCATTTGTACCTATAACTGATAACGGGTCTACATAGCTACCGTTTACTCTAATAGCAACATGAAGATGAATACCATCCTCAGATTCACAAGGCATTTCCCCTACATTACTAATAGTATCACCTTTAGAAAGGGTATCATTCACCTGAACTTTAACATTATCAAGTCCACTATAATAAATCATAAATGTTCCACAATCAAGAATAACCACCTTACCCATTCTTTCATCATCATAAATATCACTTACCACACCATCAGACATTGAAAGAACATTTGTATCTTTCTTACAATTAAAGTCAATACCTAAATGACTTCTATAGTCACCCATAGTTTTGTTATAAACTGCATTTTCAGAATAAGGTTTTGAGACTTTTGCATTTTTCACAGGATAAATTAAATTTCCCGGAACTTGCAACATTGTTTGAACTGCTGACATAGTGGTTGATGTATTAGGCACAGTAGTTGTAGTAACTGTTGTTGGCAAAGTTGTACTTTCTGTAGTTGACATTGTAGTGGTTGTGGTTTCTTCAACAGTAACACCGGTCACCTGGTTATTAGCCTGAGTAGCAGTAGCCGTTGCAGTTGCAACCTGATTTCTCTTTTCTTTAAAGCTGGAATAAGAAGAAAAAGTTGACCACACAGCTAGTCCAACGGCAGTTATACAAATTGCAAGAGAAACATAGAAACTTAATTTATTTCTCTTATTATGCTTTTTATGATTTTGACTATTTTTATACTTATTATATTCATCCATAAAAAACACCTCCGAAAGTAGTATTGACGGAGGTGGGAAAAATATACAGACAAAAGAAAAACTCCCAACAGAAGTTGAGAGTATTTTGGAGGCGTTACTCAGATTTGAACTGAGGAATGGGAGTTTTGCAGACTCCTGCCTTACCACTTGGCTATAACGCCTTATGGTATATTATATGCAACTGTAAATAAAAAATGACAAAAGAAAAAGCACCCATATGGTGCTTTGGATACTGGAGCGGATGACGGGGCTCGAACCCGCTACCTCCACCTTGGCAAGGTGGCGCTCTACCAGATGAGCTACATCCGCATATTTTTGGCGACCCGGATCGGGTTCGAACCGACGACCTCTAGCGTGACAGGCTAGCGTTCTAACCAACTGAACTACCGG
>CAKSNZ010000053.1 GCA_934476515.1 uncultured Ruminococcus sp. | reverse complement strand
ATTTTATTGTAAATTAAAATAAGTTAGATAAATTAGGGTTTTTCAATTTTGATTGAGGGTAAAGGTAAATTTCTTTTTTAGTTTTTATTGAGCATAAATTGAAATTTTCAAAAATATCATACCTGATATTATTACTAAAGTGTGGCTTACAGGTGTAGGGTCCACCATTGGTGGACCGAGCAAATTATCCTTTTTATTGGCATATTGCCCTATGTAGATATTATAAATTTATAAGTCTGCAAACAGGACAAAAATCCCATAGGTATCACACTTTTTAACGGGCGAACAATGTTCGCCCCTACGACTGCAAGCCAAAATTTTGCTATAATTCACACCCACAAACCCAAATTCATCTAATTAACCTAACCCATAAACGAAATTAAAAGCCCTACAACAGAAAATTGAAAGAGGTAAAAGAAAAGCCCTAACACAGTTAGGGCTTTTCTGATGTTTTTACATGATAACATACTTATATTATAAAGCATTTCATAATAAGATACTTGTATGATAAAACATTACATAACAACATACTGGAAATAAAGTATTATATAACAACGCATTTACACAATAATAAATTCAAACAACAACACATTTACCTATTTAAAACGATAAATGTATTTAAATCGCTGAAAAATTGAATACACTGAAAATCAAAATTAATCTTCCCTATATTCTTTTTTCAGACAACCGTTTTTGATTATTCTTAGTTTTTTATTAAAAGCTTCAATGCACTTATCAACTTCTTTATCCATAAACAATACCTCAAAAATAGCATTCTTTGATATAGACAAAAGCATTTCAAAAAGAATTCTAATATCTTCCTGTGAATTTCCAAAGGCAAATTTTCTTGTATCAATGTTTGGAGTCAACTCGTTAAAGTATGTAATAGACCTTTCGCAAATTCTATCCAGAATTGACTTAGCGTTTACAGAAACGCCGGGTACAAACTTTTTCATTTGGTTTTTTGCTTTTGGCTGATTTACCTTTTTAAAATGAAGAGTCATAACTTCTTCAATAGTAGCAAAAATATCACCTTTATACTTTACTAGAGTGGTAGTAAAACATTCCTTAATACTATCCATAATTCTATCGGCAAAAATGTCATAAAGGTCACCTTTGTCATCAAAATACTGATAAAAGCTACCTCGTGAAATGTTTGCTTCTTTTATAATACTGTTAATACTAATCTTATCAAGTGGAACTCTATCAAACTCAGTTTTAATTGCTTGGTAAATTCTTCCCCTTTTTGTTTCAGGCAGATTGTAAAATGTTTGTTTAATCATAATCATTATCTCCTTAAAAAAATTACCGCAATTTATATGATACCTTGTCATAATAATACTATTTTTGTAGTAAAAAGTCAATATAAATGTTTATAAATAAAAATAATTAATAAGAATAATTTATATATAAAAGGAGAATAGAGTATGTTCACTCTACTCTCCTTTATAACACAATGTTAATTTTAATTAATATTCGACTTTACCTTTTTATTTCTGATTACAACTGCCAAGGGTGTAACAATTAAATAAGCAATAGTAAGGATAACAAAGAACATAATATCTGCACTGAGAAACACATAAATAATATTAAAACCAAAGTGAAGTAACACAGAATATATTAAATTATTATTCTTTTCCAGAAATATATTCATTAATACTGTTATAGAGGTTATTACAACTATATTTGAAATAATATAAGGAATTGCCCTTAAGTCGGTAAATTCCGAGTCAACTACCCACAATAATGTGTGCCAAAAGCACCACACAAGACCTTGGCAGATTGATGACTTTAGAAAAGAATATTTCTTATTAAATTCTTCTCTCATATAGCCTCTCCAACCAAGTTCTTCACCTGTTGGACCGGAAGTAAAGGATAAAAATATACTTAAAGGCAAAGGAGTTGTTCCTAGATTTATGTAATCCAGTGGTGATTTACCCTCTGTAAAGGAATAAATTAATAATGCCAAAACACTAATTCCAAAGGTAAGGAAAAAGGACAGTAACAGTGGCAGTACCTTTACTTTTCCTGAAAAGCACCTTTTGATAAAAGTTACCCTACTTTCATTAGGTCTGAAAAATTTCCAACCAATAAGCAAAAGTAAAGTCGGTGACCAAGCGAGTAAATTCCTTACAATCCACATTACCACAGGTGGTGCATGGAAAATCATACTGAATGAACCTGCTACAAATATAATTAGAAACCATATGAGAATATATGAACTGACAATATATCTTCTTAAATAGTTAATTTTCTTCATACATCACCTATCTGCTAATAACCAATTCACTTTTGATACCGTTAAGCTCAATTATGTTGTCAGACTCAGGATTATCAAATGGTTCAACTGTTTTTCCATCTTCTTCAAAAGTGATGCTTGTTCCAATACCTTTAGCTACTGATGAAAAGTCACTTTCTTTAGGAATATTTATCTTTGAAGTTGCTGATATTTGATTAATTTCAACATTACCACTAAGACTACTACACACAATATCCATATCAAGGTTACAATTGATTTCCACTATACCTACCACATCATCAATAAAAATTCTTTGAGTTTTTGTATCAAGTTCAATACTGTTACATTCTATTGATGAAATTTTGATTTGTTCTGCATTTATAGCACATTCAATTTTGCCAATATAAGGTGTAGGAATTTCTACAAAAATATAAAGTTCCTTTTTGGCTATTGCCTCGGTTACATTATTCTTTCTGTTTACATCAACATCAATACGCTTTCTCACATCATCAATTTTTACTTTAAAATCACTTTGTAAATTTGAAAGGGTGTTTGATGCAAGGTGAATACGGATTTTCTCTCCATTATAACCGGTAAATACAAGTTCCTTTGCGCCACCTAATTTTATATCAAATCTCTTTGGCTCATCAATATCGTATTCAGTTACACTTTCATATAGAAAATCTCTTTCCTTCTTCTCACTTCTTTCATTAGAAAAAAGTTCATCCATTGAAACATCAAACAATTTTGAAATTGCCATAATGTTATCTATATCAGGTACTCCTGACTCTCTCTCCCACTTTGTAACTGCTTGTCTTGAAACACCAAGTTTTTCTGCTAACTTTTCTTGTGAAAGACCTGATTGTTTTCTAAGTTCTTTTAATTTTTCTGCAAAAGTCATTTCGTTACCTCCTTTTGATAACTCAATTATAGATAACTTGTATTTACATTACAAGCAACTTTAAATTACATTACTGTTTTTCTTGCTACTTTCCGTATCATTTGTGATTATCCCCATAAATACTGGGGTTAGTTTGGAATATGAATTTCATTTTGATTTTGTTGTTAAGTTAGATTGGATAAATTTGGGTTTGTGGAGTTAGAACAGACCTTGTTTTGTGATAGATATTTAGAATTAGCAGAGACTAACCAGCCTTCATTGTGTAAAGGAAGGGGAACCACGAAGTGGTGGAAGGATTGTTTTGGTAGGCACTTTAGATTATATAAGATTTATTCGATATATGATGTAGGGAA
>CAKSNZ010000052.1 GCA_934476515.1 uncultured Ruminococcus sp. | reverse complement strand
TATATAATTTAGGTACATATTCTCACTATGAATTTTCTTTATAACCAATTGAATTTAAAAGAAATTTACCTTTACCCACAATCAAAACTAAAAGACAAACCCTAATTTATCAAACTCACCTTTACCCACAAACAAAATTGAAAAACCAAAATTTATAAACTTACTTCCTATCCAAGTTAAAAATTCTTGCAACAGATTATGGGTTTAAAAAGTATTATTTATGCAAGGAATAAAGAACAAGGATAATCGGTTTAGTTTGTTTTGGCTGAAAATTTCCGACCCGGTGGTTATGGGGAAGAATATCATAAAGTTTGGAAATGTGATGGTTATAATATTCGTATTGACAGTGATGCAAGAAAATTTCCGGATTCCACTCATCCTGAGAAAATTTCTATTGATGGAAATAGCTATGAGCTGAAATTTACTAATGACGGCTTTGCAGTGGGGATTTCAAGTAATTATACAGAAGATGGGTAAACATACGGCAAATTTGATTCAGTGTTTACAGGCGATAAATATGATAAAGGCTTTTTTGACTTCACTATGCATATAGATAAGGTTACCGACTCTAAGTACAATTATCTAAAAGGCAAAACACTTGTGTTCCATAAAAAATAACAATTTATGCAATATATATATTCAGTGTAACTATTGGTAATTAATCAGTGGCTACTCTTTTGTTATAGTATATACTTTCATCACTGTTAGTAAAAATAATATAAATTTTATAATTCACAGTTGTAGGGTGTTTTACAAAAAATTCTAATTAAAAGTTTCACATAAAAAAGGCAGATGGTTCACCTAGTACCATCTGCCTTTTATAATTTTAAGTATTCTTCACTTAATGTAGTCCATTTTTCTTTATTATATTTTTCAGTATAATTTCTTTCAATATATTTCTTTGTAGGCTCATTATTATTAACCTTTTTGAAATATAGAATGTTTTTATAACGCTTACTGTTCATAAATTTTTGATTAATAATTTTACCATCTTTAAAAATGCCTATAAAACCATGTTTAAATATTCCTTTTAAATTCATTTTATATCCAAGTATGTAACAATTATTTGAAGTATCAAATTCAATAATATCTAATTTTAAGCTATCATCTTCATTAAAGTAACTGTCAACAACCTTATAATTGACGGTATCATATACCACAAGTATTGATGAAAGAGAATTTAAAGACTTTTCAATGTTATAAAAATACTTACCGTTAGGAGTAAAGGCAAAACCATCTTCCCCACCATCAAGAACTACAACTTTAATAAGTTGTAGTTTATCTAGGTCATATACTGCAAAAGAACCCAAAGATGACTTTGCAACAAATTTATTTTTATTAGGTTGAAATGCTCCACTATAAACACAAGTAAGGTCTTTAAACCTAGCTAATTCATTATCATTTTCATCATAAATATAAATAGCTGAACCACTACAAACTACCTTATACTTTCCGTTATTATAAAAGCACCAAAAATTTCTCATAGCTTCATTATTTTAATATTGTTTTCAGATACTCTTCATATTCCAAAGGAATAATTCTTATAGTAATGTAAAAAGTCTAATGGGAATGCAAATTCACCATCTATATACTGTCCTGCTTGTAATCTTTCACCAGTAAATATGTCTGAACTTGTCGCATCAAATGTAAAATAATCTAATGATTCTATATGCTTAATGACTTTCTGTTTATCAATATTATTATGTACCTTTGATAATTCTTTGAAAGTATCTTCTGTCACAATAGCATAGGGAATATTTTTCCAAAATCCAAATAACTTTATTCTCTCATCAAACCACATAACAACACCTCACAAATTCACAAATCAAAACTCAATCAGCCTTATCTAAAACATACTGAATAAAGTCATCATTAAGTTTCATATTATATTTTTCAAAGTGATATATTTCCTCATTTGTCCAACAATAAACACCATAATTATGTACAAATATGCTACTTTTTAATAACTTACCTGTAACAAAATCAGTTGAAGCACAAGTAAGAACAATACATTCTTTATCAAATTTCTTTAAATATCGTAATACAGTATCTTTATCCTTACATACAACATTTAATTCATCATTAAAAGATATATCATTGGGATTTTTAGTAAACTCTCTATAATTTGATATACTTTTCATTTAACCACATTCCTATATTACTAATACAAATCAAAATCACATTCGTCCCTAGTACAGGTTAATTCCGACCATCTGGCTGACATAAATTTTGCATACATAATAGGTTCCAGTCCATATGAACCTATTGAACCGGAAACATTCACTTCTATAAGATTAGTAACATTATTTTTAGTTACACCAAAGTCTATAGCATATGTTTTAGGTCCGTTAACATAATCTTTTATACAATCAGAAATAACATTTACATCAGGCAAAATACTCCAATCGCCATTGTAATGCCTCATATCAATAATTGAACCGTATCTCACAAAAACTCTGTATTCAGAAACAAAATCAAGAACTTCACTAACATAAACATCTTGGTCTTTATCACCTAAACCACAACCAATTAAATCCTTAGAAGAATTCACCACCCTACCGGAAAAAGCTTTTCTGTTAATAGGCTTAACAAATACTCCCCATAAATCAGGATTATTATTAATTGTATTTATGGTAGGTTTCCAAATTTTTCTACCTAAATATTTTGTAAGTTCATTTGGATAATCAATATTAGGTATATTAATTCCAAAGTCTTTCAATCTAGTTTCAATAGGTTTCCCATAGCCAACAATAACATCACATAATTTTGAAGTCTTTAACTGCTCATAATTATTAAATTTTACTATTTCAAAACCCATTTCACCAAAACCATAACCGGCACTGTAATGGTCATAATCAATAGGTATTCCCTTTTCATCAGTCTGTAAATATACTTTCATAAAACACCGTATATTAAATATTAAATATGTTTTAATCTAATACTTTGAGTATTTGCTCATGATAAATAGTAACTGTATCGTAATCACCATCAAGATAAATATCAGCAATATACTCATCATTGTCACCTAAAATTTCAACAATATCTGCAATCCTACCATCAGTCAATAGAACCTTGTCATATAACTCAATTTTCATCTTATAAACCTCTATTTAACCATAACTATTTTTCTAAATATTTCACAGTACACATTTACGCCTAAACTTACTCAAAATAGAATATAATATTCTTTTGTAGACAAAAATAAAATAAACGAATAAATTACCTTACCTATATTTTATCATTCTAAAAAAATAACACAATGCCAAAAATGGGACACATAAAAGTTTTTAATGATTAAAAATTAATAACAAATCAAAAATTAAGCAAAATAATTCATTATAATATAAACTTTAGCTAACAGTTGTAGGGCTTTTCAACAAAAGGTTTCATTAGATAAAACTTTTGCATAAGTTCACATTAGCAAATCAAATTTTGCTTTTGACTTGTTTTCTTTGATGTTCACTTAATTGATGTCACATTATAAATTTTTCTCTTTTTCGTATTTTATCCTGTGTAGATAATATAATTTAGTACAAACAAAAATCTTCCCTCGCTGAGGTATTCCCTTGCTAAGGGAAATGTCCCGTAGGGACAAAGGGTTTGCTGTTTTCGCTAGAAAAAGTATCACCGAATGGTGACGAAAGGAGTGGTTGATATTTTAAACTTGTTTAAAATATCATTAAGGCTGAAATTTTACTTTAACTCTAACTATAAAATATTATAAAAATTATGAGTTACCGTTGTAGGGTCCACCATTGGTGGACCGAGCGAACTAATCTTCAGATAGTTACTTTGCCCTATATAGATATTAAAAATTAGCACATAAAAGAAAAACGAGTAACCTAATGGTTACTCACAATAAAGATAAATATGATCATATAATTATGTTAATATAAACTCCCCCAACTTACTTTGGATTAGAGGAAGTTACCAACCACGCTTGAAGGTTACACATCAGAATTAAAGTAACTCATCAAATCCACTTGCTAAAAGCAGTTCAATAATAGGAAAGCATAGTATTAAATTAAATATATGATTGATAGGAAGCAAAACTATGCAAATTAAAAAAACTCGCCTTCGAGCCCAGTTGGATTCTATGGGATAAACAAAAACAGAGTAGCCATTGCTACTCTAACACATAAGACTATTAAACTAATAAAACTAAATAATATTAACTCCCCAAACTTACTTTAGCTTAGAGAAAACAACCTACCACGCTTGAAGGTCACACATCAGAATTAAAGTATCTGATGAAATCCACTCGGAGATAACGGTACAAATAACAGAATGCAAATAGTATTAATCAATAAATATGAATGATAGGAAACAAAAATACGCAAATTAAAAAAACTCGCCGACCAGCCCATAGTAATGTATTAAAGAAAGACAAGTAAAGATCCACCGGCTTAGCCGGTGGCTTTTCTTTTAACGCCTTAAAGGCTATGTTACTAGCTTCGTCTAAA
>CAKSNZ010000051.1 GCA_934476515.1 uncultured Ruminococcus sp. | reverse complement strand
ATAGGACAATATGCCAATAAAGAGGCTGATTTGCTCGGTCCAACAATGTTGGACCCTACACCTGTGAGTCATAGTTTCATATGATTTTATGGTATATATTCTCACTACAAATTCACCTTAACTAACAATCAAAATTAAAAAGACAAACCCAAATTTATCAAACTCACCTTTACCCACAAACAAAATTGAAAAAACCTAATTTGTAGAACTAATTTATTATAACCCACAAACAAATTTAAACAAACAAAAGGAAAACAGACTCTGATTTAGAGTCTGTTTTGGGTTTAATATATTTTAAATTACTTTAATACTTTTGAATATAATTCAATAATCTTTACACAACACTAATACACTTAAATATACTTTTATGAATTATATATATTAGCATAAAATAGCTTTAATTATCTTTAAAGGACTTTAATTCAAATTATCTATTAAACTAAAATCACCTAGATACTCAGAAATGATAAAGATAAATTGAAACTTACATTGAGTCAGGGCAAGAGATATTGAACATTGTTAGAACGTTCTTAATAACTGTCTTAACTGCAACACAAAGAGCAAGTCTTGCCTGAGTTAGCTTTTCGTCATCGCCCTTAACTCTACAAGCATTGTAGAACTTATGGAACAATGTTGCAAGAGTTGTAACATAACGAGTAATCTTTGTTGGGTCATAGTCCTTAGCAGCAGAGATAATCTCATCTTCAAATGATGCTAGGTGGCTGATAATATCAATTTCTTCAGGAGCAGTTAGCACATCAAGGTCACTTTCTGAACAATCCTTTGGTGTGATACCGTCCTTTTCAAGAGCCTTTAGAATTGAGCAAATTCTGGCGTGAGCATACTGAACATAATAAACAGGGTTTTGGTTATCTTCTTTAACTGCAAGGTCAAGGTCAAAGTCCATCTGACTGTTAGCCTCTCTTGTGTTAAATAAAAATCTTGCTGAGTCAACAGGTACTTCTTCAAGCAGGTCGGCAAGTTGAATTGCTTTACCTGTTCTCTTACTCATCTTTACAAGTTCACCGTTACGAACCAATTTAACAAGTTGCATTAATAGAACGTTTAGCTTGTCACCGTCATAACCGATAGCATCCATAGCACCTTTCATTCTCATAACATGGCCATGGTGGTCAGCACCCCATACATCAATAAGTGTTGTGAATCCTCTGTCAAACTTATTCTTGTGGTAAGCAATATCAGCAGTAAAATATGTTGGGTTACCGTTTTGACGAATTAGAACATCATCCTTTAGTTCTAGCTTATCAATGTAATCTTGCTTTTTACCTTCTGCAAGAAGTTTCTTTGTAACAACTTCTTTGTTCTTGTACCAAACAGCACCTTCTTTTTCGTATGTTAGACCTTTCTTTGTAAGAATGTCAACAACTTCCTTAACTGCACCACTTTTGTGAAGTTCACTTTCAAAGAACCACTTATCATAAGTGATTTTATACTTAGCCATATCACTTTGCATTTTCTTAATATTTCTTGGTAGTGCAAAGTCAACAAGTGCTTTCTTTCTTTCTTCTGATGAAACATTTAGTAGCTTGTCACCGTTTTCATCATTGTATAGGTTAGCAAGGTCTGTAATATCACCACCCTGATAACCGTCTTCAGGGAAAGGTACTGTTTCGTCATAAATCTGTAGGTATCTTGCTTCAAGTGAACAAGCAAATTTTTCAATCTGATTACCGGCATCATTTACATAGAATTCTCTCCATACATTGTAACCGGCTTTATCAAGAACAGATGCTAGGCAGTCACCTAAAGCACCACCTCTTGCGTTACCCATATGCATAGGGCCTGTAGGGTTAGCAGAAACAAATTCTACCATTACCTTTTCACCTTGACCGTAATTACTCTGACCAAAGTTTTCCTTTTCTTCTTCAACTTCCTTTAGTACCTTGCTGTAGTAGCTTTGTGATAGGAAGAAGTTAATGAAACCTGGACCTGCAGTTTCAAACTTAGTAAATAGAGTACCGGCTAAATCAATATTTTCTGTAATAGCTTGAGCAATTTTGAATGGTGGCATTCTAAAAGTTTTTGCTGAAACTAATGCACAGTTTGTTGCTAAGTCGCCGTTAGACTTATCGGCAGGTTTTTCAATAATAAATTCCGGAATATCGCCCTCAGGTAATGCACCGTTCTGTATAGCTTTATTAATAGCAGATGTAATAACATCTTTCATTTGTTGTTTTGCAAGTGTAGCAGTTTTTGACATATCAATTTTCCTTTACTGTAAGAATAAAACGGTTGTAGCTGACAGTTTCACCATTTAAGTCAAGGCTATAAGCAACATCAAGCTTACCACCGTTATCTGTTAAATTATTGTGTAGCTTTGTACATAATACACTAAACATTAAGTCACCCATTTTTGTTCTGTAATGGCAGTTATGTACCTTGTCTTTTTCTAAGAAAAGCCTTGTTGTGTGGTCACCTTCCCTGAGAATAGAGAGTTTACTGTCATTTACAATTTTAATGGTGTTTAGCGAATAGTCACCCTCAAGCTGACTATCTTCAGAATACTCTTTATATTTTACAATTCTTATGCCGTTTTCCTCATAATACTCAGCCGGTGCAGTAAAAGTCATCTCATCCTTTTCTTGCAGGTTGCTTTGAGAAGCATAGAATGTAATCAAATACTTTTTACTCATTAATATTCCTCTATATTTATCTGTTTTACATAGTGGTCAATATTTTGTCCTAAGAAAATTTCAGCAACCTTTTCAAAATTATCCGGAGTGTCGCTAACATAAAATTCATTTTTGCCTACTTGGTCACTTGGTGCAAGTAGGTTTTCTCTCTTAAGAACTTTCTTTGCATAATAAGCAGTTTCCATACCACTATCAATTAATGTAACACTTTCTCCCATTACTTGGGCGATAGCCTCTCTAAGAATAGGGTAGTGGGTACATCCTAGGATTAATGTATCCACATTATTTTCTTTTAATGTGGAAAGGTATCTTTCTACTGTAAGGTGTACAATAGGGTCATTTTTATCAATGAAACCATTTTCAACAAGTGGAACAAATAGAGGACAGTCCTGTTCAAAGACCTTAATTTCAGGGTCTTCCTCAGTCAGTCTTTTTTTGTAGCTATGGCTACCGATTGTAGCACTTGTACCGATAACACCAACTCTTTTATTTTTAGTTGTGCGTACTGCAGTATATACAGTAGGGTTTACAACACCGGTGTATGGGTAGTCTTGAGCTCTCAATAAATCACCGGCTACTGAAGAAACTGTACCACAAGCAGCAATAACCATTTTTACATTGTGGTTTAATAGAAAGTTTGCATCTTGTAAAGCGTATTTTTTTATAGTGTCATTACTTCTTGAACCATATGGTACTCTGCCGGTATCACCAAAATAAACAATATTTTCATTTGGCAAAACCTTAATTAACTGCTTAACGGCAGTTAGTCCACCAAGTCCGGAGTCAAACACACCAATAGCTCTTTTATCCATTGTAATCTCCTATCAGACTAAAATTCCATAATTTTGTCTTTTATATAACATACACATTCATTTTATCATAGAAAGAAGTAACTTTCAAGGGCAAGTAAAGGGAAAAACCTTTGACAAATCCTTGTATTCAAGGTATAATTGAAAGACAAGATTGAAAGGATGAATTTACCTTGGCAGATAATATTTTAAATAAAGCATTTAGTGCTATTACAGATAAAGTAGAAAAGGCATTGTCACAACAAGGCTTTACACAACAGAATGTAGCCTCTGATGATGGTGAAAAGGTTGCTATGTTTACAAATGGCAGTCTTATTTATTCAGTTATTTATACAGAAAAGGACAACCACCTTGTACTTCGTTCATGTGGTATGACAGAAGAAGGTCCTGATAATGACTGGAAGAATATGGCTACATGGCTATTTGACCCTGAAAGTGACACAATGGCTGATGCTGAATCTATCGGTAAAGACTTTGCCGAAATGCTTGGTGACAAAACTCAGCTAAAGAAAGTTCAACAGGCTAAGAAGAAAAAGAAGAAAAATAAGGATGAGGGTAGTGCTGACCCTGAATTTTTAGCAAAAAGATTTGTAACATTCTTCCCTGAACTAAAGGATGAAATTAAGGAAGAAGCTGACAACTACTACCCATTTAGAGGTGTTACTTTTACTAAGGAACACATTGTTCCAAAAGTAAAGGAATATATGAAGAACCCTAGCAAAAAGCAGGTTGAAAAGTTAGCTCAACTACTTAACCGTCAGTACAATAACGGTGATGCAGATACTCGTTCAATCGTTAATATTGTTATTATTAACTCTCTAACTGATGAACAGTATGATAAGCTTTATGAACACTTTGATGAAGATATGCAGAAGTATTCTAAGGGTGGCAGAAAGTACATTGGCAAAACTGTTAAACCTGAAAAGGTTAAGAAGAAGAAAACTTCTCGTTTTGCAGAAACACTACAAAATCAGTAATATTTAATAAAAAAGAATTTAAAAATATTTTCATATTAACTTTGGGAAAGTGCCTGTCACTGTTGTGACGGGTGCTTTTCTTTTGTCCACTGAATAGGGTGTAGCAAATAAAATTACAAAAATTGACAAAATAACAGTATGGTGATACAGTTAATAATTGAAATATAATTCAAGAGGTAATAATTATGAATAAAATAGTACAAGAATTTATTAATAAAAAGAAAGCAGAAATTGAGAATAATAAAAATAAAGAAAAAAGAGAGTTGCTTATGGATTTAGGAATTTGTGAGAAAGAATATTCCCAAAGCTCTGCTTGGAGTGAAGAATATCCCGATTATGAATATGACCAAGAAACTAAGGAAGGCAGATATTTTAAGAAAATTCCAATCAATGTTACCGATGAGGAATATGAGGAAATTTTAAAGTATTGCAAACAAAGTGATAACACAACACCTGTTAATAAGGAAAATAAAGTAGCAAAGGTGTTAACCGGTATTGCATATGCAATTTTTATTATTGGTGCAATTCTTGGTTTTGCTATGGGCTATACAAAGAATATTCCGGAGGACACATATTACTTTAGCTTTGCTGTTGCTGTTGCTTGGTGGGGTGTAAGCTTTATTGGTGGTATGTTTATGCTTGGCTTTGCCGAAATTATCAAACTGCTTAATGCGATAAAAAATAAATAATTGTTATTTTTTAAGGGGTGTTTCAATCTTTATTTGAAATACCCTTTTTTATATTTATTTGTTATTTTTGTTTGTTTCATAAGTAAATTCGTTACTATAAATTAGGGTTTGTGGTGCTAGATGTAAAGTGTTAATTTTTAGCAAATAAGGCTCCCTTGTGTAAAGGGAGCTGTCGCTTGTAAATTGGAAGAATGACAATTTACTCTTAAAGAGCGACTGAGGGATTGTTATGGTATATACTTTTTGCTATATCAATTTTATTCGATAGATATATAATAGGTTTTGTTTTCCTATCTAAATTTTATCTATCTATTACTGCCTACTAGACAATCCCTCTGTCAGCTATCGCTGGAGAGTTTATCATATTTTTGATAGAGTAACAGGGGGAATATGATATAATAAAATTAATATTCCAATGGAGGAAACC
>CAKSNZ010000050.1 GCA_934476515.1 uncultured Ruminococcus sp. | reverse complement strand
TCTACATAGGACAAAATACAAATAGAAAGGTTAATTTTCAAACGGGACATCAATGATGTCCCCTACACCTGTGAGTCGTAGTTATATATGATTTAAAATGCATAATCTCACTATAAATTTTCTTTATAGCTGATTGAATTTAAAATAAATTCATCTTTATCCACAATCAAAACTAAAAGACAAACCCTAATTTATCTTACCCACAATTTAAGTTGAAAAACCAAAATGTATAGAGCTATTTTTTCAACACATAAAAAATCAAAAATAAAAAAATCAAAATTAGGTATTGACAACTAAGAAATAACAATGTATATTATAAACATACTAAACAGATAGGTTATATATGAAAGGAAGATAGAAATGAGTAAAGACATTAATAACAACTTAGGTTTTCAGACAAGAGCAGTACATAAAGGCAACGGTATTGACAAAGAAACCGGTGCTATCAAAAGACCAATTACAATGGCAAATAGTTATGAATTACCTTATGACCCTAGTGATTTAAACTGGAGTAGTGCAGGTAAAAATCTTTATACAAGAAACGGTGGCTCTAACCAACAGTATTTACAAGAAAAACTTGCATCCCTTGAAGGTGGAGAAGATGCAGTAGTACTTGCCAGTGGTGTAGCTGCTTTATCAGGTTTATTCTTTGCATTGCTAAAAAGTGGTGACCATGTGATTTTCTCAAGTGTTACTTACATTGCAGTTTATAGATTACTAAATGAACTTTTAAATAATAAATTTGGTGTAGAAACAACTATTGTAGATACTTCAAATGTAGAAAATGTTAAGAAAGCTATTAAACCTAATACAAAGCTAATTCATATTGAAACACCCGGCAACCCAACACTTACAATTTCAGATATTAAGGCTATTGCTAAGGTAGCACATGACAATGGTGCATTGCTTTCTGTTGACAATACTTTTGCTTCACCATACAATCAGCGACCTGTTGAACTGGGTGCTGACTTTACAGTAGAAAGTTTAACAAAGTATATTAACGGTCATGGTGATGCGATGGGTGGTGCTATTATCGGTAAGAAGAAGTATCTTGATATTATAAGAGCACAGTCACAGATTAACCTAGGTGCAACAATCAGTCCATTTAACGCATGGCTAATTATGAGAGGTTCTGTAACATTACCACTTAGAATGAAACAGCATAACGACAATGCACTAAAGGTAGCTAAGTACCTACAAACAGTTAAAGGTGTTAGCTTTGTTGCTTATCCTGGACTTGAAAATCACCCTAACCATCAAATTGCAAAAGAACAAATGACTAACGGTTATGGTGGTGTATTGTCCTTTGGTCTAAGAGCAGACCATGATACATATAATAGAGTTGTAAGCCATTTAAATGTTATTACATCAGCAGTTTCTTTAGGTCACGATGAAAGCCTAATAGTATTCCTAGGTGAAAATGATGAAAGACAGTATCTATATCCGGAAGAATTCCACAACGGTTTCTTTAGATTTAGTGTAGGCATTGAAGATGCAGACGATATTATTGCAGACTTGCAACAAGCATTTGAAAAAGAAAATCTAGTATAAATTAAAATTTCTCATCATAAAATTGAATTTCCTGTAAAAGAAAAGTAGATGCTTATTAAGAATAAACATCTACTTTTTCTATATATGATAATGTATAGGCAGAAAAAGCCTTTCCGTAGAGGAAAGGCTAAATTAAGAATTAAATCATATAACTGTCGGAGGCTCTATCTTTTTGCATATCAAGAATATCTTGCAAAGTAATGTTATCAAGATAATTAGTGATAACATCATATAGTCCTTGCCATACAGGTAAAGTAATACATTCACCGGCTCTTTCACATTCGTTAGGGTCTTGATCAAGACAAGCAACCGGTGCAATACTGCCCTCAGTAATTCTAAGGATTTCACCAACAGTGTATTTGTCAGCAGGTCTGGATAACTTGTAACCACCCTGATAACCTCTGTTAGTTCTTAATGTGTCAGCTTTGTTAAGAATAGGAACAATCTGTTCTAAGTATTTTTTAGAAATATTTTGTCTTTCAGCAATATCTTTAAGTGCTACAAACCCATCATTGCCATTTTCAGCAAGGTCAAGCATCATTCTTAGTGCGTATCTACCTTTTGTTGATATTTTCATTTTATTACCTCTTTATTTTGTACATAATAACACAATATAATAATACCATATGTTTAATAGGTTTTCAAGAGTAAATTTTCCCAAAAAGAAAAAAGACACCGAATTATTAATTCAGTGTCTGCTCTGCCACTTTTGAATACGGCGTCGTGACCTCAGTTGTCCCGAACCAAAAGGGTCTCGCACATAAACTTCAATTATGACAGAACCAATATTAGGTACGGCGCCGTGTTCTCAATGGTTTTTCGGGAACCAAAGGAACTCGCACATAAACCCTAATACTGTTATCTTAAATTTAACATATATAAATAATAATATTAATATTTAATGTAAATTTATTGAAAATAATCGAGGATAAGTCCCGTAAATAGTACATTTAAAGGACAAAATAAAGAAAATTAAAAAATATTAAAAAATTTATAAAAAAGGGTTGACTTTTTTTGAAAATAGTATATAATAAATATCGTTGTTGAGAGACACGACAACGCAAATCAAATATAGAGGTATAGTGTAACGGTAACACTCCGGACTCTGACTCCGTCATTTAAGGTTCGAATCCTTATACCTCTGCCACAGAGCACTGATTTTCATCAGTGCTCATTTTTTGTTTTAATTTTAATAATAATTTTGTGATAATTGTGATATAATATAATTAAAAATCCTAAAATTTGTTATTTATTTTAATTGACCTTTTTCGTCAATAATAGTATAATTTGATACAGTAAAATATGAATATATGGAGGCAAACATAATGAAAAAAGTTTTAGCTATTACTTTATCACTTGTATTTGTATTATTTGCATTTGCAGGTTGTGGTCCAAGTAGCAGTAATAAGGATGTTGAACTTGCTAAGGTTCTTTCTGATGTAAATGATAATGGTAATCTTTCTTCAATGAAGACTATTTCAAATACAAAAGATTTACAGAAACAGTTTGATATTGACCCTAACACTGTTGCTGATTTTATTGCAGAAGTTTCAGAAGACGGTGACTTTCCAACAACAGTTATTGTAACTAAGGCTAATGACGAAGAAGGTAAGGATAAGATTAACGAAAAGCTTAATTCTTACCTAAACGAAAAGCTAAGCAATGCTCAGTCTTACAACACTGATCAGGTTTCTACTATTGAGGCTTGTAAAGTACAGGATAACGGTCTATATTCAATGTTAGTTATTGCTAAGAATCACGAAGATATTGAAAAGATTATCAATGGTTATTTTAGCTAATTAAATAAAGATTTCCGGCCACAACTTTTTGTTGTGGCTTTTCTTTTTTTATGATATAATGTATATGTTTGTATGATAATTCTAATAAAGAAATATAAAGAAAGCTTGAGATAGATTATGAGTTTAACTGAATTACAAAAAGAGTATTCTTTTATGAATGATATGCAGCAGAAAGCTGTCTTTCAAACAGAAGGTCCTGTTCTTATTCTTGCAGGTGCCGGTAGTGGTAAAACAACAGTTCTTGTAAACAGAATCAGCTATATTCTTCGTATGGGACTTTGCAGACCTTGGCAGATACTTGCTATTACTTTTACCAATAAAGCAGCTACAGAGCTAAAGGAAAGAATCTGTAAGGCAGTACCGGAACAAGGTGACGACATTTGGGCAGCAACATTCCATAGCACTTGTTCAAGAATTTTGCGTAGATATGGTGACAGAATCGGTTACTCAAACCATTTTACTGTTTATGATTCTGATGACCAAAAAAGACTTATCAAAGAAATTTTAAAGCAACTTAATATAGATGAAAAGTTTTTACCTGTAAAAACTGTATTAAATGAAATTTCTCACGCTAAGGATAAAATGGAAACACCTGAAATGATGGAAGAAAAAGCCGGTTATGATAACCGTCTTGTTTCTATTGCTAAGGTGTATAAGCAGTATGCAGGCAGACTAAAGTCCTCAGATGCAATGGATTTTGACGATATGCTACTGAATACTGTTCATCTACTAAAGACTTGTCCTGATGTACTGGAGTATTATCAAAACCTATTTAAATATATAATGGTTGACGAATATCAAGATACCAACAAAGTACAGTATGAATTTGTACGACTACTTGCTGAAAAGTCAGGCAACATTTGTGTTGTTGGTGATGATGACCAGAGTATTTACAAATTCCGTGGTGCTACTATTGAAAATATTTTGTCATTTGAAAATAACTTTCCGGGTGCTGAAGTAATTAGACTTGAACAGAACTATAGAAGTACACAGACAATTCTTGATGCAGCCAATGAGGTTATTAAGCATAACTCAGCCCGTAAAGGTAAAACACTATGGACAGAAAATAAAAAGGGTGACAAGGTTACTTTCTATACTGCTTTTTCCGAAAGAGATGAAGCAATGTTTATTGCAGATAAAATCCTTGATGGTGTAAAAGAGGGAAGAAAGTTCTCTGACTTTGCAGTTCTATACAGAATGAATGCACAGTCAAATGCAGTGGAACATTCACTTTCAAGAGCAGGTATTCCACATAGAATTATCGGTGGTCACCGATTCTATGATAGAGAAGAAGTTCGTGATATGGTAGCATACCTTCATGTTATCAATAATCCTCATGATGATATTAGACTTAGAAGAATTATAAATAAGCCTAAGAGAGCAATAGGTGCAACAACAGTTGAAAAGGCTGCTAATATTGCCACAAACCTAGGTGACAGTATTTATAATGTTATCAAAGAGGCAGATGCTTATCCTGACCTTTCAAGAGCAGCTAAAAAGCTAAAAGAGTTTGTTGCATTGATTGATGGTTTCATTGATGCAGTAAGTAGCAATATGTATAGCCTAGCTGAAATCTATAACCTTATCCTTGAGCATACTGATTATGAAAGATATATCAGAACAGAAAAGGATAAGCCTGATGAAAGAATTGAAAATATAGAGGAACTTCGTTCTAATATTGTTAATTTTGAAAAGGAATATGAGGACAATGCTGACCTTACAACATTCCTAGAAGAAATTTCCCTACAAACAGATATTGATAACTATGATGCTGACTCTGACACAGTAGTAATGATGACACTTCATAGTGCAAAGGGTCTTGAATTCCCTGTAGTATTTATTCCGGGTATGGAAGAGGGTATTTTCCCATCAAATATGACAATTATGAATCCTGAAGAAATGGATGAAGAACGCCGACTTGCATATGTAGGTATCACAAGAGCAAAAGAAAAACTGTACCTACTGAGAGCACAGGACAGAATGTTATTCGGTTCAACTCAGCATAACCGACCATCTAGATTTACTAAGGAAATTCCTGAAGAATTAGTTGATTTACAAGGTAAGGAAAGAAAAGAAAAAGTCAGTGAAGACTTCTTAAAATACGGTAAACCTAAAAAGAACTTCTCAGGCTTCAAGAAAACACCTACAACCACTCCTAAGTCAACTACATACGCAGTAGGGGATGCAGTAATGCATAAAGTTTTTGGCAAGGGTACAATCGTCAGAGCAGACAAAATGGGTAATGACCAAATGTTGCAAATTGCCTTTGATACTGCCGGTACAAAAACCCTAATGGCAAACTTCTGTAAAATGGAAAAACTTTAATTTTTATTTTAATTATTATTGTTTAGATTATTATAAGTAAGACAAATTTGGGCTTTTCAATTTTGTTTGTGGGTAAAGATTAGTTTGATAAATTTGGGTTTGTGGGGTTGATTATGTAATGTAGATAAATTAGATAATAACCGATTAATTCATCTAATTTATAGTTTTTCCCTCCTTCAGTCGATTGTAAATTGCCGTTCCGTCAATTTACAATCGACAGCTCCCTCGTCTGAGGGAGCCTTTGTCTTTATCACAATTTCTACTAATTTATAAAGTTCGTACTATTTAGAAATTACGTAATAAGTTTAGATTTGTACAGACCTTGTTGCCTCCCTCGCTGAGGGAGGTGGCTTTGCGTATGCAAAGACGGAAGGAGTGGTTGGAATTG
>CAKSNZ010000049.1 GCA_934476515.1 uncultured Ruminococcus sp. | reverse complement strand
TAAAATTTGGATGCTCACTTATCCCTTTACACAAGGGCGACTAGCGAATATGTACAAATTTAGGGTAACTACATAGGACAAAATAACAACAAAATTTTGGCTTACAGTTGTAGGGGCGAACATCGTTCGCCCGTTAAAAAGTGTGATACCTATGGGATTTTTGTCCTATTTGCAGACTATAAATTTATAATATCTACAAAGGACAAAATACAAATAGAAAGGTTAATTTTCAAACGGGACATCAATGATGTCCCCTACACCTGTGAGTCATAGTTTCATATGATTTTATAGTATATATTCTCACTACAAATTTTTCTTTATAGACAATTAAATTTAAAACAAACTTACCTTTACGCACAGACAAAATTGAAAAAACTAATTTGTAGAAGTATTTTTAGCTTAGCACAGACAAAATTTAAAAAATTGAAAAAATAAAAATTTTGAAAATAGTCTATTATTGACAGTTATAATAGGATTTATTATTATAGAATTGACCTAAGGTCTAATACATTTTATGGAGGTTTTACCTATGAAAACTTATAATTGGGGTGTACTAGGTTGTGGTGTTATTGCAAATGAACTTGCTTTAGCTATGAAGAACCACAACAAAAAGCTTTATGGTGTAGCAAACAGAACATTAAGCAAGGCTAAGGACTTTGCAGAAAAATATGAAATCAAAAATGTTTATGACAGTTTTGAAGATATGATTAATGATGAAAACATTGATATTATCTACATTACAACTCCTCATAACACACATATTAATTATATTGAAAAGGCGCTTAACAAAGGGAAGAATGTGCTTTGTGAAAAGTCAATTACCCTAAACAGTAATGAACTTGATAAGGGTATGGCTATTGCTAAAGAAAAGGGTCTTGTACTTGCTGAGGCTATGACAGAATATCATATGCCTATTTATAAGGAACTGAAAAAGAGAATTGCTGAGGAAAAGCTAGGTGAAGTTAACTTAATCACACTTAACTTTGGTTCATACAAGGATTATGATATGAAAAACAGATTTTTCAATCGTAACCTTGCAGGTGGTTCAATACTTGACATTGGTGTTTATGCAATTTCTCTTGCCAGAATGTTTATGAAGTCTAAGCCTAACAAAGTTTCAAGTATGGTAAAATATTGTGAAACAGGTGTTGATGAACAGGCATCTATCCTACTGATGAACGAAGAACAACAGATGGCAACTATTATGCTTTCTCTTCATTCAAAACAACCAAAAAGAGCAATGATTTCTTGTGCAAACGGCTATATTGAAGTTATGGAATACCCTAGAGGTATGAAAGCAGTTATCACTTATACTGACGGTGAAGTAGAAGAAATAGAATGTGGCGACACTAAAAATGCTTTGTGGTATGAAGTTGAGGATATGGAAGAAACTCTTTCAAAGGGCAATGACCTAATGAACAGAGAGATGACTAAGGATGTTATGGATATTATGACAGATATTAGAAAAAGTTGGGGTATGACCTATCCTGAAGAAGAATAATCATAACACAAAATATAGGTGAATTTGAAAATGTTATGAACTTATTGCAAAATTGTTGAAAATCGTACTATTTTATTGTAGAATATGAATGTTAAACTAAAAACGAAAGAGGTAAAATTCTATGAAAAAGACTATTAGTATTTTTCTAACAGCTTTGTTATGTTGTGCAATGGCATTTTCTGTTACATTCACTGCATCAGCAGAGTTCAATCAAGAGGCTAAGCCTAAGGTTGGTGACACAGTAGCAGTTCTACACACTAACTACGGTGATATTGCTATGTCATTCTTCCCTAAGTATGCACCAAAGGGTGTTGAAAACTTCCAAACTCTTGCAAAAGAAAAGAAGTACAACAACTCAATCTTCCACAGAGTAATCAAGAAATTTATGATTCAAGGTGGTGACTACACCAACGGTGACGGTACAGGTGGTAATTCTTGCTGGGGCAAAGAATTCGAGAATGAATGTGTTGATGAACTAAAGAACATCAGAGGTGCAGTTGCATACGCTAACTCCGGTCCTGACACTAATGGTAGCCAGTTCTTTATTAACCTTGCTAAAAACGCTCACCTAGATGGTGACTACACAGTATTCGGTCAAGTATTTGCCGGTATGGATGTTGTTGATTTAATTTCTAATTGTGAAGTTATAACAAACAGTAGTGGTGAAAGCAGTTCTCCTGTAAATGAAGTTAAACTTGAAAGTGTTGAAATTACAAAGTACACAAAGAATATGGAAAATTCTCTAAAGTCAGCTACTGACCCATATGAAGGTGTAAAGTCAACTACAACTGCTACAGAAGCAACAGAAGCAACAGAAGCAACAGAAACAACAACAGTTGCTTCAACTGACTCTACTACTGCTAACAATGAGGACAGTGACGAACCATTTAACTTTATTCCTATTATTGTAACAGTAGGTGTACTTGCTATTATCTTTGCTTGTTTTGCTATTCCTTACGGTATTCAGGACAAAAAGAAAAAGAAAGCTAAAGCAGAGGCAAGGGCTGCTATGAAAGCCGATCCTGACTACAAAAAGAAAAAGTCTAAGAAAAAGAGATAATTAAGAGGTTTTATAATGGATACAAAACCTATCATTGCAATAATGTATGACTTTGACAAAACATTATGTACAAAGGATATGCAGGATTATGCCTTTATTCCATCATTAAATATGACTCCAAGTGAATTTTGGAGCAAAACAAATGAAGTTGGTACAAAGCTACAGATGGATTCTGTTCTTGCATATATGTACACAATGCTATCGGAAAGTCAAAAGAGAAACATTCCACTAACTAGGGAAAGCCTAACAGAAAAAGGCAACAAAATTGAATTTTTTCCGGGAGTTAAGCAGTGGTTTCAACACATTAATAAATTTGCAGAAGAAAATGATGTTATAGTTGAACATTATGTAATATCCTCAGGACTGAAAGAGATTATTGAGGGTACTGCAATCAGCAATGAATTTAAGAAAATCTTTGGTTGTGAATTTGTTTATGACGAAAAGGGACTTGCAGTTTTTCCTAAAACTGCCGTTAACTACACCAACAAAACACAGTTTGTGTACAGAATAAACAAAGGTGTACTTGACATTTCCAATGACGAGGACTTAAACAAATCAATGCCGGATGACAGTAAGAGAATTCCATTTTGCAATATGATTTATATAGGTGACGGACTTTCCGATGTACCTTGTATGAAGATGATGAAGTCCTATGGTGGTGTTTCTATTGCAGTTTATCAAGGTGAAGTAACAAAGAAAGTTATGGACTTGTTACTGAGAGATAGAGTTGACTTTATCTATCCTGCCGATTACAGAGAACACAGTGGTCTTGACAAAACTGTAAAAAACATTATCAGAAAGATGGCAGTTTGTGAAAAACTGTACATTGAGAACTTTAACCAAAAGAATGGAAAATTCCAGTAAAGAAATATAACTATAAAAAGAGTCACAAAGTACAAAGAAACTTTGTGGCTCTTTATTTATTGTGCCAAATTTGTTATGTACATTTACTAAAAATGGTTCACTTTAATTGACTTTAAGGCTCTAATCCATTATAATATATGGTGGTCTTGTTTGTAAAAACTAAGATAGATTTAACGTAAAATTAACGAAATTATTTAATAAAGGTTCGGTGATTACTATTTTCACTATATTTAAAGAACACAGACACTTTGGAAAACAGATTTTCAGACTTTCCAAAACAGAATTAATTAAGCAATATAAGGGTGCTGCTATCGGTCCATTTTGGGCAATTATCAAACCGGCATTTACACTTTTTGTTTACTGGTTTGCTTTTACAGTTGGTATCAAGAACTTAGGTATTGTTGATATTCAGATGCCTAACGGTTCAGTTCAGCACTTTGATAGATTTATATTTATGCTAACCGGTTTTATTCCATGGTGGTTTATCAGTGAAAGTATCACCCATGGTGCAAAGGCTATCAGAGTAAACAGACAGTTTGTTACAAAAGTTAAATTCCCTGTATCAACAATTCTTACATACACTTCCCTTTCAAGGTTGTATATTCATTTCTTGCTTTCAGCAATAATGGTTGGTATCTTGGGACTTTATGACTGCCTATTTAACACACAATTTCTATCTTTTTATGCATTACAGTTCTTTATTATCTGTCCTATAATGTTTATGTTCTTCTTAGCATTAGCATGGACAACTGCTCCTATGTGTGCATTCAGTAAAGACCTTGAGTCAATGATTACATCAGTTATGTCAGGTATTTTCTGGTTAACAGGTGTTATCTACAGTTCATATGACTTACCACCAACAAATATGCAACATATCATAGAATTCATTATGCTAATCAACCCTATTAACTTCTTTGTAAATGCATACAGAAAAGCATTTATCTATCATGAAGCATTTTGGGTTAGCCATACAGCAGACCCTACAGGTTTAGGCTTAAACTGGGAGTTAATTATATTTGTAGCTGAATTCTTACTTGTATTTTTCTATGGTGCTCACAAGTATAACAAACTTAGAAAAACACTTCCTGATGTACTATAAGGAGTATTAAAATGAGTGACAATCCTATTATTACCTTTGACCATGTAAGCAAAGATTATATTCTATATAAAAGTGACAAGGCTAGATTTAAGGCACTGTTCTTTAAGCCTAGAAATCCTAAGATTCACAGTGCATTAAAGGATGTTTCCTTTACTATTAACAGAGGTGAATCTGTCGGTATTATCGGTGACAACGGTGCGGGTAAAAGTACACTTCTAAAGATGATTACAGGTGTAACATTCCCTAGTGGTGGTACAGTTACAGTTCATGGCAAGGTTGCTGCTTTGCTGGAGCTTACTGCCGGTTTCTCACTTGAAATGACAGGTAGAGAGAACATTTACCTAAAGGGTTATATCCTAGGTCTTGAGGATGACTACATTAAGAGTATTGAAGAAAACATTGTTGATTTTGCTCAACTTGGGGACTACATTGACCAGCCTGTAAGAACATACAGTTCAGGTATGAAAATGCGTCTTGGCTTTGCAATTAATGTTAACATTGAACCGGATATTCTTGTAGTTGATGAAGCACTTGCAGTTGGTGATAATGCCTTTAAGAAGAAGTGTAAAGCTAAGATTAAAGAGATTATCAACCAAGGTGTTACAGTTCTGTTTGTTAGCCACTCTGCCCCATCAGTACAAGAAATTTGTGACCGTTCAATTTATCTAAGAAACGGTCAGCTAATTCACGATGGTCCAACAGGTGAAACACTTAACATTTACGAAACTCAAAAGGCTAAAGATGCTGAGGAAAAGAAGAAAAGACAAGAAGCTAAGAAGGCTGCCAGAAAAGCAGCACTAGCAAAAGAAAAAGCAAAGAAGGCACAGTAATGAAAGCATTATTTATTGATGACGAGTACTTTTACTACCCTGAGGGTGTAAGTAACTTTGCAGAACTTAAAGATTATTTAAAGAACAACTACAGTTCATTTGTAGAGTTGACAAAGATTGACTCTACAAGAGTTGTGCCACCTTATTTTATTAAGGAATACACCAACAAAACCTATGTAAACCTACAACAAGCTAAGTTTATTGAAGAGGTTGACATCTCTGTTATGAGCAAAGAGGACTACACAACAAGCCTAAATAACGCTATGGATGAGATTTGTGTTCATTGCGATAACTTTAATCATGATAAAAGATATTGCGAATGTGGGGATATTCAAGATACCCTCTGCCTTAACGGTAAATGTGACCTTTTCTCAAAGGATGAAGAATTTTAATTTTTATTTTTCATTTTTAATTATAGATTGTAATATCACTGTTGGTTTCATATAATCTGTATGTTTTACTTTATTCTGTAAATTTTGGTTTTCGGTTTTATTTCAAACCTAGTAAATATCTTTAAGGAATAAATATTCCCCTATTTATTCCTTATTTTTACTTTTAAAGTTCAATTTATATTACTTGACTATTTTCCTTTTGTTGGTTACAATATATATTGAAGTGATTAATTGAATAAACACGCACCTATGGCGGAATTAAGTGAACATCAAAGAAAACGAGCCATAGGCGAAGTTTGATTTGCTAATGTGAACTTATGCAAAAGTTTTATGTAATAAAATCTTTTGCGGGCAAATAAGCCTGTCGAGGGTTACAATTTAATAAATATGCACCTATGGCGGAATTGGCAGACGCGTATGGTTCAGGTCCATATGAATGAAAATTCGTGCAAGTTCAAGTCTTGTTAGGTGCACCATTAAAAAAAGGCAATACATTAGTATTGTCTTTTTTTATTTTACAAGCAATGCAACTAACAAG
>CAKSNZ010000048.1 GCA_934476515.1 uncultured Ruminococcus sp. | reverse complement strand
AAAAAATTGTACAGACCTTGTTGCCTCCCTCGCTGAGGGAGGTGGCTTTGCGTATGCAAAGACGGAAGGAGTGATTGGAATTGTAAATTTATTTACAATTCCATATTAGTTGAAACTATCAAATAGCACTACAAACCCAAATTTGCAGAACGGATTTATCTTATTAAATAAATATAATATTAATTTAAAATAACAAAGAACATTTATGAAACAATTTATCAAAAACACAATACCCTACATATCCACATTATTACTAGTTGGGTTGATGGTAGGGATAGCTGAATTACTTAATGAAAAAGAAATAATTTTCCCGGAGATAACTGCACTTGCAGTTGGATATATGGTAGCACAAAAGAGAAGTTGGAAGGTCAACGGAAAAAGAATGTTGCTGTTGATAACAATATGTGCAACTGTTGGTGTGCTGATAGTTAGATACAGTGGACTTGCACTTTTCCCACAAATGATTATTGCCTTTTCTTTTGCACAAATATTATTTATGTTTTCCGGTACAACCTTTGCACCATTTGTGTCTGCAATAGTGTTGCCGGTTATGATGCAAACGAAAAGTTTTATTTATCCCATTTCTGCAGTTGTATTAACCATATTGGTAATTGGTTTTCATCAACTATTTTTGAAAATGAAAATTAGGGAAGATGAAGAATATATACCTGTAATGCTAAACAGTAAAGATGATATTATTGATACTACACTAAGGATAGTTTGTGTTGCTATTGTTGGTTTTGTGGCAATTTATTTTGATTTTAAATTTGTTATTGCACCACCACTTTTAGTAGCATTTACAGAGTTCTCTCGACCAAGAAATAAAGTGAGAAACAAACCTATAAAAACTGTTTTGGTTATAACCTGTTGTGCTTTAGTAGGTTCATTATCTAGATATTTATTAACAATAAAATTAGAATTACCACTAACAGTTTCAGCCTTAATTGCTACATTAATAATGCTTTTAATCTTAACCTACACAAAAATGTATATGCCACCTGTTGGAGCAATTACAATACTAAGTATGATGATCCCTCAAAGTAGTGTAATAACATATCCACTTCAAATATTTGTAGGTAGTGTTGTGATTATCCTATTATCAAGAGTTTTCTTTATGTGGAGACAAGATAAAAAATTATATGAAAAAGAATATGAACTAACTGCACATTAAGTTGTGCAGTTTTTGTTTAGTTTATAGATTTTTAATAATAAACATAATTTGAATTTTCGATTTATGAGAGTATAATAGTTTTGGAAAATTTTTATATGGTAGGAAAGAAAAATGAAAGAGAATAATGAACAAGATGTTCAGCAAAATTTAGTTAAAAACAAAAGTCCGTTGTTTCATGGAGAATTAGCACTGCTGATTGCAGTACTTGTCAATAGCTTTGGTGTTGTGCTAATGCTATATTCCGGTGCAGGTATCTCAGCAATTTCCAGTGTGCCATTTGCATTTTCAGAGGTTTTACCAAAGCTATCACTAGGTACATGGACATACATATTCCAAGGAATTTTAGTATTCAGCTTAATGGTAATGAGAAAAAGATTTGTACCGTCATATCTTTTCAGCTTTGTGGTAGGCTTTGCATTTAGTGAAATGCTTGATGTAAATGAACTTTGGATAAAGGTATTGCCTTATACAATCCCAATGAGAGTTGTTTATTTTATTATCAGTTATATGTTAATTTGCTTTGGTATTGCACTTTCTAACAGATGTGGATTACCCATTATCCCAACAGATTTGTTCCCAAGAGAACTATCAGCAATTACAACAGTAAAGTATTCTAAGATAAAAATAGGCTTTGATGTAACTTGTCTTGCAGTTACAGGACTATTAACATTCCTATGTTTAGGTTATCTTGATGGTCTGGGTATCGGCACAATCCTTGCAGCATTTACAATGGGTAAGGTTGTAGGAATGATAGGTGATAAACTAGACAGTCACTTCAATTTTGATGTGTTTAAGCCACTGAAAAAGTTAGCAGTAGTATAGGAGAAACTTATGTCAGAACTAAAGATATTAGTAGAATATTCTGTAAAAGAAAATAAACTTAATGACTTTTTAACAGAAATAAAGAATAATAAAATTAGAGAAAAGGTACTTGAAGAAAAAGGTTGTATATCCTATGACTACTTTTTACCGGAAGATACAACACAAAATAAACTTGTACTAATGGAAAAATGGCAGTCAAAGGATTTGCAACAACTTCACCTAACAACACCTCATATGCAAACCTTTTCCATAATAAAAGAAAAGTATGTTGATGATACTAATGTAACTTTCTTGAATAAGTAATAATTAACACCTACTAGCCAATGACTAGTAGGTGTTTTATGTTATTGTGTACAAATGTATGAATGATAATTTATATATTTTTATACTAGAAATACAAAGCAATAAATGGTAAAATATGTCTATAAATATTTTATTTTCATTAAAAGTGGGGGAATAATATGAAGAAAATAATAAGTTTAGTCTTATCAGCACTAATGATTGTAAGTTCATTTAGTGTTATGTCATTGGTGTCAGCTAAAGAAACAAATGTTGTTTCATCAGGCGATGCCTATTCCGGAACAACAGGTGACTGTACTTGGACGTATGATGAAGATACAGAAACACTTACAATTTCAGGTAACGGAAAAATGAGGGATTATAGTTATAATAATGATACACCTTGGAAACAATATTCTGATTATGGTGATTCAATTTCTGAAATAATAATTGAAGATGGAGTAACATCTATTGGTGATTATGTTTTTAAAGAATGTTCAAATTTAACCAATATAACAATTCCTAATAGTGTAAAATCTATAGGAGAGGGTGCTTTATCAGGTTGTGGAAATCTTACGAATATTACTATACCCGATGGGGTAACATCTATAAATAAAGATGCTTTTAAAGATTGTGTTAATCTTAGAAGTATTACTATATCGGATAATGTGACATCTATAGGAGAATCTGCTTTTTATAATACCGGATATTATAATGCTGATAAAAATTGGGAAGATGGAGTGTTATATATAGGAAAATACCTTATTTGTGCTTACAATTCCATTGAAAATTATACAATAAAAGAGGGTACAAAAGTAATTTCTTATGGAGCGTTTAGCTATTGTTCAAAACTAGAAAGTGTTACAATTCCAAATAGTGTTGTGACTATTGAAGATAATGCTTTTTATGATTGTGAGAATTTAACGAGTATATCAATACCAAATAGTGTAACAATTATTGGGAATCATGCTTTTGATTCCTGTAGAGATCTTAATGAAATAACAATTGGAGATAATGTAGTGTCAATTGGTTATGATGCATTTGTTCAAACAAAATATTATGAGAATAAAGATAATCTTGAAAATGGTTTACTTTATATAGGAAAATATCTTATAGTTGCAAAAGAAATAAATCAAGAATACGTTATAAAAGATGGAACAAAATTAATTGCACCAGAAGCATTTAGAACTGTTGGTTATGGTGTAATAGATATAATGATTCCGGAAACTGTAACTACAATTTGTAAAGTTGCTTTTGCAGAATGTACTAAGTTAACAAGCATAACAATTCCGGATAGTGTGACATATCTTGGTGATGGCGTTTTTTCCGGCTGTTCAAGTTTGACAAGTATAATAATACCAAAAGATGTAACATATCTTGGATATAGTGCATTTAGTGGTTGTTCAAATCTAACAAAAGTAACAATGCCAAATAAAATAACTTCAATTTTTGATAATACTTTTAATCAATGTTCAAAGATTACAAAATTAACAATACCTAATGGTGTAACCTATATTGGTGAAAGCGCTTTTTATTATTGCTCTAGGTTAGATAAAATAACAATACCTAGTGGTGTAACTTCTATTGGTGAAAGTGCTTTTTCTCGTTGTTATAGATTAAGAAATATTACTATTCCTAATTGTGTAAAATATATAGGAATTAACGCATTCTGGAATTGTTCTGGTTTAAAAGATGTTACAATATCAAAAAGTGTTATTTATATTGGTGAAGCTGCTTTTTCTGATTGTAATAATATTGAAAATGTGTATTATCAAGGTACCAAAAGAGATTGGAAAAATATTAAGTTTGGTTATAATAATGGTATAAGCACATTTAGCAATATTCATTACCTAGAAGAGCCTACAACAAAACCAATAATTAAAGTTTCAAAAGTTACACTAAACAAAAAGTCAATTACATTAGTTAAGGGTAGAAGTACAATTTTAAATACAAAAGTAACACCTACTAATGCAACAAACAAAAAATTAAAGTGGACTTCTTATAACTCAAAAATTGCAACGGTTGACCAAAATGGTAAGGTTACTGCAAAAAGTAGAGGGGTTGCAAATATTGTAGCTATGGCACAAGATAGTAGTGGTAAATATGCTATTTGTCAGGTAACAGTAAAGCAACCTGTAACAAGTGTTAAGCTAAATAGAAAGTCTGCAACCCTAAAAGTTAAAGGTAATGCAAAACAGAAAACAGTTACACTAAAAGCAAAAGTTTACCCAAATAATGCAAATAATAAAACTATTAAGTGGTCAACTTCAAAATCAAAGATTGCAACAGTTAATAGCAAAGGTAAAGTAACTGCAAAGAAAAAGGGTACTTGCTATATTATCGCTACTGCAAAAGACGGCAGTAAAAAATCTGCCAAGTGCAAAATTACCGTAAAATAAAAATTACTACTGGTAAGCTATTAAAATTTAAAATTTTCGTAAAAAACCTACCTATTTCTTTTAGGTAGGTTTTTTAGCATACAAAATGAAAATCGGATAAAAGAAAAACTGCACTTAAACTAAGTGCAGTTTAGTTTATTGGTGGAGCAGGCGATGTCATAGTCGAACACTGCTCCGTGCAGGTTTTATCGCTGTTAAAGGCTTCTTCGATTTCCTCTAACGGTATGTCATCAATGCTCATCGGTTTCTTGCTGGCGTTGATTATCAGTGTAAAATGGTCATCATAAAGATACACCGAATGAACAAGAATATTGATGATTGCTCTGCGTTTGTTGACATCATCAAGCGGCATTTCGCAGACAAAATTGAGGAATGCAAGTATCTGTGCTTCCGAAAGGCATATCCGCTTGTTCCCTTCAATGGCGAGCTGTTCTTCAAGCGCATCTTTTTCAGCCTGACGTTTATTGAGCCGTTCTGTTAGCATTGGAACGGATTGACCTTGCTCAATACCTCTCCACAGGTTTTCTATGGCGATATCCGCTTCTCGGATAGCTTTCTTTAGTTGCTTGACCGTAAGATTATCAGGGTTTTTATTACATTCCTCGGCTACCTTTTTAGCGATAAATTTGATGTTTTTATCTGTAAGCAACTTCAAACATTCTGCTATCACTCTGTCCTCAATTTTCTTTTTGCCAACGATTGTTTTATCACAGCGCTTCTTTCGGGCTTCCTTGCAAATATAATAGTGATATCGCTTGCCGGTTTTACTTGTACCGCCGTAGCCGACCATCATATTTTTGCAGTGACCGCAAAACAGCTTTGTTGTCAGCAGATACTCACCCTCGCCGTGCGTTCTTGCAGAAGCTTTCTTGTTTTTGTCCAGAATATCTTGTACTTTGTAAAATATATCGTCGTCCAGAATCCTCGCCATACCGCCCGGCGTTTCCTGTCCCTTATACATATAAACTCCTATATATCGTTTATTGCTCAGCATTCGGCTGAGACTGTTATAAGTAAAATCATTACCTAAAGAGGTTTTGATTTTTCGGCGTTTCAGGTCTTTCACAATTTCTGCTTTTGTTTCTCCGCTTGCGTATCGCTCAAATATTTCACGCACGATTTCGGCTTCTTCCTCGTCAACATAGAAGTGTCTGTCTTTATCAACCTTGAAGCCAAGACCTGGATTACTCCCGTTGGACAAACATTTTTGTGCGTTGATCTCCATCCCTCGGTGGATCTTCTGAGAAAGCTCGGCGGAAAAATACTCCGCCATACTCTCTAACACACCTTCGACGAGAATACCGGATGCGTCGTCGGTGATGTTTTCTCTTGCCGACAACACTCTGACACCGTTCTTTTTAAGCTTTGATTTGTAGATAGCGCTGTCGTAGCGGTTACGGGCAAATCGGTCAAGCTGATAAACCAAAATCCCCTCAAAAGCGTGTTTATCACTGTCAGAAATCATACGCTGAAATTCCGCACGATTATCATATTTACCGCTCACAGCCCTGTCTATGTATTCTCCGATAACTGCATAATGATTTTGCTCCGCATATTCATAACAGACTTTGAGCTGACCTTCGATAGATTGCTCAGTTTGGCTGTGGCTCGAAAAGCGGGCGTAGATTACTACATTCATTTTTACCTCCTTTGCTCTCCGCCGGGAAGACGGAGAGCTTTATTGTATAACGAAAACCCCCGATTGTATCGGGGGTTCAAAAAAGCTTTAGCGATGAGTATAAAAAACAAACT
>CAKSNZ010000047.1 GCA_934476515.1 uncultured Ruminococcus sp. | reverse complement strand
TGTTAATCATGATGTCACTGGTTCGAGCCCAGTTGGGGGAGCCAAAGAAAACAGTAGGTTATTTAACCTACTGTTTTTCTTTTGTCTTTCTTTAATACATTACTATGGGCTCGAAGGCGAGCGTTAAGAAAACAGTCCGGTGGACTGTTTTTAGCGAGGGGATTTCATCAGATACTTTAATTCTGATGTGTAACCTTCAAGCGTGGTAGGTAGTTTTCTCTACACAAAAGCAAGTTGGGGGAGTTAATATTATTTAGTTTTATTAGTTTAATAGTCTTATGTGTTAGAATAGCATTTGCTACTCTGTTTTTGTTTATCCCATAGAATCCAACTGGGCGAGAAGGCGAGTTTTTTAATTTGCATGGTTTTGTTTCCTATCAATCATTTATCTAACTTAATACTATTCATTATTTTTGTTTGCTTACTTTTAGCGAGTGGATTTCATCAGATACTTTAATTCTGATGTGTAACATTCAAGCGTGATAGGTTGTTTCCTCTAAGCTAAAGTAAGTTGGGGAGTACTTTAATTTGACTTTTTAATTACATCTTTCTTTTTTATTCTAGGTGACTATTATCTCCGCATACACATTCTATATAGAGAACTCCTTCTACCGTGACAATCCATCCGTTAGCATTCGCTGACACCTTCCTTTACACAAGGAAGGCTTTTGTTTGTTCTAATTTTTAATATCTACATAGGGCAAAGTAACTATCTGAAGATTAGTTTGCTCGGTCCACCAATGGTGGACCCTACACCTGTTAGCCTTAGTATTGCTATAATTAATTTGATTTATCTATTTAAATAGATACCATAATTCGGTTCAGAATCATCAATTTCAGAATCTTTTGTCGGTTCTAACTTTTTATTTTGTAGATAAATACACCATACACCCTCATTCAACTCATTAGTGTCATCTTGGTAGCAAACATTAACACCAAAAGTAAATGTATCATTTTTATCTTTTAAAGTGGCTAGACAATCAGTATATGCAATTGTACCATTTTCATCAGTACTATCACTATCACCTGACCAATCATAATCAACTTTTTCAGATTTTATTGTATAGTACTTAAAAGCCTTATCTAAGTCTTTATCAAAGTTTTTGTACTTTTTCAATACTTCTTTAGCGAAAAGTGATTTTACCATTTCTTTATCTCTGTTATCAAAGGCTTTAACTACCTTTTTCATTGTGTCAGTAGCAATTTTTTCTGATGACGCAAAGAAAGAATATGGCAAAGCCTTTAGGTCACCACCAAGAATATTACATCCGGTTAAAGAAAAAGTGACAAACAATAGGGAAATAACAATACATAATAGTCTTTTCATTTATAATTCTCCTTAAAATAATAGATAACAGTCAGCAACTTAATAAAATATTGTAGGTAAGGAGGAATCATATTCTTGCAGATTTCTTTTAAGTACAACTGCTTTTTGTTCACTATCATTTAGAACAAAACTATTTAACCAATAAACAAAAGCATCACTACAAATGCCGACACCGAGCTTTTTACCGTATTCATCTTTTTCCCAATACTGATGGTTATTATCCTTATTATATAACCACTTGTCACATTTCTTTTGATATTTTTTGATTTGAGTTCCTATTTCATCAGGAACATTGATAACATCTGTATAATAATCGAATACTAAATTAACTTGCATAATTACCTCTTTTTAGTGTAAATTTGATTTTGTTGTTAATATAAATAATTTGAAACCCTATTTCTTCTGAACTGAATAAACCTGAAAGGTATTGAAGTCACATTTAAATGAATCGACTGATTTTAGTTTATAATTTTCTTTCAGGTACATAGGGGTTTTTGTTAATGTATTTTTCACAAACCAAACTGTATCACTTGAATTTATCTTAGACTTAATCTTCTTTTTATTAATGTACTGAACATTATCAAAAGCAGAAAACCATGACTCATAGTAGGTACAAATGTGAGTATTCTTAGGGTAATAGTATGACATAATTCCAAAGGCACTGTCTGAATAAATAAATGTATCGGAAGAAGAAGTGACTTTGTCAAAACGGTTGAAAAAGTTCTTCATTGATGGGTTGTATTCAAATATCCCTGTTACAACAACACAACCTATGCTGAGAATAGAAAGGCATATGCAAATAACCTTTTTGGCTTTTACTTTAATATTTTTTGTGCCAAAAGCAACTAACAAAGCAAAAATTCCTAATACTTCATTGCAATATCTTGCTATGTAAAATGGTCGAATAAAGATAGTTACAAAAAGTCCGATTATCTGAACACTTAATATGCTGATTATTGCAAATATTATAGGTAATTTGCGATTATCTTTCTTTGCTAATATTAGTGCTGAAACAATAATTCCTGATGCAAAAACTATTAGTGAAAGTGGCTCTACACCTTTTAGCCAGAAGTTTCCTGCTGCTGATTTGGTTTGATTTAATAGTGGTATAATCCATGGAGAATATCCTGCTACCATTGCAATATCTGAGATTATAATTGCTTTTAATAGTTTTCTGTCTTTTAAAATAATGTAAATATTAACGAATGCAAAAATTATTCCCACTGCAAGTAGTGCATAGAGGTGGTTGTATGCTGAAAATAAAGAGGCTATAACAAATATAACACAATGGTGTATTTTGTGATTTTCAATAAATAGTAAAGCCTCTATAAATGAAAGTGTAACGAAAAATATACACCATTGATATGACCTTTGCTGAACACTGAAGTACAGTGACATAGGAACTGCACCCACAGTAAGCATATAGATTATTGATGTTGTGTTGTCAAAATGCTTTTTCACTATTGTTAAGCCAAGTGAAAGTGTTGCAATATAGCCCAGTACAGAAAAGACTTTTGTGATATGTATTGAGTAACCGAAAATCATACAAAATACTTTTAATGACAAAAAGTATAGTGGTGGGTGCATATCGGTTTTCAGTATTTCAATAATTTTTGGAAAATCATGCTGAATTAATGATAGGGTATATGATTCATCAAACCATAGATTATTGTTAAAAATAAGGCTTACAGAAAATAAAGACAATATTCCGAAAATTATGTATGGCAACTTGTTGCTTTGATTTTTGAGATTTTTCATTATATTTTTCCTTTCTTGCAACTACAACCATTTTAACATCATTATCATATTAATTCAAGAATTGTATAAATGATTATGATTTTGGTTGATAATATTTTCCGTATTATTTAACAAATTTCTTCTTATTTTCATAAATATTATTTTTAGTATTGCATAATTTTCTTTTAATGTTAAAATATAAATGAGGAGTGGTAAATAAATTTTAATTATGGGAGGTAATTATGAAAAACAAGGAACAAGACAAAAAGAGGATAGCATTTAAAAAGGGTATAATCTCAATGGTTTTCAGCCGATTTGGAATTGTGCTGGTTCTTCTTGCTTTGCAAATATTAGTTTTACTTGGTCTATTCTTAAAGTTTAGTCAGTTAGCACCACATTACTACATAATCTCAGCAGTATTTTACATATTTATGATTACAGTGATTGTGAATAGTGACCATGATGCATCAAGCAAAATTACTTGGCTGACTATAATGGCCTTTCTGCCTATATTCGGAGCATTGCTATACATCTATACTACTGTTGATATAGGCCACAGAGTTCTGAAGAAAAAAGTTACTCATATCCTAAAAAATACTAAAGATAAAATCACACAGGATAAATCTGTTATTGATAAAGCAGAAGAAATTTGTCCCGATGTAGCTGATTTGAATTATTATTTAAACAAATCAGGAAGATTTCCGTTGTATGAAAATACTGATGTTACCTATTATCCAATAGGTGAAAAGATGTTTCAGTCAATGCTTGTTGAACTTGATAAAGCAAAAGACTTTATCTTTATGGAGTACTTCATTGTTGATGATGGATATATGTGGGATAATATTTTGGAAGTACTGATTAAAAAGGCAAATGAAGGTGTTGATGTTAGGGTAATGTATGATGGTACTTGTGAATTTGCATTACTACCAAGAACTTACCCTAGTAGCTTAGAGAAACTTGGAATTCATTGCAAGGTGTTCTCACCTGTATCACCGTTTATCTCAACACATTATAATTACAGAGACCATAGAAAGATTATGGTTATTGACGGTAAGACTGCCTATAACGGTGGAATTAATATGGCTGATGAGTACATTAACTATACCCATAAGTATGGTCATTTTAAGGATGTTGGTGTTATGCTAAAGGGTGATGCAGTAGATAGCTTTACACTAATGTTCCTACAAATGTGGAGTGTAAATGAAAGACATTGTGACTTTTCAAAGTACCTAAATGTAGGGTATAGTCTTTCTGCCGGTGGTTACTTTAGCAATGGTTTTGTAATGCCATTTGGCGATTGTCCACTTGATGAATATGATGTTGGTAAATCTGTATATATGGATATTCTTAATCGTGCAAAGGACTATGTTTATATTATGACACCATATATGATTATGGATGGTGAACTGGAAAATTCATTGACATTTTCAGCTGAGAGAGGTGTTGATGTTAGAATTATTTTGCCTCATATTTCAGACAGCTTTGTTGCACAAGCACTTGCAAAAACTCACTACAAGAATTTGCTTGATGCAGGTGTAAAGGTGTATGAATATACTCCCGGATTTGTCCATGCAAAAGTATTTGTAAGTGATGATGTTAAGTCAGTTGTGGGTTCAATTAATATGGACTACAGAAGTCTGTACCATCATTTTGAATGTGCAACATATATGTATGGTACAAGGTGTATTGATGATATAAAAAGTGACTATAAGGATACACTTGCTAAGTGCCAGCAAGTTACATATGAAAGTATTAAGAATGATAAATGGTACATTAAACTAATCGGTAAAGTAATTAAGTTTGTTGCACCGTTAATATAGTTTATTATTTACTTTAAAATTTAATTTTACTTATTAAACCACCCCTAAAGGCAAATGCTTTTAGGGGTGGTTTTGCTTATATAAATTTAATTGTATGATACAGAATCAGCAATTTTTTCTAATGTGTCAGTATCAAGATTATCATTCCAACTGTAGAATGTTATTTCTTCATCATTATTATTAAAAGAAACATAGTTTGCTTTATATGTAACATTATCAGCAAAAATTACTGCATCACCTTGTACTGTACTTAATGAATTTACTTCACCGTTAACTTTTATCATACTCTTAAAGTTATGGCTGATAATATTCTTTTCAGCTTTTGCATCATTGTTTAATGGTTCACCAAAGTCATACATATCTTCAGCTTTACTTTGGAAAAGTATTATCTTGTTCTTATCATTAGAAGTATCTTTAGAAAAATAAATCAATCCATTTTCCTTACTTTCATTCCAATCATTAGGTACTTTTATGGAAATTGTATTGCTTAATTTCACATCTTTCCAACCAAAATAAAAGTGAAAATCAATAAGGTTAAGAAATAAATAAGCTAGAGTACAAATGATAGCAACAAGGATAGTTACAATAATAGCAACAGTTGTTTTGTGATGTTTTTTAAAATTAGTCATAGTAATCACCTTTATTCCTTGTGAAACACAAGTGTTTTTCCTTTTAGATAATTGTATTTAGAGTCAACAACCTTGTTTATATGTAGGGTAAAGTCAAAGAAACCTTTGTCATAATTATCACCCTCAACTACAGAATCAAGTTTGGAATATTCTTCTCCATCTTCTTTATAGTTGTTTAGAGTGCCGATTGCAAAACTACCACCATAAAATTCTAATTGATATTTCTTTCCGTCAATAGTAATTTTTTCACGATTAGTATTATCAGGAAACTTCCTTGCATAACTGTCGATTTGAATGTTGTAGTCATCACATTTCCAAACCTTGTGATATTCTTCACCGTAACCCCCTGGTCGGAAACTTTCATAAAAACAAACTAAACCGATAATTACTACTGCAATTATAGAACCGGTAATTATTACACCTTTCTTCATACAGTTCACCTACCAATATTTTTTATCCCTCTGTTAATAATACTTTTCAGATCTACAAAATGTTGCAAAAAGTTTTAAATTTAATAGGTATATTATTCATCCTTATTATATCATAATAAAAATTAAATAATATTATCATTCTTAACAAAAACTGCAATGATTAATGGTTATATTCGCTAACAAAAACGGCCGGTACTTATGTATCAGCCGTCTATTAGTTTAGTATTCATTTTAGTGTATTAATATTTATTTTGTACTGTTATCGGTAATGGAATTTGCGTTAGTGGTATCTTTGAAAAGCAAGGTAATGCACCAAATTGCACATAGACAAATAATGATGTAAATAATTCTACTGATAACACCGGCCTGACCACCACACAAAAATGCCACAAGGTCAAATTTAAAAATGCCCACAAGACCCCAGTTAATACCACCAATAATTAAAAGGGTCAAAGCTATTTTATCAATCATATATATACCTCCATAAATGATTTCAAAATTAGTTTTGACCTAAAAATAAGAAATATTCAGTTTTATTGATTTTTAGAACATTACAAAAATGCCTATAATTGCAATTAAAATAAGTATCAATGCAAAAATTCTACACATAAGTATTGCTTTTTTGATTTGATGTTTTCTAATCATACTTTCTGTTGGGAAAGGAAGTAGCAGTAGCATAATTCCTAAACCACCAAAACCAATAACTATCAGACTGTCACCAATAGCACCAAAAAGTGAACCTGCCATAATTCCGATAGGAATTAAAAATACAAATATAGCATCTAAAAATGCAAATAGTTTGCCGTATTTATCTCTTAAATCATAAAATTTGTTGGCATTTTCTTGACATTCATCCTGACAGTACATATCAAAATAAGAAATTTCTTTGCCACAAAATTCACATTTCTTCATAATATCACCTATTTCCTTTAGAATACTATAACATTTTCACAATATAAAGTCAATCGACAAAAGATGTGTTGTGTGTATCTGTGTGTATCAATTAATCTCCTACATATTCGATTATATCTTGAACATTGCAATGTAGTTCTTTACAAATGGACGCAAGAACATAAAGGTCAACTCTGCTAATATTACCGTTATAGTAGCCTTGTACAGTTTCAAATCTTAAATTGCAGTTTACACATAGTTTGTTTTTTGAATAGCCTTTTTCTTTCATAACCTTGTCAAGTTTAAATATAATTCCGGATTCATTTTGATTTGGTCTTTTATTCATTATTAACACCTCTGTATTGAGAATAACAAAGAAAAAACCTCTTGACACTCTACATTAGAATGTAGTATATTATAGTAAAGACTACATTCTAATGTAGAGTAGGAGGTACAATATATGAAAGAAAAAAGTGGTTGTAGTGGGG
>CAKSNZ010000046.1 GCA_934476515.1 uncultured Ruminococcus sp. | reverse complement strand
TCACTTCTCACCGATTAACAATGAAATATCCCCCTCTTTTTTACTTTTTTTATATCAAATTATTGACAAAGTCCCCTGACATCTCCCTTTACACAAGGGAGACTGGCGAATATGTACAAATTTAGGGTAATTACACAGGACAAAATAACAACAAACTTTTGGCTCACAGTCGTAGGGGCGAACACTGTTCGCCCGTTAAAAAGTGTGATACCTATGGGCTTTTTGTCCTATTTGCAGATTATAAATTATAACTTACTACACAGTGGAAAACACCGATAAATAGGATAGTTTATAACGGGACATCAATGATGTCCCCTACAACTGTGAGTCATAGTTTAATATGGTTTTAAGTTCGTATTCTCACTTTGAATTTTTCTTTATTGCCGATTGTATTTAAAAGGAATTTACCTTAACACACAATCAAAATTAAAAAGACAAACCCTAATTTGCAGAAATAATTTGCCTTTATCCAAAGACAAAATTGAAACCCCTGATTTATCTTTATCCACAATCAAATTGAAAAACTAATTTATCTAACATACAAACAGAATAAGAAGTTTGATTTTAAAATAATTAATAAAAATTGAAATTATCCCAGTGTTGACATTTATTTTATGATTAATACTACTTATAAAATATTTATTGATATTACTTTTAATCGTTATATATTATCTAAAAATAAATATTAGTAAATATCGAAAAAACCTCTGTATATGAGGCTTTTTATATGTTATAATGAATTTGTAAAATAACGTAAATGAAATAGTAAAAATATTCTATTTAATATTGAAAGATACTGTTGTCTATGTTATAATATTTCATTATGGGTCATAGTATGCCCAAAACATTTCTGGAAAGGAAAGTAGAAATGGTTAGAGAAAATATTTATCGCACAGTTACTTGTGGCGAATTAAGAGAAAGTAATATAGGAGATACTGTCCGTGTAGCAGGTTGGGTAGAAAATATCCGTGACCACGGTGGTGTTATGTTCCTTGATATTCGTGATCACTACGGTGTTCTTCAGGTTGTTGTTCATAATGACGAAATCCTAAAAGATATTAACAGAGAATGTACTGTTACTCTTTCAGGTAAAGTTGTTAAGAGAGATGAAGATACAATCAATAAGAAGATTGCAACAGGTTATGTTGAAGTACACACAGAGGACATTAAGGTTCTTGGTAAGTGTAAGAATAACCTACCTTTTGAAGTTATGACTTCAACAAATACTTCTGAAGATGTAAGACTAAAGTACAGATTCCTAGACCTTAGAAACCCTAAGGTTCATAACAACATTGTACTAAGAAGTCAGATTATCAGCTACCTAAGAAGTAAAATGAATGACATGGGATTTTTGGAAATGCAAACTCCAATCCTTTCAACATCTTCTCCTGAAGGTGCAAGAGACTATCTAATCCCATCAAGAAAGCACAAGGGTAAGTTCTATGCTCTACCTCAAGCTCCACAGATTTTTAAGCAGTTATTAATGGTTTCAGGTTTTGATAAGTACTTCCAGATTGCACCTTGCTTTAGAGATGAAGATGCAAGGGCAGACCGTTCTCCGGGTGAATTCTATCAGTTGGACTTTGAAATGGCTTTTGCTACACAGGAAGATGTTTTTGCAGTTGCTGAAGAAGTTCTTTATGATACATTTAAGAAGTTCAGCGATAAGGAAGTTAGCAAACCACCATTTAAGAGAATTCCTTATAAGGAATCAATGCTAAAGTATGGTTCAGATAAGCCTGACCTAAGAAATCCACTACTTATTGTAGAAATTTCTGATATGTTTGAAGAAACTGATTTTGCTCCATTCCGTAAAAAGACAGTTCGTTCTATCAATGTTCCTGACTGTGCAAAGCAGAGTAAAAAGTGGTTCAAGAGAATGGAAGAATTTGCTCTTTCAATCGGTATGAAGGGCTTAGGCTATGTTAAGGTTAATGATGATTTAACATTTGATGGTCCTATTGATAAGTTCCTAAAGCCGGGTGACAGAGAAGAGCTAATTAAGAGAAACGGTAGTAAAGCCGGAGATGTTATTTACTTTATAGCTGATACTCCTGATCAGGCTCCTGTTCTTGCAGGTCAGATTCGTACAGAAGTTGCAAACAGACTGGACTTAATTGACAAGAGTAAGTTTGAAATGTGCTTTATTGTTGACTTCCCAATGTTTGAATATGACGAAAACGGTCACCTAGCATTTACTCATAACCCATTCTCAATGCCTCAGGGTGGTATGGATGCACTACAAAATCAAGACCCAACAGAAATTCTTGCTTATCAGTATGATATTGTTTGTAACGGTGTTGAACTTTCTTCCGGTGCAGTTCGTAACCATGACCTAGATATTATGGTTAAGGCATTTGATATGGCAGGTTACAGCGAAGATGACCTAAAGTCAAAGTTCAGCTCACTATACAATGCATTCCAGTACGGTGCTCCACCACATGCAGGTATGGCTCCGGGTGTTGACAGAATGATTATGCTACTAACAGAAGAAGAAAATATCCGTGAAGTTATTGCATTCCCTATGAATAGCAATGCTCAGGATTTACTACTTGGTAGCCCGGGTGAAGTTACTGAACAACAGTTAAGAGAAGTTCATATTAAGTTAAGATAAATTAGAGGGTGACAAGATGATTACCAGAGAAGATGTAGAAAACATTGCTCTACTTTCAAAGCTATTTGTTCCTGAGGAAGAAATGGACAGCCTTACAGAGTCAATGCAAGAGATTGTTTCTTTTGCTGATACAATCAACAATGCCGACACTGAGGGTGTAGAGTTTGACAATATTAATAACCTTTCCAATGTTTTTCGTGAAGATGTGGTAAAGCCATCTTTGCCAACAGAGGAAATTCTAAAGAATGCTCCTGAACAAGGGGAAGACCACTTCCTTGTAAGAAATCACGCTTAAGTTTTGGAGGAAAATATGGGATATATTGAAAAGATACAGTCTATGCTCCAAAACGGAGAGATTAGCTGTGTTGAACTTACAGAAAAGTATTTAAAAGCTATTGAGGAGGCTAACGGTGAACTTAACGCTTATGTTACAGTTACACCGGAGGTTGCCCTTGAACAAGCAAAACAAGTTGATGAAAAAATCAAGAGAGGTGAAAAGCTACTTCCTCTTGAGGGTGTTCCAATGACACTAAAGGATAACATTTCTACAAATGGTATCGAAACAACTTGTTGCAGTAAAATTTTAAAAGGCTATAAGCCAATTTATGATGCAAAAGTTTGGGAAATCCTAAAAAAGAATAATGCAATCCTACTTGGTAAAACAAATATGGACGAATTTGCAATGGGTTCTTCTTGCGAAACTTCTTGCTTTGGTGGTGCAACAAACCCATTTAATACCGACCATGTAGCCGGTGGCTCATCAGGTGGTGTTGCATCAGCAGTTGGTGGTGATATTGCTGCCTTTGGTTTAGGTTCAGATACAGGTGGTAGTATTCGTCAGCCTGCATCATTCTGTGGTATTGTTGGTCTAAAGCCAACATATGGTGCAGTTTCAAGATATGGTCTTGTTGCTTATGCAAGTAGCCTTGACCAAATCGGACCTATCACAAAAACAGTAGAGGATGCATCACTTGTTTATGATGTTATTTCTGAATATGATGAGAACGACTCTACCTGTGAAGGCAGACAAGGTGAACCAACTTATGATACTCTTAACAATGATATTAAGGGTATGAAGATTGGTATTGCCAGAGAATACCTGGAGGGTGTTCGTGAAGATGTTAAAGAAGCTGTGCTAGAGGCTGCTAAGAAGTATGAAGAAATGGGTGCTGAAATTGTTTACTTCGATTTACCTGCACTAAAGTTTGCACTTCCTGTTTATTATATTCTAGCTTGTGCTGAAGCATCTTCAAACTTAGGTAGATATGACGGTATCCGTTATGGTTACAAGACAGAACATTATGAAGGTATCCATGATATGATTTGCAAAACCAGAAGTGAAGGCTTTGGTGAAGAAGTTAAGAGAAGAATTCTTCTTGGTACTTATGTACTTTCAGCCGGTTATTATGATGCTTATTATAAGAAAGCTCAGAACCTAAGAGGTACTATCATTAAGGCTTTTGATGATGCATTTAAGAATGTTGATGTTATTCTTGCACCAACAGTTCCTATGACTGCATTTAAGTCAGGTGAAGCTACTTCCGACCCAGTTGAAACATATTTAACAGATATTTGTACAGTGCCTATCAATATTGCAGGTCTTCCATCAGTTTCTGTTCCTTGTGGTTTCAACAAAAAGGGTATGCCAATCGGTATGCAGATTATCGGTGACAAATTTAAGGAAGGCAAAATCCTTAATGTTGCATATAAATATGAACAGGCTTGTCCTGAAAACTTTAAAGATACAAAGTGGGGTGTTAAGCTATGAAATATGAATTAGTAGCAGGTTTTGAAACCCACATTGAACTTGCAACAGATACTAAGATTTTCTGTTCTTGTTCAACTGCTTTTGGTGGTGCTCCTAATAGCCATTGTTGTCCTGTTTGTATTGGACTTCCCGGTACACTTCCTAAGCTAAACAAAAAGGTTGTTGAATATGGTATCAAGGCCGGTCTTGCTACACATGGTAAGATTGCCAACATTTCAAAAATGGATAGAAAGAACTACTGCTATCCTGACCTTTCAAAAGCATATCAGATTAGTCAGCTATATGCTCCACTAACTATTGGTGGTTATGTTGAACTTTCAAGTGGTAAGAAAATCAGACTTCATCATATTCATATTGAAGAAGATGCCGGTAAACTTATCCATAGCCATGGTGACACATATGTTGACTATAACAGAGGTGGCGTTCCACTTATTGAAATTGTTTCTGAACCGGACATTCGCTCTATTGATGAAGCAAGAGAATATGTAGAAAAGCTACAACAGGTTATGCGTTACATTGGTATTTCTGACTGTCGTATGCAAGAAGGTTCAATGCGTTGTGACGTTAATATTTCTGTTAGACCTGAGGGTAGCGAAAAGCTTGGTACTCGTACAGAAATTAAGAATATGAACTCTATCAGCAACATTATGAAGGCTATGGAGTATGAATACGAAAGACAAGTTGACCTAATTGAAAATGGTGGAAAGGTAGTACAGGAAACATTAAGATATGATGATGCTACCAACACAACATCTTCTATGAGAAGTAAAGAAGATGCTCATGACTACCGTTACTTTAGAGATCCTGACCTTGTTACAATCTGTGTTTCTGATGAAGAAGTAGAAGAAATCAAGAGTACACTTCCTGAACTACCAACAGAAAAGTACAAGAGATATGTGGGTGAATATGGAGTTCCTGAAAAGGATGCTCAACTTCTAACAAAATATAGAAATATTTCTGAATATTTTGACAAAGCTATTACTGACCTTAAAAAGCCAAAGACTGCAAGTAACTTTATTATTGGTCAGATGTTCCGTATTCTACAGACAGAAGAGGACAAAGAAGCATTTGATGTTAAGACTACACCTGAACAACTTAATGAACTATGTAAGTTAATTGAAGCCGGTAAGGTACAGAATAACCTTGCTAAGTCAACACTTGATAAGATGCTTGAAAGTGGTAAGCCTTGTACAGAATATATCAGTGAAGAAGATATGGCAGGTCTTGATGATAGCTTTGTTGATGACCTTTGCCGTCAGGCTATTGAGGCAAACCCTAAGGCTGTTGAACAGTATAAGCAGGGTAAAGAAAAGGCAATTATGGCTTGTATGGGTTATGTAATGAAGAACAGTAAGGGCAAAGCAAATGCTCAGGATGTTCTGGAAAAAATCAAGTCAATGATTAGCTAATTCTAGGTGATATTAATGAAAAAAATATTGTCACTTTTTGCTTTGGTACTTTGCGTGGCAGTTGTATTTTGTGGTTGTGACAGCAAGGACAATAAAAGTTCCGACAGTAACAACAGTAGTAAAATTGTAACTACAACAACATTGCCTAGCAAAAAATCTTTGTCAGCTGATGAGTTTAAGTCAGCACTTGAAAATGTTTCTTCCCTTAATTTTAAGATGGAAATTGTGACTGATGAGAATAAACTGAAAATCTTCCCTTATGATGGCTTAAAGTCAGCAGTAAAGGTAAATGTAAACAACAGTGATGTTGCTATATATTATGTTTTTGATACTGATAAAAATGCCAAAAAAGTTATTGAAGATGCTCGTTCAATGAACTACTCTAAGTTTGATGAAGAAAAAGGCAGTAACTATGATAAATTGTGGCAAAATTCAGCAGTTGTAGAACAAGTTGATAATACTTTGCTTACAATCGCAGATACTGACCAAAATGTTACTAGCCAAATTATCAATGCAACTAAATATTGATTTTAAGTTTAAGCCTTCCTTTTGGAAGGCTTTTTCCTTTGTCCTAAATAAAATTTTAATAATTTTTGAAAATTGTGTAACCTTTTTAATACTTGAAAAGTGTTATATATAGAAGAGCATAAAGGGTGTTTAATAAAAAAGAAAGGATGATGGAAAGGAAATGCTACCACCGTTTAGTAGTGTTGTATATAGAATACCCAAAAAATATAAATAAGAAAGGAAGATGACTTATGAAAAAAATGATAAGTATTATTTTATCAGTATTGATGATGGTTAGTGTATTTGGTGTTGTTACTGCCTCAGCAAGTACAACCGATGAAAAATCAGGTGATTCACTGGATTGTAAGTGGACTTTTGATGATACAAATGGCACACTGACAATATCCGGCAATGGCAAAATGGCTGATTACAGTTATGATGTTGATGACCCTGACGGTTATGATGATTATGATGATGTTTTTAAGGTTACACCTAATACACCTTGGAAAAATTATGCAACAAAAATCAAGGCTGTTGTTGTAGAAAATGGTGTGAAGAATATAGGCAATCTTGCTTTTATGAATTGTACAAACTTAGCTACTGTGAAAATAGCCGGTAGTGTATCATCAGTAGGTTTTCTTTCATTTGCAAATTGCAGAAAGCTAACTAATATTTCATTACCAAATAATTTAACATCTATTCAAAGTTTTGCTTTTATGAATTGTAAAAAACTTTCTAAAGTTACAATTCCTAATAGCAATGTAAAAATGAATATACAGAGTGCAGTATTTTTTGGTTGCTCAAGTTTAAAGAGTATCAATATTCCTAAACAAGTTAATAAAATAGGGGATGGAGCTTTTTGTTGTCCTAACCTAGCTAAGATTACTGTTGACAAGAATAACAAGTACTTTGTTTCTGTTAATAATGTGCTATATAAGGCAGGTAAGAAGTACCTTATTCAATACGCTCCCGGTAAAAAGGATACAAGATTTACAATTCCATCTACTGTAAAAACAATGGGTATTGCATCATTTATGTATAGCAAAAATCTTAAGTCAGTTACATTGCCTAAGTCAATAAAGTGGATTGAACAAAATAATTTTGCTTATTGTACTAACCTTGAAACTATTGTAATTCCAAAGAGTGTTACTGTTGTATCTTCAGAGTCTTTCTATAAATGCAATAAACTTAAGGTTGTATTTTATGAAGGTTCTAAGAAACAATGGAATAAACTTGATAAATCTACTGAAACTAATTTATTAAAGGCTACTGTAGCTTATAACGGTGCAAAATCAGCAGTAGCGTTAAACACTAAGTCACTTTCAGTTAAGAAAGGCAAAACTGCACAAATTAAGGGTAGCGTTTACTATAAGAATGGCAAGGTTAGTAAGAGTGTAAATTACAAAACTTCTAATTCAAAGGTTGCTACAGTTAACGGCAAAGGTAAGGTAACCGGAAAGAAAAAAGGCACTTGTTATGTTACAGTTAGTGTTAAGGGTAATAGCAAGGTTTATTCAAAGTGCAAAATTTCAGTAAAATAAATCTTTTTAAATAAAACTATTTGTGTTATAATCAAATAAAACAGAGGCAACCACCTATTTTTAGGTGGTTGCAGTTTATATATAACATTTATAAAGGAGATTGCTATGACAAATTTCGATGATTTTTTAAATGAACAGTTGAAAGATGAAGAAGTAAAGAAAGAATATGACGCATTGGATGAAGAATTTAAAAAAGTCCAAGAAAAAATTGATAGTAGAAAACAGTCAAAATCTCATTTCAAAAATTAATGAAGAAAATAGTAATTTTAATTTATTAAGTGATGATTTAGATTTAATATAGTTAATATTTTAATTAGATAGAGGGCTATGCTTTAATAAAATATTGTGAGTAATATTTTATTTTAACTACAGTCATCATTATTATCTATTATAAATTATAAAAGGCAAGGTATGACCTTGCCTTTTTTTGATATGTTTGATTTGTTGTGTTGCAAATTAGTTTTTCAATTTTGTCTGTGGGTAAAGATTAGTTAGATAAATTTGGGTTTGTCTTATAGTTTTGATTGTGATAAAGATAAATTAGGGTTTGTGGGGCTAAATGTAAAGTGTTGAATTTTAGCAAATAAGGCTCCCTTTACACAAGGGAGACTGGCGAATATGTACAAATTTAAGGTAACTACATAGGACAAAATTACAACAAAATTTTGGCTTACAGTCGTAGGGGCGAACACTGTTCGCCCGTAATGAAAGTGTGATACCTATAGGATTATTGTCCTATTTGCAGATTATAAATTTATAATATCTACATAGGGCAAAGTACCTATATAAAGGCTAGTTTGTAACGGGACATCAATGATGTCCCCTACAACTGTAACTCATAATTCTTATTATATTTTATAGTAAGAAATAAGGGAAAGTTTCATCTATAATGATATTTTAAACAAGTTTAAAATATCAACCACTCCTTCAGTCATTCTTTAAAAGGTGAATTGCTTTGCAATTCACGAATGACAGCTCCCTTTACACAAGGGAGCCTTATTTGCTAAAATTTGCTACCCTGTACTCATCCCCACAAACCCAAATTTGTTTGTGTAATAATTATATCTTGTTAGTTGCATTGCTTGTAAAATAAAAAAAGACAATACTAATGTATTGCCTTTTTTTAATGGTGCACCTAACA
>CAKSNZ010000045.1 GCA_934476515.1 uncultured Ruminococcus sp. | reverse complement strand
TCTTTAAGAGTAAATTGTCATTCTTCCAATTTACAAGCGACAGCTCCCTTTACACAAGGGAGCCTTATTTGCTAAAATTTAACACTTTACATTTAGCCCTACAAACCCCAATTTATCAAACTAACCTTTACCCACAGACAAAATTGAAAAACCCAAATTTGCAGAACTAACTTACCTTAACCCAAAATCAAAATTAAAAAACAAAATTAAAAAACAAAATTGAAAAAATCAAAAATCCAAAGGTCATATATCCAAACTTCATTTCATAGTAATTATGTGTAACAAAACAATCGGAGGAAATAAAATGACAGATTATTTACCTGAAGGACGCAGAATTGATACATACGAAAATTTGGAGCAACTTTCAAGTCTAAAGTCCCTAAATGATGCTATGCGTGACGGAAAAATCCTTGAGGCTAGGGCAACTGTATGTGACCAAAGCCACAACCTAATTGTTGACCTAGGGTTTATGAAAGGAATTATTAGGAGAGAGGAGGGTGCTATCGGTATAAGAGAAGGAAAGGTAAGAGATATTGCAGTGATTTCCAGGGTCAACAGACCTGTTTGCTTTGTGGTAAAAGGCTTTACAAAGGACTCTAAAGGCAACAATATTGCAGTACTTTCAAGAGAAGAGGCACAAATAAGATGCCAAAATAATTATATCAGTAAACTGAAAACCGGTGATATTATTGATGCAAAAATTACCCACCTGGAAAATTTCGGTGCATTTGCAGATATAGGTTGTGGCATTGTAGCACTAATTCCTATTGATTCAATTTCAGTTTCAAGAATAGAACACCCTAGGGAAAGATTTTCTGTAGGGATGAATATTAAGGCAATTGTTAAGTCAATTGACGGTGGAAGAATCAGCCTTTCTCATAAGGAGCTTTTAGGTACATGGGAAGAAAATGCAAGTAAATTCACACCGGGAGAAACTGTAGCCGGAATTGTGAGAAGTGTTGAGTCCTACGGTGCATTTGTGGAGCTTTGTCCTAACCTTGCAGGCTTAGCCGAAAGCAAAGAGGGTGTTAAGGTAGGAGAACAAGCATCGGTATTTATCAAGAGCATTATCCCTGAAAGAATGAAAATCAAGCTGATTATTATTGATACCTTTAAATATGAATATAACCCAAAAGAACCTGAATATATGTATCAGGGTAACCATATTGATACTTTCTTGTACAGTCCTGAAAATTGTGATAAAACAGTAATATCTACCTTTTAGTTTCAGTTGAATTTTCCTTGTTTCTGTGTTAATATTTCTTTATATATATTAGAAATGAGGATTATCGTGGAAACTGTACTTTTGATTATACTTTCAATAGCTATTGTTGCAATGGCTGTTGTGTTAGTTATAGTTCTTTCAAAGAATAAAAATAATAATATTGATGATGCAATATATGATGCATCCAAAAAGCTAAATCAAGATACTGTTAATAGTGTAAAATTAATGTCTGATATGATAAATCAGAATCAAGTGAATATGGCTGAAAATCAGAAATTTCAGCTACAACAAATGGAAAATAGGTTAAAGACCTTTTCAATGGAAAATGAACAGAAACTAGAGAATATCCGTTCTACTGTTGAGAAAAAGTTAACCTATATGCAAGAGGACAACAATAAGCAACTTGAAAATATCAGAACTACCGTTGATGAAAAATTGCAAAATACTTTAGAGAATAAACTGAATAAGTCCTTTGAAACTGTAAGCAAACAACTTCAACAGGTTTATAAGGGTTTGGGAGAAATGCAAAACCTTGCAGTAGGTGTAGGGGATTTAAAGAAAGTTCTTTCTAATGTAAAGACAAGAGGTATCCTTGGAGAAATTCAGCTTTCTGCAATTCTAAAGGAAATTCTTTCACCTGAACAGTATGAAGAAAATGTTGCCACAAAGAAAGGTAGCAGAAATGTGGTAGAATTTGCAATTAAGCTACCTGCTGATGATGACAGTTTTGTATATCTTCCTATTGACAGTAAATTCCCGGGAGATACATATGCAAAGCTGGTTGATGCAATGAATAGTGGCAATAAAGAAGAAATTGAAGTTTGTTCAAAAAACCTTCTGAGAACTATCAAAAATGAGGCTAAAGATATTCATGATAAATATATTTCACCACCAAATACAACAGAATTTGCAATTATGTTCCTACCTTTTGAGGGACTGTATGCAGAAGTTGTAAACCGTGGTATGGTGGAAGTTTTGCAGAGAGAATATAAGGTAAATGTAGCAGGTCCATCAACAATGGGTGCATTGCTAAATTCTTTGCAACTTGGTTTTAAAACTTTAGCAGTACAAAAGCGTAGTGCAGAGGTATGGCAAATTCTAAATGATGTTAAGAGAGAGTTTGACACTTTTGCAGATGTACTGGAAAAAACTCAAACAAGACTAAATCAAGCTAATACTGAACTTGATAAGCTGGTTGGTGTTCGTACAAGGAAAATCCAAAGTCAGCTTTCTAAGGTTCAAAAGTTAGAAGAGAAGAACTAAGTTTATTAACTATTACTGAACAATCAGTATATTTAAGTATATTTACTTGAAAAAGAAGTTTATTTGGGGTAGAATTACCCTAGGAGTGATAAAATGAAAAGAATAATATCAATGTCATTAGTCCTAGCATTGGCTATTGTTTTCACAACTATACTTGGTGGTTGTGGCAAGGTTGATGTTGAGGATATTACATTGTCAGATAAAAGTGTAAAACTACAACTAAAAGATAAATTTGAACTTTCTGCAACTGTTACACCTAAAAATGCAGCAGAGCCTATGGTGTATTGGGATACCTCAGACAGTTCTGTTGTAACAGTAAAGTCAGGTGTACTTACAGCAGTAGGCGAGGGCAAAGCAACAGTAAAAGCCTTTACAAGTAACGGTGTAAGTGACGAATGTAAGGTTACTGTTGATAATGTTTTGGCTTCAAAGCTAACACTGAATAAATCTAAGTTTACATTAATGTTAGGTGCAACAGAAAATCTTGTTTATACTATTACACCTAAGAATGTTACTAACAATTCTATTGAATGGGAAAGTAGCAATACAAAAGTAGCTACAGTTGAAAATGGCAAGGTTACAGGCAAAGATGCAGGTGAATGTACAATTACTGCAACAAGCTCAAATGGACTAAAAGCTAAATGTAAGGTTATTGTAAAGGTTAAGCCTACAGGTGTTGTTATTAATAAACATTCTGCAAATGTTGGTACAAACAAGTCAATTCAGCTTTTGGCAAAGGTTATGCCTGACAATACTGCATATAAAGATGTAATGTGGGAATCATCAAATGAGTCTATTGCTACAGTTGACAGCAAAGGTAAAGTAACCGGTAAAAAGACAGGTTCTTGCAAAATCTATGCTACTACTAAGAATAATAAGTATGACTACTGCAAGGTAATTGTGACTCAAGAAGATTTGAAGTTCTCAGGTAACGGCAACAAAACTTTATCTAATGTTACTGTTACAAAAGGTGTTTATGCAATTACAATGACCCATGAAGGCAAAGGTACATTTACTGTAATAGGTTCTGATGGTGATGGCAGAGTATATACATATGTTGATACTACCGGTAAATATACAGGTACTAACCTTTATGCTAAAGGTAAAAGTGACGGTGTAGAAGATGCAACAATCAAGGTCGCTGCTACAGGTAAATGGACTATTAAGATTAAAGCTATAACATATGACGGTACAGACAACATTACAGGTAGTGGTGAATGTGTATCAAAAATGTTTACAGGTACAGACAATAAGCAAACCGTTAAGCTAAAGAACAAAGGCGATGATGACTTTACTGTATTTCTATTTGATGAAACAGGTAAGCAGATAGGTGTTCTTTGTGATGAAATTGATGATTATGAAGGTACAGTTACTGCAACACTGAATAAGAACAAAAGCTACTTTATAGTAGTTAAGTCAAGTGGTACTTGGTCAGTAGACTTTGGTTCAGGTAGCAAGGTTACAACAGTTAAGAATACAAATTAATGAATGAAAATAATCCCTCCGGGCAATACTTTTATTAAAGATTGTCAGGGGGGATTTTTTTGCAGTATAATAAGGTTGAGATTTGTGGTGTAAATACCGGCAAATTAAAGGTGCTAAAAGAAAAAGAAAAGAAAGAACTTCTGAAAATTATGAGGGAGGGAAATGAAAAAGAAAGAAAAATTGCAAGGGATAAAATGATTAAAGGTAACCTGCGACTGGTACTTTCGGTAATTCAAAGGTTTACCAATCGTGGAGAAAACCTTGATGACCTTTTTCAAGTAGGTGTAATCGGTCTGATAAAGGCAATTGATAACTTTGATACAAGTCTTGATGTTCGTTTTTCAACATACGGTGTACCTATGATTATCGGTGAAGTCAGAAGATTTCTAAGGGACAACAATGCTTTAAGGGTTAGTCGCTCAATGAGGGATACTGCCTACCATGCTATGCAGATAAAAGAAAAGCTAATAAATAAGAACAACAGAGAGCCTACTGTGGAAGAAATAGCAAAAGAGATGAATGTACCTAAGGAAACTGTAGTTCTTGCCTTAGAGGCGATTGTAGAGCCTGTTTCGCTGTATGAACCGGTGTTCTCAGACGGTGATGATACAATCTATGTTATGGATATGCTAAGCAACAACAATTCCGACAGTAATTGGCTGGAAGAAATTTCTTTTAAAGAATCATTAAAGAACCTTAGCGATAGGGAGAAAAAGATACTTTCACTGAGATTTTTTAAGGGCAAAACCCAAATGGAAGTAGCCAAAGAAATCGGCATTAGCCAAGCCCAAGTATCACGAATTGAGAAAGGTGCTTTAAATCAAATAAAAAAAGATATGTAAAAATATAAAACCTCCTTTACTTTCAAAATTTAGTGTGTTAAAATTTTAGTGTGTGAAAGTAACGGAGGTTATTACTTATGAACAATAAAATAAAAGATGAAGCAACTGATTTGCTTTTTAAGGCTATTTTAAGCCTAAAGAATGAAGAGGAATGTTACAACTTTTTTGAGGATTTATGTACAGTTCCTGAGCTAAAGGCAATGTCACAGAGAATTGTTGTAGCTAAGATGTTAACTGACAAAAAGGTGTATAGTGATATTGTAGCAAAGACCGGTGCATCAACTGCCACAATCAGCAGAGTTAACCGTAGCTTAATCTATGGTAGTGACGGTTATGAAATGGTTTTCGGCAGAATTTTTGATAAAAAAGAAGATAAAGCTGAGGACAAGTAAAATGCCATCTTACGAAATGTTTGCCGATTTTTACGATAGCTTAACAGATAATGTTGAGTACGAAAAACGAGCAGATTATATTGTTAATGTTCTTGAAAAGAATTTTAATCACGATTTAGGACTAACCCTTGATTTAGCTTGTGGCACAGGTACAATGACTATGCTGCTTAAAGAAAAGGGCATTGATGTTTATGGTGTTGACGGTAGCTATGATATGCTTACTGTTGCTCAGCAAAAGACTATGGAAAAGGGTCTTAACATTCTTTATTTGTGTCAGAGAATGGAGTCCCTTGACTTGTATGGTACAATTGATACTTGTATTTGTACCTTAGACAGTCTAAATCATATTGTTGATGAAAAGGTTTTCACTAAGGCTATAGAGAGAGTTTCTCTGTTTATGAATAAGGGTGGTTACTTTTTGTTTGACCTAAATACCCTTTATAAGCATAGAAAGGTTTTGGCTAACAATTCCTTTGTCTTTGAAACAGATGAAGTTTTCTTGGCATGGCAAAATACTTTGCAAGAAAATGACATTGTGGATATTGACCTTGATTTCTTTATTAAGGAAGAAGATTTGTACGAAAGATATAGCGAAAGTTTTAGTGAGAGAGCCTATTCTCTTGAATTTGTGGAAAAGGTTTTAAACAAATACAACTTTGTTGTTGATGGTGTCTTTGGAGATTTAACTACAGAACCACCAAAAGATAACGAAGAAAGAATAATTATAATAGCAAGGAAAGTTTGATTATGGATAAGATTACAAGATGTATTACCCATGATGGAGCAGTTATGGCTGCTGCCATTGACTCAACAGAAACAGTTTTTACTGCACAAAAAATACATAACACTTCACCTGTAGCTACAGCAGCACTGGGCAGATTGCTTTCTGCCACTTCAATTATGGGTGCAATGTTAAAGAACCCTAAGGCTACTTTAAATTTACAGATAGCAGGTGACGGTGAACTTGGACTAGTTACAGCAGTAGCAAATGCTAAAGGTCATGTTAAAGGTTATGTTTCTAACCCTAGTTGTCCTACCGAATATTATGAGAACGGTCATATTAATGTTGGTAAAGCAGTAGGTCACGGTACACTTAATGTTATGCGTGATGAGGGTGCAGGTGAACCTTATATTGGCAGAGTGCCTTTACTTAGTGGTGAAATTGCTGAGGATATTGCAAGTTACTATGCAACAAGTGAGCAGATTCCAACAGTATGTGCCTTAGGTGTATTAATTGATAAAAAAGGTATGGTTCTTGCTTCCGGTGGTGTACTGCTACAGATGTTACCCGGTGCTTTTGAAAGTGATATTGACAGAATAGAAGAAAATCTAAAGTCAGTTCCTAGTGTTACCCAAATGTTGGCTGATGGGTTAACTCCTGTTCAGATGGCAGAAAAATTCCTAAAGGGTTATGAAGTTGATGTTCTTGATGAATATGAAGTAGGCTATTACTGCAATTGTAATAGACAGAAAATCGAGAACATTGTTACCGGTATGTCTAAGGAAGAGCTTGAAGATATAGTTAAGAACCAAGGAGAACTTCAGGCAGAATGCCATTTCTGCAACAAAAAGTATGTATTTACAAAGGAAGAATTACAGAAGATAATCGACACTAAATAACACCCTTAAAAATTTTTTTAAAAAAAATTAAAAAAAGTGTTGACAAATAGAAAGAAATACTGTAATATAATGCTTGTCGCTGATGAACAACACGAAACACGGCGACAATGTGGGAGCATAGCTCAGCTGGGAGAGCATCTGCCTTACAAGCAGGGGGTCACAGGTTCGAGCCCTGTTGTTCCCACCAAATTTTGGCCCGGTAGTTCAGTTGGTTAGAACGCTAGCCTGTCACGCTAGAGGTCGTCGGTTCGAACCCGATCCGGGTCGCCAAAATTTGCCTCTGTAGCTCAGTCGGTAGAGCAGGGGACTGAAAATCCCCGTGTCGGTGGTTCGATTCCGCCCGGAGGCACCATAAATGCGGATGTAGCTCATCTGGTAGAGCGCCACCTTGCCAAGGTGGAGGTAGCGGGTTCGAGCCCCGTCATCCGCTCCACTAAAAAGCACTAAACCTCAAACCTTTGGTGCTTTTTGTATTAAAAGTCAATATGGCGTCATAGCCAAGTGGTAAGGCACGAGTCTGCAAAACTCTGATTCCCCAGTTCAAATCTGGGTGACGCCTCCAATTAAGGGCCAACCCAATAGGGTTGGCTTTTTACTTTTGTTTTTTATTTTAAAAGTCAAACCACTATTATTGCCTTTAGATGTAGTATAGTATATAATAATATTATATATTTATTTAATATGGAGATTGATATGCAACAACTTGAGTATATAACGGTTAGAGATGCTGCAAGCAAATGGAAGATTTCCGAGAAAGATATTCTTTCACTTTGCCAAAAAGATAAAATTATAGGAGTTGCAAAGCTAGGAGATAAATGGATAATTCCTAAAAATGCAAATAAGCCAAAAGAATTAGTATCAAGTAAAAATATTGCTAAACCTTTTCTTAAATGGGCTGGTGGTAAGACTCAATTATTGCCAACTTTAAGAGAAAATTATCCTAATGATTTAGGTACAAATATCACTAAATATTGCGAACCAATGGTAGGTGCAGGTGCAGTTCTTTTTGATATTATTAATAATTATAATATTAATGAAGTATTAATTTCTGATTGTAATTATGAGCTTATTAACACTTATGATGTTGTCAAAAACAATGTTGGTTGTTTGGCTGAATTGCTTTATAGTTATGAAAGTGATTTTTTATCTTTGGATAATGATAATAGAAAAATATTTTATTACGATAAAAGAGAAAAGTTTAATCAGCATATACAAAATAGAAATGACTGTAATCAGTTAGAAAGAGCATCTTTATTTTTGTTTTTAAATAAAACTTGTTTTAATGGTCTCTATAGGGTTAATAAAAAGGGTTTGTTTAATGTACTAGAGGCAAAAATAATTTTAATTATTTTAAATATATATTATTTTGTAGGTTGCATATTACCGTCTAAGGAGTGACTATATATGGAACTAGGATTTGATAAAAATTTGATTAAAAACTATCATTCAGGAGCACAAATTGCTAGAGTGTTAACTGAAGGCTGGGTAAATGATAATATGTATTGTCCAAGATGTGGAAAATCTCATATTAAGCATTTTGAAAATAATCGTCCGGTTGCAGATTTTTATTGTCCTTCTTGTAATAGTGAATATGAACTAAAGAGCAAAAATGGTACGTTTGGTAATAAAATTAGTGATGGTGCTTATAATACTATGATTAAAAGAATAACAAGTAATAACAATCCTGATTTTTTCTTTATGAGTTATTCTAAGAAAGATTTGGAAGTAAATGATTTTATTTTTGTTCCTAAACACTTTTTTGTACCTGATATAATTGAAAAAAGAAAACCATTATCACCTAATGCCCGTCGAGCCGGTTGGGTTGGATGTAATATATTAATTAAAAAAATTCCTAACCAAGGAAGAATTGAAATAGTTTCTAATGGTAAAGTTCAAGATACTTTAGAAGTTGTTGATAAGGTTAACAAAAGCTATCTACTAAAAATGAAAAATATAAATACTCGTAGTTGGCTTATGGATATTTTAAATTGTGTTAATAGAATTTCATCTAGTTGTTTTACATTAGATGAAATGTATAGTTTTGAAAAGGAGTTATACGAAAAACATCCTCAAAATAATAATATTAAACCGAAAATTAGACAACAATTACAATTTCTTAGGGATAAAGGATTGATAGAATTTTTAGGTAACGGAAAATATTTAAAATTAATGTGAGGTAGTTGTGAAAAAATACAAAATAGGAATAGAAGAAACTCTCGTACAAGAGTTTGAAGTAGAGGCAAAAAATTTTAATGAAGCTTTAAATATTGCCAAGGATAATTATAATAATGGTGAGTTTGTACTTTCACCGGGAGAAGTGCAATGTAAAAAAATAGCCGTTACATATCCCAATTCTCAATGTTCAGAATGGGAAGAATTTTGATTCTATGCAAAATGGCGTGGCAATTGGTCACCTTATATTCCTAGAAATATTTTGTTAAGATACTCTAATGAAGGGGATTTAGTCCTTGATCAGTTTGCCGGAGGTGGTACAACTTTAGTTGAGGCAAAGCTACTTAATAGAAATATTATTGGTGTTGATTGCAATGATGTTGCACTTAAAAGATGTAAAGAAAAAATTGATTTTGATTATGAACCGGCAAAAGGTAAAGTTTATATACGCAAGGGTGATGCCAGAAACCTTGATTTTATAAAGGATGATAGTATTGATTTGATTTGTACGCACCCACCTTATGCAAATATAATTCAGTATAGTGATGATATTCCTGAGGATTTATCATTATTGAAAATAAATGATTTTCTTGAACAGATGAAAAAAGTTGCTAGTGAAAGCTACAGAGTTCTTAAAAAAGGAAAATTTTGTGCAGTCCTTATGGGCGATACAAGACAAAAAGGTCATATGATACCTATGAGTTTTGATGTAATGAATATATTTCAAAATACCGGCTTTAAATTAAAGGAATTAATAATTAAGGAACAACATAATTGCAAAGCAACGGGATTTTGGAAAACTAATAGTGTAAAATATAACTTCTTATTAATAGCTCACGAATATTTATTTGTGTTCCATAAAATATAAATTTAAGCAGATGACAAATGTTATCTGCTTTTTTAATCAAACATACTGTAATTTTCTAGTTCCTCAATATTGTAACTTGCCATTTCATTGGTAGAACTACTGTTTTTAGCGACACGAATATTACTTTCATCAATTTCCTTATCTTCTTCAAGCCAACCTAAAAGCACTGCGTAATGGTTCACATACTTTTTCCTACTGTTAACAAGATACCGAGATAGTCTGTCGATTTTCCCTTGGTATGTTTTGGGGTACTTGCTCTCAAGGTCTTGCTTTTCCTTTTCAGTAAGAAAAACATTTTCAAACAGACCGAGTGGGGGCAAAAGCAGCTTTTGCCTCTCAGTCTTTGACTTATATGACTTATTATATTTATTTAATTTATTATATTGTTGTTTATCTTCTGTTAGCTGACTGTTAACTTCCTGTTTGTTGCCTGTTAGCTCACTGTTAGCTGAATTATTGTGTGAAGAATGATAAGTGCTTTCACCTTGATAAGTGTTGTAGTTATTAATGGTAATTAAAAGTCCACAAGAAATAGGTTCAGTATTTATCTCACCGGTAGTTTTTAGATGCTTGATTGCTGTCCTAATTGGCTGAACAGAAATTTTGTCACCTTTATAAAACCCTAAATCACCGGCAATGCGACCATAACTTGTGACAAGTTGTCCTCTATGTACTGTTATGTTTTGAAAATCATTGTCAAAAACATTAGCTTTCAAAATCAGGTGAATAAACACCCTAAAGGTTGTTCCGTCTTGATACCATTTCCAATCTAAGATTTTTCTATTTAACTTTACAAAAGTATCTGCGTGATACATAAAATACCTCCTAATTATTTCTATACATATAATTGTAGGAAGTATTGAATTTTTCATCAATGCAATAATTGCATTTCTTATGAATTTTTTGTTAACAATAAGCTTTTTTCTGCTTAATTAATTATTTTAGGTTGCTATTTATAATTTATTTTATGAATAGATAATTTCGAGAAACCCCATGAAATCAGGCTTTTTAAATAGGCTAAAATTACTTTGATAAAATTTTCAAAAAATTTGAAAAAAACTATTGACAATAGTCTCATCCTAGTATATAATAGGCTACGTTGTCAAGAGACAACAGATTGTTGTGGGAGCATAGCTCAGCTGGGAGAGCATCTGCCTTACAAGCAGGGGGTCACAGGTTCGAGCCCTGTTGTTCCCAC
>CAKSNZ010000044.1 GCA_934476515.1 uncultured Ruminococcus sp. | reverse complement strand
CAGCGGAACGTGTTTTATTATACGGCTATTTTGCCTCTTTGTCAACACTTTTTTTCAACTTTTTTTAAAAATTTTTAATTTTTATTTTACAATACCTTAAATAGCCCATTCCTATGCCATTTTTGGCTTTTATCTTTTTTCAAACTTTTTATATTTTTCTATATATACCCCTATATTTAACCTAAAATTGAATAAAAAGAGATGAAATTTATTTTTTAATATAAAAAAGGAGAGCATAATGCTCTCCTTAATAATACTAATTATATATTAGTGATGGTCACCGTGACAATCTACGCAACCCTTTGGTGCTAATAGTTCAGGTTCATAGAAGATACCGTTCTTGTCATAGTAATCCTTAACTGCTGCTTTAACTGCTTCTTCAGCTAGAACAGAACAGTGAACCTTTACCGGTGGTAGACCATCAAGAGCTTCAACAACTGCTTTATTAGAAAGTTCAAGAGCCTTGCTGATAGGCTGACCCTTAATCATTTCTGTAGCCATAGAAGATGATGCAATTGCAGATGCACAACCAAATGTATTGAACTTTACATCTGTAATAATATCATCCTTAACTTTAATATAAATTTTCATAATATCGCCACACTGAGCGTTACCTACTTCACCGATACCGTCAGCGTCTTCAATCTTACCAACATTTCTTGGGTTAGTAAAATGGTCCATAACCTTTTCGCTATAAAGAGCCATTATTTTTCCTCCTTCATCATTCTTTCCCAAACAGGTGACATACCTCTTAGATATGTTACTACTTCAGGAACAACCTTAATAATATGGTCAATCTCTTCTTCAGTATTAAATTCACTAATAGAAAGTCTTAAACTACCATGGGCAATTTCTACAGGTACACCAATAGCAAGTAGAACATGGCTTGGGTCAAGGCTGCCACTTGTACAAGCTGAACCGGAAGATGCTTCAACACCCTTTTGGTCTAGCCATAGCAAGATACCTTCACCTTCAATACCTTCAAAGCACATATTAAGTGTACCGGGAAGGTGGTGTTCCATATTACCATTGATTCTTGACTTTTCAATATCCTTTAGTCCGTCAACCAGCTTATTACGAAGTGAAGTTACATACTTCATATTCTTATCAAGATTTTCAGTTGCTTCAACTAAAGCTGCTGCCATACCAACAATACCCGGCATATTTTCTGTACCGGCTCTCTTCTTTCTTTCCTGAGCACCACCCTCAATAATGTTGGTTAGCAGGATACCCTTTCGAGCATATAAAGCACCAACACCCTTAGGGCCATGGAACTTATGACCACTCATAGAAAGCATATCAATATTCATTTCTTTTACATCAATCGGAATATGTCCAACGGCTTGTACTGCATCTGTGTGGAACAGTACACCTTTTTCGTGACAAATTGCACCAATTTCTTTAATTGGCTGAATTGTACCGATTTCGTTATTTGCAGTCATTATAGTAACAAGACAAGTTTTGTCTGTAATTGCGTTTTTAACATCCTCAGGTTTTACAATACCATCAGAATAAACATCAAGTAAAGTTACTTCAAAGCCTTCCTTTTCAAGAGCCTTTAAAGTATGAAGAATTGCATGGTGTTCAAACTTACTGGAAATAATATGATTTTTACCTTTACGCTTACCCATATAAGCAGCTGAGCGTAATGCTTGGTTATCTGCTTCACTACCACCGGATGTAAAGTAAATTGTTGATGGTTCGGCATTAATGCACTTAGCCACCTTTGCTCTGGCATCTTCAAGATATTCTTTAGCCTTTTGGCCAATAGAGTGAAGTGAGCTTGGATTACCGTAAACATCTGCAAACATTGGCATCATAGCATTTAAGGCAGTATCACTAATTTTTGTTGTTGCTGCATTATCAGCATAAACTAACATTGGTTTCACTCTCCTATTTCCTATAAACTTTATAGGAATAAAATAACACATAATTCCTAACATGTCAATAGGAATTATGCGTATATTCTTTATAAAATATTCATTTGTTGTTTTTTATCCGTTAAAACCTGTAATATCCTTAATAACTTCACCGGCAATAATAAGTCCTACCACACTAGGAACGAAAGCGATTGAACCTGGGACAGTTCTTTTATTTGTAACTTCTTCACTTTCCAAAGGCTTTAGTGGTTGCTCCTTAGAATAAACAACCTTTAGCTTTTTGATGCCTCTTTTCTTTAATGCACCACGCATTACTCTTGCTAATGGGTCCATACTTGTTTTGAAAATATCAGTTACTTCAAAGGCAGTTGGGTCAAGTTTGTTACCTGCACCCATTGATGAAATTAATTTTACATTATGCTCCTTGCATTTTTCTGCTAGACCGATTTTTCCGGATACTGTGTCTATTGCATCAACTACATAGTCAAATCGTCTGAAATCGAAATTTTCGGCATTTTCAGGTAAGAAAAAGCAATCATACTTATTAACAACTGTTGATGGGGAAATATCCTTAATTCTTTCTTCCATAACATCAACTTTCAGCTTACCTACTGTTGAATGAGTTGCAATAATCTGTCTGTTAATATTAGTCAAAGATACGGTATCGTTATCAATAATATCAATTGTACCCACACCACTTCTTGCAAGTGCTTCAGCAGTGAAACCACCAACTCCACCAACACCAAAAACTGCTACTCTTGAATTCTTTAATTTTTCTAATCCATCAGAACCAATCAAAAGTTCTGTACGGGAATACTGATTTATCATTTTACACCTCTACACAAAGAATGGTCGGACTAAGCCGACCATTACTTTACTCTACTTTACCATTAATTAAATCTTCGATAGTTACACTTTCAAGGTAACTATCAATTACACTATCAAGTTTTTTCCACATTGGAAGAGTAATGCAGTCGTGAGCTTCGTTACACTGAACATCACCACAATTTACACAAGCTACCGGTGCAAGAGAACCTTCACTGGCCTTTAAAATCATACCGACTGTATATTCACCGGTTGGTCGGTTAAGTTTATAACCACCTTTTTTGCCACGCAAAGAGTCAAGCAAACCATGCTTATTTAAATTTGACACAATGCTTTCCAGATATTTCATTGAAATCAATGACCGTTCTGAAATATCCTTTAGTGAGATATATTCATCATTGCCGTTAATAGCAAGGTCAATAATAACTCTAAGTGCATATCTTCCTTTAGTTGAAACTATCACTAAATCACTTTCCTTAAACAGTAAAATTACTGTGCCATTTTAGTTGGTGCTTGTTGTAAATAAGCCTTTGCACCATCTGTTTTGCCATCAACCTTAAATGTACCGTCTTCCTTAGAAAGTACAAATGTGTTTTCTACATAATCACTTGTAGTTGCATTAGTTGTTGATGCAATATAAACATAGATATATTGGTCACAAGAAACTGTCTGTGTGTAACCTACAATAAATGATTCGTAACCTGCACAAGTATCCTTGTACTGATTATAGATTTCTTCAATTTCAGCATCTGTATAAGCTGATGAGAAGTAAGTCTTGAACTTAGCTAAATCACCCTTAGCACAAGCATCTTCAATATCAGCATAGAAGCTCTGAGCTGTCTGTACTGCTGTAGTATCGTTAGCAGTTGATGACTGAATGTAAGAATCAACACTTTGTGCAGTTGTTGGAACTGTTGTAGCAGGAACAGTAGTTGTATTCTTTGGTGCAGTAGTTGTAGCTACTGTAGAAGGAACAGTTGAAGTTGTTGTACCTCCACTTGGCTTTGAGTTGCTATTACATGATGCAACAAAAATAATAATCAAGCAAATAACAATTACTACCACACAACCACCTGCAACAAACTTCCAAGTGTTGCTCTGTTTATCATCTACATATGTATCGTTATAATCTTCTTTTTTCTTTTTCTTAGGCTTTGACTTTTTCTTTGGCTTTTCAAATGAACTTGTAATGTTCTTATCTTCAACAGGAGGTTCTTTTGTAGAAACCTTAGGGATAAAGCCTGTATTTGAAGATGTATATGAAGAAATATCCTCATATTCATCATCTTTCTGAACCTTTTCTACCGGTGAACCATTAAAGGCTGCGTTGATCTCTTTTTCAAAAGTCTTTAGATGGTCAGGCATTTCACTACCGTCAATACCTTTTAGAAAATTAGTTTCTTCTCCACAGTTAGGACAAACCTTGCTGTTAATATCAATATCTTTACCACATTTTTTACAAAACATAAAATACTCCTTATTCCTCTAGCTTGTGCCACCAGTATGTTGCTGGTTCAACAATATTTCCGTTATCATCATAAGAGGTTGTACTGTAACCCTCAGGAACTTTAATAGCTAACCAAATCTCACCACTATCTTCTACATAATAGTCAACAACCTTTTGAACATTAGTGTTCCATTCCAGATAATGACTGGAACCTGACTGACTATGTTGGTCATAGAACATATCTGTATATGCAGTGAAAGTATAGTTCTTATCCAAATACTTCTTTGCAACTGACTCAGACTTTGAACGTTCATCGTTGTAAAGCTGAACAGTAATAGAAAATTCAATATTTTTATTTTGTTCAGAACCTTCGTTTTCAATGCCGAAGTAATATTTCTTTTCTTTCTTTAAGTCAGCAGTAAATGTAGTAGTGTGGTTTTCACCACTGCTGTTTTCATCTGATTGAGCATTATCCATTGTACCAAAATCATTAATCTTTAGGTAACCGTCAATAGATGCCTCAACAGTAATTGTATATTTTGAACTTTCATAAGGAACAAAACTAAACAAATAACCGGCTCCGTAACCCGCCTTAGATGTTGTATAAGTTTCTTCATCATTTACTCTTACAGGTGTAACATTAAGTGCTTCACCCTTCTTGTTAGTAGGTGTAAAATTAATGTCATTATCTGTAGCATAAACCATTGACTGTGAACCCGGCACACCTTGAATGTAAGCATTGTTACTGTCTTTCATAATGTCTTCTCCAATAGAAGCAACTGTTTCCGGAATAAAAATATCAGAAAGGCTCTTACAAGAAGCAAAAGCTTTTGTACCGATTTCAGTTATGCCCTCTTGCATATTTACATAATGAAGTGACTTACAATTAAAGAAGGCTCTTTCACCAATTCTTTTAATTGTACTAGGTAATGTTACTGACTTAACATTACTATCAGCAAAAGCCATATCAGCAACACCAACAACCGACTTACCACTTATTGTATCAGGAATTTCGATTGTTGCATCATTACTCTTTGTTCCTGTAATTTCAATGCCACCCTCAACACTTGAATACTTATAGTTTGTATCAGAAAATACATGGATAATTCCCTCTTTATCAAGGAACATTACCCCACCACCTAAAATACAAACTATTAAAACAATAATTAAGATAGGCTTAAACACTTTCCATTTTTTGTTTTCATGATATTCATCATCATCAAACATATCGTCACTATAATAATTTTCTAGATAACTATCGTCATCATCATACTCAACCTTAGGGCCTGTATAAGAAGAATGACCATATGTATTTTTGTTAGTAGAATGTTTACTGCTGTAATCTGCAAGTTGTCTTTTTGTATTTTTAATAGCTAAAATCTTCTCATCTTCAGATATAACATATCCACAACCCTTACAGCTATTGAAAGAATTGCCGTTTTCACGAGAACATTTTGGACAAATCCACAAAGAAAATCACCTTCTCACTTATCTATAATAATCTGCCTTATAATTATTCCACAATTCTTCTACTTTATCAGTGGAATTTTCTTCCTTTGCCTTAGAGATTGGCTCAATGTATTCATTAAACATCTTTTTTGTTCTTTCAAAGAAGTAGTGCTTTAAGTCCTTAAAATCTTCAAAACCAAAAGCAACAATCATAATTGCAAAATCATCTTTTGCAAATTCTCCAATAAGTCTTCTAAGTAGGCTTTCCCACTGTGCAACATTCTTTGCTCTGTTAAGTGTATATAGTAAAGCATACTCAAATTCCATAGGTGTTGCAAAGCTACCATAAGCACCATCTGTTGCAGTTACTAAGATAGTAGGTGCATCTGTTCTAACTGTTTTAATATTAATCTTAAAGTCAGTTTCAGCATTGATTAGGTTAATAACTCTAGGTTTCTTTGTTTCATCAATAGGACTAACCTGTTCAACAACATCGTCCTCTGTAATCTGGCAAAGACCGTTTTTGTCTAGGAAATAACCTCTGCTGTTACCTGCCCAAAGATATTCAAACATAATGTTATCTTTCTTGCTATAGTCACAAGCAATAATACTTGCAGTTGTTGGTACTAAAGCAGTGTCCTGATTATCGGCAAAATTCTTCTTTACCTTATCAATATATTTCTTTAAGTCAGAAGTTAGTTTAATGCTATCCATTTCACTAAAAGTAAAGTTACCGTTTTGGAACATTTTTACTGTGCTTTCTGCTGCTAATCTACTGGCAATATAGCCACCTGTTCTTCTGCCAAGTTTTGAGTATGTTGTTGAGTCCATTTCGCCGAAGCCATCAAACACACCTACAAAACCACCGTTATCGTTAAAACAATAACTATAGCTGTCTTCATTTCTGCCTTCACTGCCTCTACCTGTAACGGCAAGGGCAATATTTAATTTTCTGATACCCATTTTTACATCCTTATAATTCTCCATAAATACCTCTACGTCCTAAATAACAATCTTTTTTCTATATATCTACAATATCAAACATAATTTGCATATAAATTCATTATACAAAAACAATTTTAGTTCATCAATGTTTATGACTATTTTGTAATAATAAAAAAGTTAACAAGAAAATACATAAGCTGTACTAACTTGTTAACTCCTCTAATTCACACACAATAACTGTTATGTTGTCATTGCTCCCTTGCCCTAAAGCCTGAGAAACTAAAATATCAGATGCATCAGTAACTGACTGCGCAACATGACAAAGGACCCCTACCTCTTCATCATTAAGTTTTTCTGTTAAGCCGTCGGAACAAATAATATATCTGTCACCGTTACAATATTCCTCTGTAGTTAGTGATGGAGAAAATTCCTTTTCTTCTTCACCCATACCAACATACTGAGTAATAATATTTTTGAAAGACTTTAGTTCTTCCGGCAACACATGGTCAACAGACAACTGCTCTATCTTTCCATTTCTCACTTTATAAATTCTCGAGTCACCAACGTTGCCTATAGAAATTTCATTTTTTCCAAAGACAATTCCGGCAAATGTTGTACCCATATGTTCAAGCTGATTTTCTTCAGCATAAGAATGAACCTTATTGTTCATTTCCTTTGCACATTCAAGAATTTGTTCAGACAAACTTTTTTCTTCATTCTCACCAAATTTATAATCTTTTGCAACATCAGTAGCCATTGAAGAAGCAACCTCACCTTGCTCTCCACCACCCATACCGTCAAAGACAGCTAGGATTTTACTATCATCACTTAAAATTTCGCCATAATAAGAAAAAGTTTCTTCATCGTTTATATCTCTTGAATGTCCGTCACAAAGCAAGTTATCTTCGTTATTTTTGCGAACATTTCCTGTTGTACTCATTGCGTGATATTTAATTCTGTAATGCTTATTTTCCATATAATCACCGCAAAATCCCTATTATTTTCTATCATTATAACACATCAACAACAAAATTGCAACCTATCCACTAAAACACAAAAAAGCAGTTCCTTTTTTGTAGAAACTGCTTAATTAAAATATTTACAATTTACATTATATAATCGGCAATAGCCTTGCCAACTTCTTCTCCAAAAACTGAACGCAAAACAAATGAAACTGATGTTTTAAATATACCTGTCATAGAATTTTTGAATTCTTCACCACTTGACTGAACCTTTGATTTATCAATCTTAATATCACTTACGTTAGGAGTATCACTAATAAGAAGTTCGCCATAAAGGGTGCTTTTATTACCGATTGAAAGATACTTTTTGTCACCTTTAGTGAATGTACCGATATTGGTGTTGTCGTTTACCCTATTAACAATTTCATTGTCATAGTAATAGACACTGTAAACAATATCCTTATCCTTCTTCTTTGAAAGGTTCTTTGCGTTATCCTCTAAAGTTTCAGCAATAGACTTAGGGTCAAACTTTTCACTTTTTCCGCCTAGCACATTGTAGTAAAAATACTTAACTACCTTCTGGGTTTCTTCATCGGTTTTCATTTTATCAGCTATGCTGGAAAGTATATTGGCAAATAGTTTGTTGTTGAAAGTAAAGGTTGTTACATCACATTCCATACCCTTAAATTCTTTTGTACTTTCCTTAATAAAACCGTCCTCAATTTTACCGGAAATACATTCCTTGGAGAAAGTATATGCCCACTTTGCAAGTTCAATTTTACCAACATCATAATCTTCTTTGTTTAATGTAGTAGGAACTGTTGTTGTGGCAGTAGTAGAAGTAGCAGTTGCTTTTTTCTTTTTACTTGATGAACTTTTCTTTTTAGGAGCTTTTTCCTTAAGATTTATAACATAAGGCTCACTCTCATTAATTGAAGAAGAAAGGTAGTTACCGTCAATAAGCAACTCATAATCCATAATGTTGAAAACATTGAACTCTGCCTTTAACTTGTCCTTTTCAACTGACCTTTCAACATCTACTGCAATGTCAGATGAATCTGCACCGGTAAAAGACAAAATTGATTTATAATCCTGACCTAAAGCAAGGTTACCTTTTACAGAAAAGTCTTCCTTTGCAATGGCAGAAATATTCATACCTTCTTTATACACATAATAATTTACCGGACCTAAAACAGCCTTTAAAATTTGATTTCTTAGTGCATAACAAGTAACACCACCACCGATAATCAAAACCAAAACAACAATTAAAATAATACCGGCAGGTCGCTTAAAGAAAGGTTTCTTATTCTTTTTTAATTTATTTTTCTTTGATGGTTTTTCCACATCTTCTTCACTTAATGTGAAAAAATCTTTTTTTAATTCTTCACTCATATTTTTTCTCACTTCCATTATTATGTTTACAATATATAACATATTTCTACATTAGTCAATAACAATACTATACTGATATTTTACCCTCATAGCAACGCTTTCATTATTACATATGAAAATCCTCCCCAATACGGAGAGGATTTAAGAAAGGGTATGAGAACGATTTTTTCTCTTGTACTTTAATTTACTTGCTTTTTACTTAACTATTTTAATCCAAATAGGAAAAGCATTGATAACATTGATTATGTTATACCTTTGTTCTAATTTTCTGATTTATCTTATTTTTATTTACTTGTTTTATTATTGTTGTTTTTAAGCCTTCTATATATAATACTTTTTAACTCTACAAAAGGTCGCATATTTTTTCAAAATTTTTAATTTGTTTGTACATTAAAATATTTCAGTTGTGCAAATTGGGGTTTGTTGGGCAATTTGATAGTTTCAGTTAAAATGGAATTGTAAATGAATTTACAATTCCAATCACTCCTTCAGTCGATTTATAAGAGTTAAATTGCCATACCGGCAATTTAAAATCGACAGTTCCCTCAGCGAGGGAGCCTTATTTGCTAAAATTTGTTACTACCTACTTACCACTACAACCCCTAATTTATCAAACTTACCTTTACCCACAAAGAAAATTAAAAAACTAATTTACATTAAAAATTTAGGTATTACAAAAGGGCAAGGTTTTGAGAACCTTGCCCGAATTGATAATTGTGATTATTTTTTAAATAACTTTATCTACATGATTATAAATTTCTATTAAGGAAAATTAAACAACTTTTCTTTAGCTATATAATTTAACTTCAATAACATTTACCATAGATAAAATAACTAACAGCTATAACCCTAAAATTATTTTACAACAATCTTACACTTAGCTGACTTTTTGCTACCGTCCTTAGCAGTTGCGATAACGTAACAAGTACCCTTTTTCTTAGCAGTTACTTTACCCTTGCTGTTTACTGTAGCAATCTTTGACTTTGAAGAAGTCCACTTAACTTTTTTATTGTTAGCATTCTTTGGTGAAACAGTAGCTCTTAGAGTAGCAGTTTTCTGCTTTGCACTGCCCTTTGCCTTTAGAGTAACTGTCTTTTTATTTAGCTTAATAGAAGTAACAGGCTGTTTTACAGTAACCTTACATGTAGCATATTTGTTGCTACCGTCAAGTGCCCTAACCTTGATAGTTGCAGTACCCTTGCCCTTAGCAGTAATCTTACCACTTTGGTTAACTGTTGCTACCTTAGCATTAGAAGTTGTCCACTTTAGCTTTTTGTTTGTTGCATTTGTTGGAGAAACCTTTGCCTTAATTGTTGTATTTCTGCCTTTAATTAATGTAACAGACTTTTTGCTTAGTCCTACCTTTGAAACTTTCTTTACTACAGGTTTTGTAGTAGTAGGAATAGTTGATGGTATTGCGTTAACAGTTGTTGGTTCTGTTTTTGAAACTGTTGTTGGTTCACTTGTAGTTGTAGTTGGTTCTGTTTCTGAAACTGTTGTTGGTTCACTTGTAGTTGTAGTTGGTTCTGTTTCTGAAACTGTTGTTGGCTCACTAGTAGTTGTAGTTGGTTCTGTTTCTGAAACTGTTGTTGGTTCGCTTGTAGTTGTAGTTGGTTCTGTTTCTGAAACTGTTGTTGGTTCACTTGTAGTTGTAGTTGGTTCAGTTTCTGAAACTGTTGTTGGCTCACTAGTAGTTGTAGTTGGTTCTGTTGGCTTTGGTGTAACTGTTACAACTTCACGAGTTAGAAGTCTGTCTGGGTTTAGAATTATACCCTTGTCAACAATCATATCAACACCATTACCGTCAGCAACTTCCCATACATTATCAACAGTATAGTTGCCTGCTTTAAGAACAGTTAATTTAATTCTATAGAAATTAACTTCGTTATAGAATTTGTAGTTACTGTTAATGTCAACACCGGTATAGTAAGCAAAGCCCTTAATGCTTGTGTTTGTCATAACACCGGCAGTAACATCAGGCATTTCAAAACTTTCAACCTGTAGGCCTTCATAGTCATATGTTACGTGACCCTGAAAATCTTCCCAAATACAGTCGGACTTTACAAAATAATCAATAGTAACTGTGTCACCTACGTTTGCTACTACCCCATTTACTGTTGTAGTTTCTTCTGTGTTGTCGTTTGTTTCAACGGCTGATACTGAAAGCATACTAAAAGCACTTAGTAGCATTAGCACAGACATTATCAAACTTAATGTTTTCTTCATTTTGTTATACCTCCATAATTAATTTACAAAATGTATTAACACATTTATTCTAACATCTTTTAAATCATTTTTCTACATAAACTCTAAACAAATATAATTTATTTTGTTTGTATATATTTACAAAGAGATTTTAACAATAGGTAAACGGCTTATGAATATTTTTCATAGGCTTAAAATCTATTTATTTTACAGTAATTTTCTTCTTTACTATTTGCTCCTGCAACCCATTTAAAGTAAAAAAATAATTTTTGAGTTTTGATTATCGGTTAAGGTTAGCTGAATAAATTAAGATTTTTCAATTTTGTTTATTGGTAAAGGAAAATAAAGTTAGTTATACAAATTTGGGTTTGTAGTGCTATTTGATAGTTTTATTTAATATGGAATTGTAAATAAATTTACAATTCCAACCACTCCTTCCGTCTTTGCATATGCAAAGCCACCAGCCACTGCATAAGTTCGCAAAGCCAAATATTAAATTTGGATGCTCACTTATCCCTCAGCGAGGGAGGCAACAAGGTCTGTACAAATCTAAACTTATTACGTAATTTCTAAATAGTACGAACTTTATAAATTAGTAGAAATTGTGATAAAGACAAAGGCTCCTTTAGACGAATGACTGAAGGAGTGGTTGATATTTTAAACTTGTTTAAAATATCATCATAGCTGAAAATTTCCCTTATTTCTAACTATAAAATATAAGAAAAATTATGAGTTACAGTTGTAGGGTCCACCACTGGTGGACCGAGCAAATTAACCTTTATATAGGTATTTTGTCCTATGTAGATATTATAAATATTTAGTCTGCAAATAGGACAATAATCCCATAGGTATCACACTTTTTAACGGGCGAACAATGTGTATAGAGTAATAAGATGGTATACAACAGAGAAAGGACATGGTATACAGTTTTGTGATAAAATTAAAGGCATA
>CAKSNZ010000043.1 GCA_934476515.1 uncultured Ruminococcus sp. | reverse complement strand
GGGTGGTGACCAACTTCGTTTAGTTCGTCATCACTCATAGACTATTTCAATCCACACCACCCATGTGGGTGGTGACATATTATTTTATCATTTGCATCATTATCTCTTAAAATTTCAATCCACACCACCCATGTGGGTGGTGACCAACTTCGTTTAGTTCGTCATCACTCATAGACTATTTCAATCCACACCACCCATGTGGGTGGTGACAACTTGCAGTAACACCCTAAAAATGCGTTAGAGATTTCAATCCACACCACCCATGTGGGTGGTGACTTTTTATATATTTTTGTTGGTATGATAATAAATAATATTTCAATCCACACCACCCATGTGGGTGGTGACATTATTATGTCAAAAACAATTAAAGAACTAGCAAAATTTCAATCCACACCACCCATGTGGGTGGTGACTATCATCAAAAAGAGAAAACATACTATCACAAATATTTCAATCCACACCACCCATGTGGGTGGTGACCACTTGCTTCTTCAGATGATATATCCATATTTAAATTTCAATCCACACCACCCATGTGGGTGGTGACCTAGTGTTAAAAATGTAATTACACTTACAGCAGAAATTTCAATCCACACCACCCATGTGGGTGGTGACTTGTCCCATTTTAATATGTTATTATTGAAAATAGAATTTCAATCCACACCACCCATGTGGGTGGTGACACTCTCTCTGTAGGATTGTTTCGCTTAGTAGCTATTTCAATCCACACCACCCATGTGGGTGGTGACATTGGGATAGGGACAGATATTTTAAATACCATTGATATTTCAATCCACACCACCCATGTGGGTGGTGACACATACCGTGGGTCAAACTCCATCATTCTGCAAATTTCAATCCACACCACCCATGTGGGTGGTGACGTACAAGAGGTAGAGTGCATAATGTAGACGATATTGATTTCAATCCACACCACCCATGTGGGTGGTGACTAAATACTACTGGTCTTTTGTATTCTTCAAGAGAAATTTCAATCCACACCACCCATGTGGGTGGTGACTTAGTGATAGAAGAAAAGAACTAGGACTTACTCTTATTTCAATCCACACCACCCATGTGGGTGGTGACAGCAAAATATAACAAATGTATTTTTATTTAGTTTCCGTTCATTGTAAATTATCACTTTTTCATTTATGTAATAACCCTATTCTAAATAAAAAGTACATCATTATATTTTGTTTTCTTTTTAAATTTAGTGCGAATGCCTTAGCATTCTTATGTAAGGCTGCTAATCGCACTAGAAAAGCAACACTCCCTCCACATCAACATTGTTATTATTTACACCAAAATGTTCAACCTTAGTTTTGTAATTATTTCCTAAATAATAGAACCTTATACTGTCTTCATCCTTATCTATTATTTTCACTAATTTTTCCTTAACTTCAAAACATTTTGCTGAATCCATAATACATTCAAAAACTGAATTTTGAACACGTTTTCCGTAATTCACACATTCTTTAGCAACTTTTCTCAAACGCTTTCTTCCTTCAGGTGTTTCGGTAGATACATCATAAGTAATTAGCACTAACATAGCAACACCTACTTCCACATAAATGGTGGATAACCGTCAAGGTCACCTCTTAAATATCTTGCAAGTAAAAGTGCCTGAACATACGGCACAACTCCCCATTGGACTTTTTCATTAAGGAAATGATGTTTTATTTCTGTTTGTTTCCTTGTCTGCCATGATTGCAAAAACTTTTTCTTACCCTCATCAGTAAAGATAACTGCACCATTCTCTTTAGTTAAAAAGTCATTCTTAGTGATTATCCTTTTATTTATCATAGTAAGTACAAAACGGTCAGCAAACACAGGCCGAAATTCTTCTATCATATCTAAGGATAGCGAAGTTCTACCAGGTCTGTCCTTATGTAAATATCCCACATAAGGGTCTAGCCCTACAGAATAAAGGGAAGATGTTACCATACCGGTTAGCATAGTATATGCAAAAGAAAGCATTGCATTGACCATATCTGTTGGAGGTCTTCTGTTTCTGCCATGAAAGAAAAAGTCTTCCTTCTGTTGCAATATTAAATCATCAAAAACAGAAAAGTACCTTGTGGCAGCTTCGCCCTCAACACCACGAATTTCCTCAGTATTTTTACAGTTAGCAATACTATTCATTGAGTTCTTTATTTGCATAGAAACATTCTTTAGTTTTGGAATATCTAAAGAATTAGGGTAATCCCTAGTAGCTCTTTCAATAACCCATCTAGAGTTATACATTTTTCCAAGTATAATATTTTTTGAAATTTCGGTACAATAGTCCTCATTATCTGAAAGTCTGTACTGAGTTTTTCTCAGCACAACATTACCACAATATGGGCCTACAACATTTGCAAGAAATCTTCCGTTACGAGACATAAAGGAAATGTTAATATTATTTGAAGCACACTTTCCCATTAAAGCCGGACTTACACCGTTATAACCATAGGTGACAATTGACTCTATGTTATGGAGAGGTACTCTTGCACATTCTTTTTTGTTTTCAGAAATAACAACATTTTCACCGTCAAGAGAAAGATATTTTTCTGTTGAAGTTATATACAATGTATTAAGTAGTTTTTTCATAGTTCATCACCAAGCATTTTAGACATATAGCCTTTTACAGAAGAAATTTTAGTTAATCTAGGCAAACAGATATTTTTCAAGGAACAAGCTCTACAGTTTTTATTCTGCTTAACCTTTGGTGTATATCGTCTGTCATACAGTTGGTGCATTTCTTCAAGGATTTTCACCAATCTTTCCCTAATATCATCAGTAAAAGGAATTTTCTCTCTGTGTCTTGTTTTACCGTAATAAATATTCAGTTCATCTATTTTGGTACAAAACATATTTTCTAAACACATTGCCTGTGCTGCAACCTGCAAAATATCTGCATCAGAGGTTTTAGGTTCACCATGTTTATACTCAACAGGTATAATCTTAAAGTATCCTTCTTTGTTGTGGATAATTGCACCTTCAGAAGAAGGTACAAATTCCACAACATCACAAACACCATAAATACCAAGTTCATATGAAGAAACCTGCATTCCACGAGAGATAATTACACCGTTTCTGGTTTCAGAGAAGGTATTGTCGTGGGCCTTTTGATGCATACTTTCACCACTAACAGTAAGTAAATTTTCCTCCCATTGTTGCTCAATATGTATCAAAGCCCACTGTCTGCGACAATAAACAAAGTGTTGAATACCTGAGATACTCAGTACATTGTCATCTTGGTAAATCATTTTATGATGCACTCAACGCCATCAGGTAGTGCATCAGTATCAACTGAAAAGTCATAGTCGGAGAACTGTCTTGGATATTCTACATCATCCTTCTTATGAACTTTGATAGTATCAAACAGTTTATATGATGGTGCATTACCAAGTTCACTACTATGTTTAAAAATAACCAGCTTACGAACAGCCATTTTGCCTCTTGCTGCTGCATGGTCAAATTCAAACATATTTAGGATAGCATTCCAAAGTAGTTCTAGGTCATCTTCAGAAAAGCCTGTTACCTTTCTGGCTAAATTTGCTGAAATATAGCCCTCAGCTTTGTATAAACCATAAGGTACAATGAACTTGTTGCCGATAGTATTTGTTTTGTCCTCAGCATCTTTTTCAGTAGTAACTGCACATCTTGTGATAGATACTTCCTGAGGAAGAATTGGGTCAATAGAACGGGCAAAGCTAAACTGAACAGGACCTTTCACCTGACCACAGTTAAGACCGTTCTTTACAAATGTAGTCATTACAGCACCAAAGGTTCTAATATCAAAGAAGTTTTCGCACATAAAATCTCTGATTTTACGGTCAATGTCGCCATCTTTCTTCTTAGCTTCCTTGATACTCTTTTCATCAATGTTAAAGTTATCAAAGGCTGTTTTATCCTTTGCATTTAGTGTTACACCACTTTTAATATAGATGTTATAGCCTTTTTCATCTTCTTTAACTACATCAACATAGTTACGAATCTTTCTCTTAATACAAACATCGGTAACAATGCCGTGACCTGTTTCCGGGTCAACTCTTGGCATATTACCTGCATCAGGGTCGCCGTTAGGGTTACCGTTTTCAACATCAAAGTAAACTGCAAAATCGTACTTATTCTTAATTACATCAGCCATTATTCTTTATCCTCCTTGCCGGTAAATCTTTCTTGTGTTCTCTGGTAATATCCAAGCTGGAACATACCCTTTTCATCAAGTGTTAATCTATTAGGAAATTTATCCCCTAACTTAGACATTGTTTCTGTCAACCTTTTTTGACAGTTAACCTTAGCACCTACATTAGAAATTTTCTTAATGTGATTTTGGGCAAGATCAATTAATACAGGAAAAATCTTTGAAGGCATTAAACTTGCTGAAGAAAAGTACCTATCTCGAATAGTTGTATTAATTTCACTACCACGGTGAGCTTCTTTCTGTATTTGTTCAAGTTCAGAGAACAACGCTCCTAACCAATATGCTTTGTTGTTACTGTTTTCATTGAAAGCCACTGTTACCACTCCTTTATAATTTTGAATCAAACATGCTTTAATAACCGATGCCTTGACCCAATTAATTTCATGTTCTGCTGATACTCTATTCAAAATGCTATAATACAAAGCATCTGGATAACGAGTATTATTGATAGTTGCCTTTATTATATTGCTAGCTAAATGTGGTTTAAACTCTTTATCTATCACCTTCTTAGTTTCCGGATTATATTTCTTTGTTTCGTTTAAGATACTTATTAATGGAATATGTACACACTTTTCATATTTTGGCTTGACCATTTCCATTCTATGCTGATTTTTCAAAAGATTTTCCATTACTTTACCAAAGGTATTTTGGATAAAAAATCTAACAGAAAGTCTTGCTGAGTTTGGTGAGATACCTAAGATATAAAAGTTGTTACTAGGATTAAGTGGAATACCCTCCCACTTAACTTCATTACCGTTAACAATACTTACAATAGTATCGTGAAGGTCTTTCTGCTTAACCTCATCATCACTATTAAAGATACCGGCAAAAACATCTTGATAGGCACTTTCGCCATCTTCTGTCCAACAGACAACTGTTGTGTCACCTGAAAAAACTCTATGGTCGTTATCACTTACCAATTTGTTTAGTGCTGAGGTATACGCAAAAGCTGCATACTCACTAACAGGAGCATTATAACCATTTTCTTTACCGTAAGAGTCAAAAGCAGTTGCATTAAAAGAAACTAATGAAGCACCTGCTGCTTGAGCACCACGAATGTTCTTAATAACAGGATGAAGCTTTGCAATATGGTCATCCTTACCTGTTACCAAACAAACGCCCTTTGGTGAATCTGAATGTTCATAGTAACTGTTCCAACTTTCACATATAGCTTTAGAATCTGTTGGGAACTTTCCCAATGGCATTAAAAGTAAGTTTGCACCTTTATTTAGAATGTCATCAACTGTTGTTTCAGTACAGTTTAGTTCTGTAAGTAGGTCTGACAAGTTTTCAAACTCACTATAATCTTTCTGCAAAAACTTCTTGATTACAGTAGAAAATTCATCATCACTGTTTTCAAGCACCTTGTTACCGACACTTCTAAAGCAATCAAAACATTGCTTTGCTCTATCAGGTTTGTTTGAGTTATCATAACCAAACACATAAGTTGCATTGTCATATAAAAAGTTAGATGCAACACCTACCGACCTTTTTACCGGCATAGGTAAGCTAATAAGTGACGGTATTTCTTTGTTGCCTTTAGGTGCATTAGTTTTTAGGTGGATAATTTCATCCACATTGCCTTCTTCGTCCAATGAAATACCATAAGATATTTTCACAGGATTCCAACCTAACTTCTCAATCTCACCTTTCTCGGCCCAAGCCTCATATAGCTTAACTAAGGATTGTAAAAGCATTACCTATACACCTCACAATCATTAAGGTCAAGAACACCATTCTTTAGAACTGCATTAAAGAAAGTCGGTGTGATTTCTCCATCATCAGAATATTCCATATCGTATAGCATAAGTCCTAATTCTTTAGTTTCGTTAGGGTATGCAGTAGGGATATAATCACACTCCCACTTTCTAAAGTTCACCGGAAATTCTCTACAACCAAAGTAAGGTTGGTTGTAGCATTGTCCCTTTTCTATTCTTCTGCGAATAATATCTTGAAATTTGCCCGGATTGTCACTAGGATTAGCCTTATCAGTCATATCGAAATGGGCACTTATAACATAGTGAACATCCTTTAGTACAAGTGCTGCTCTTTGCTGAATATCAGACTGTGCATCGATATAAAGTTCAGACTTTTTGCCTAACATTGCACTCTTAACATTTCTTGCAGAAATTTTACTTTTCACTTCATTTCTGCGAATATTAGTATGCTTAATAGGACTTAGCACATAGATTTTATCCGGGTGCCACCTCATACCTGGGTGCCAATAGATCGAATCAAGAATACCCCTTGCTGCTGATGGTGTCATCACATCATAGGTCATTCTCTCAGTCTTTAGTTCAGGTCTGTTAAAGGCTGCATATTCACCAAACACTTCTAGCAAAATACTCATGATACATTCCTCCTTTCTGTATATTAAACCATCAACGCATTACCTAAGTTTTCATCAGGCAATGCTATACCAATATTTTCATTATAATAATCCGGATTTGTCATAACATAAAAATCATTATCTATAATTTCTATTGCTGACACATTATCAAGTTGCTGATATTCATTATCATACAGGTTAACTGCATACTGACCAAGTTTTCTGAACAATGCTTTACTATAATTATGATTTCTCAGTTCAGTAATTAACGGTCTGCTATCTTCATTGTCAATATAGACTGTCTTTGCATTGTCTTCAATTAACTTAAAATCATCAGATACTGTCTTGAAATCAAATGCATTACAATTTTTGATAATTTCCTTAATATCAAAGGTATTGTTCTTTACACCACTGCCTAAATAATAAAGTTTATCAAAATACTCTTTTATTGCCTCAGCAGTATAAATTTTGCCACCGTATTTTTTGAGAACTTTCCTAGTTACACCAATGTTCTTCTCTTGCAATCGCAAAATTTTATCAGTATCAAAAATATGAACTATACTTTCTTTCTTACTTCTTTTATTCTCACGGTTACATCTACCACCGGCTTGTAAAATTGAATCAACACCTGCTATAGCACGGTAAACAGTCTTAAAGTCAAGGTCAACACCTGCCTCAATTAAACTGGTAGAAATTACTCTACAAGGTAGTCCTTTAGCAAGTCGTTCTCTGATTTCCTTTAACTGAGCTTTTCTGTGTTTAGGGTACTTATGAGTTGTTAAACAGAAATTACCTTCATCTTCACCAAGAAGATTAAACAAAGAATCTGCATGAGATTTTTTATTTACAATACAGAGTACTTGCTCTTGTAACCTTAGTTGTTCTACAAGTTCATCATCTTCAAGCTTCCCATCATAAACAAATTCTACTCTTCTAAACTCTTCAAAATATTTTTCTTGATTGTCACTACAAATTTCAGGAATAGTATAGCCATCAATATTTTTTATCTTACTAAAAAAGTAATCCAAGTTAGGCTGAGTTGCAGTACACAAAACAGCAGTTGCGTTATAATTTTCTGTTAGTTGATTTATAGCATTTATACAAGGTTCAATAAAGTCACTTGGAATCATTTGAGCCTCATCAAAGATAATAATACTGTTTGCAATGTTATGTAGCTTTCTATTTCTTGATGGTTTGTTGCTATACAGTGATTCAAAGAATTGAACTGAAGTAGTAACAATAACAGGTGCATCCCAGTTTTCACAAGCCAGTTGTTTTTTCTTAATAAGCTCACTTGTATCATCACCAAAATCCACATTAGAATGATGTTCAATTACATTTTCTTCACCTAAAACATTTTTAAATACTTCAGCATTCTGTTCAATAATACTTGTATATGGGATAACATAGATAATTCTATCCCTTTTATGTTCTTCTTGTACTGCATAATTTAGTGCAAAAGCTAAGGAAGAAATTGTTTTTCCTCCACCGGTAGGTACAGTTAATGTTAAAAGATTTTCATTAATATTCTTAGCATTGATACATTGCTTTTGAATTTCAGTTCTTAAAATATTTAGCTTTGACTTTGGTTCTCCCCACTTTGCTATATACCGATTTAGTCTTTCCAGCAAGGTAGGAATTGTGTCATATACTCCTCTATCTACATTATCATCAATCATAAAATTTTCGGTACAAATATAGTCAGCATCTACTAAGCAAGAAAAAAGCATATGAATAAGGAAACTTGTTGAATACTTATCCTTAGGTACTTTTTCTGCAACTGCATATTTCTGTAAATCTACTAATTCATTTTCCCATTGTGAATAATCAGGAATTGAATTGTTATTTACTTTCCCAAATAATGTACCTGACTTATCACCATCAGTTTTACTACCTAAATTCGGAATACCGGCATGATGACCTGCAATACAAAATGCACTCATTATTGCTCTATATTTAGTAAATGCAAGTTGTGTTCCTGCTGTAGAATGGTCAACAGTATTATCCATTCCTCTAATTCTCTGTTGAAATTCTTCACTATACTTTCCTATATCGTGAATAAGACCAACAAAATACATTAAGTCACCGTAATCAAATGGTTCTGCAAATAGCTTTGCCATTTCTGCAGTAACTGTTAAATGGTCAATTAGCAATTCTTCTTTGCCATCAGTTTCATTTCTTTTATGTGCAAGGTAATCCAACTTATCATTCCTTTCTTTTCTATATATAATAACAAATTAACTGTCCCATTTTTGGGACTTATCTCAGCATAATATATATTTTTATCATTATTTTTCATAAAAAACTAATGATATTATACAACAATATCATTAGTCTATCATATTTTTCTACATATTGCAACATAATATGGTAAATCATTTATGTTTTGATGTATTTTTTACACAATTAAAAATACAAAAAAATAATGGGCTGTCAAGATACATTCTTAACAGTCCATTTTATTGCTGTAATTACAAAACAGGATATGTAATATTATATTTATTCAAGATATTTTCCAATTTTTCTGTTTAGAAATTTGATAGAGAAAAATACTTTTTTCTATACTTTATAGAGCCACAACCCTCACCACTAATATAAAAAGTATCTTTAGAAATACCACCATTAAATGTTATACAGAAGTCATCTCTAAAAGGACAAGCAAGACCTGAATCATAATGCACTTCTTTATCATTAAGCATATTATAAAGTTCTTTTGCATCTTTCTTAGAAATATCTGTAACTTTCTTATTAACACATTGTATAGCTACAGTACTGTTATCACTAATACCGGTTTTGATGGGAAGAAATACATAAAAGCACAAACACCTGACACTATAACTATTACTGCTACAACATAAAAGGCTATAATTTTCTTCATAATATCACACTTTCCAAAATCACTTTAAGATTTCTTCATTCCCAACATTACAACTTACAAAATAGGATTCTTTTCCATTTTTATAAATCTTAACAGTATCAATTTTATCGGTATTCTTATAGATATAACAATACTTATAAATTGACATAACATTACTTTTACTGTTCTTTGTTGAATAAGAAAATACAATATCTTTTTTATCTTCTTTAGCACTAAAACTTTTTACTGAGTCTTGTGGTGCAACAATTACAACTGCACTTTGACCCTTAGCCTCAATACGATAAGCTCCTTCTTTTGTAAAGTCATTGGTGTAGTATGTATTTATTTTACTTGCACTTATTTTTTCAATATTACTTTTAGTATCCACATTATTACAACCGGCAAAAAGCATAATTGAAATAACGGCAAGCACAATACACAATAGTCTTTTCATAAAAACACCTACTTCAACATTTCTTTAGGGCAAATATCAGCATTTATATTATAGCAATGTCCATAATTATCAACTATTTTATAGTTACCACTTTCACATTTTACAAGCTCACCTAAAGAATAACTTGCCGGATAATCCTTGTAATGAATACTTATTGAATACAGAACTTCATCAGTTTTTGAAGAAGAATTTTTATTCTTTTCCCCATTAATTGTACTTAACAGATTTTTTATGCAAGTTTTATCCTTTATAATTTTATTTTCATCACCCTTATAAAGTTCTATGCTTTTAATACTGTTGTAATTATTTTTAGGATATGAACTACTTTCTTTGTGATAAAGCAAACTTCCTGAGTCACTTATAAAATCCACATTTTTATCATTATCATAAATCCAAATATGAATTTTTGTTCCGTCATTTTCGATTACTTTTTCTTTATAACTACTATCATCAATTGACCAATCTGTAGTAGCAACATATTTTTCATTATTATAAGTAATAGTTGTCCTATCCATATCATTTAGTACATTAGAAACAGGATTACTACAACCACCTAATGTAAATAGTATTACTACAGACACTAAAAACATAGTAATAAATTTCTTCATACTCTCACCTCTAATCATTTTTGATTAAGTGAAAATGTTTCCCTAACATCCTTATAATTCTTACCTTTAGCATGGGTAACTGTAATTGAATTTCCGTCAAATTCTCCTTTTCCTATAAAAGTTGCTGTAGAAATTCCACCCATATCCAGTTCTTTTTCAAAAAATGGCTTTTTGTCAAAAATCTTTTTAACCTCTAAAATAGTTTTACCATCCTTGTAATCTATGTACGCCACTCTCTTTTCATCAGAACACACTTCACCTTTATATTCATTAGATACCTTACCGTTAGACACATTATAGTATTGAGTAGTATATGCGTTAGTACCATTGGAAATATAGCATCTCAAAATATTCTTACCAACCTTATCTGTACCGATTCGGCTAATATAGGGCTCACGAGTATAAACATTTTTGCAATCAATTCTTCTGTGTTTGTTATCATAAATAAAGAAAACATACTCAAAAGAATTTTCATTATATCTGTATTGATAGATTTCATAGTTCTTGTCTTTTTTAAACAAACACATTCTATCAACACTGTCAGTAGTTGCTTGTGTTGCAGCTTTAGTTTTTGTGGCTTGATTTTTATCAGCTTTATCTGTTGAAGAATTACCACAAGAACAAAGTACACATACAATTACCATTAATAAAGATACAATAATTATTTTATGGTTTTTCATAAAAGTCCTCCTTATGTGATTATGAGTACTATACTTTCTGAAACTTATTAACTTTCTGTAGTGCAGAATAAACCACATCCAGAATAGTTACTAAGGCACAAAGGACAATATAGTAAATAATTACTATTTGCCATAATGATACAGTTTCGCTATGTTGCCACAACAAAGCAAATGGCAATTCACCTCTTAATTCATACAATAATACCGTTTGAATTAATAAATTTGAAACTATAATTTTCTTGTTATTACCAATAAATAATAAAGTCACAAAATAAAAAGCAAACAAAACTACACATAAAATAAAATCAATGCCTTGCAACAATACACCTTGAGTATCACTGTAAATAAAACAAATAGGTAAATACAATAATACTAAAGGAATGTTCATTAGAAATGCTATCTTTGATAAACTGTTAAGGTTATTATTTTTAATCATAGTTTTCATAAAATCACCTCATATATCACTTATCCAAATCGTTAACATATTTCAAATCATTTATATCTTGATCAAAGTAATCATCATCAAATTTTATAGGTTTATCATTTTTATCAAGAAACAAAGCAAACCATTCCATCACTGTATCTTTATCAATTTTTTCAAAGAAAATATATGCTTTTCTACCACTGTCATCAGTAATTTTACAATAATAATTGTATGTATCGGAATTATTAATTTCTCTAAAATCAGAAACACCATAATATTTATTGTAATCTTCAATGTAAAAACATAAAAGACTTGGTTTAGAAGAAGTTCCACTAAGTACCATTACATGATCTATCAAAATTGACATTTGCTTTTTAGTAAGGTTAACTGCCTTGATTTTCTGTTTAGCATTAGCAGACACATAATTAATTTTTGCATCTTCATCAACCTTAGGATTTCCTAAATCAGCCCTAAATTCTTTTTCAGACTTCTCATTTAAATGTTGCCATCCACTTTTACTGTTAGTTGTTGTGGTAGTGACCGTAGTTTCTACCTTATTGGTATTTCTTGATACTTCATTACTGTTTTCACTTTTACAACCTACAAAAAGCAAAGCTACCGATACAACTGCGACTAAAATTAACTTTTTCATAAAATCACCTCATATATCACTTATCCAAATCGTTAACATATTTTAAATCATTCATATCTTGTTGAAAGTCATCATCATCAAATTTTATAGGTTTATCATTTTTATCAAGGAAAATATAAAACAATTCCATCACTGTATCCTTATCTGCTTTGCTAAAGAAAACATATGCTTTTCTACCACTGTCATCAGTAAATTTACAATAATAATAATTGTATATATTAGAAATATTAATTTCTCTAAAATCAGAAACACCATAATATTTATTGTAATCTTCAATGCAGAAAGCACCTGAATAAGAAGAAGTCATCATATACGATTTTGCATGATCTATCAAAATTGACATTTGCTTTTTAGTAAGGTTAACTGCTTTGATTTTCTTTTTAGCATTAGCAGACACATAATTAATTTTTGCATTTTTATCAACCTTAGGATTTCCTAAATCAGCCCTAAATTCTTTTTCAGACTTCTCATTTAAATGTTGCCATCCACTTTTACTGTTAGTTGTTGTGGTAGTGACCGTAGTTTCTACCTTATTGGTATTTCTTGATACTTCATTACTGTTTTCACTTTTACAACCTACAAAAAGCAAAGCTACCGATACAACTGCGACTAAAATTAACTTTTTCATAAAATCACCCCTACTAACCAGTTTTATCTATTACAACAATTATATCATTATACCTATCAAAAACATATTATCATTTTTGCTAAAATTTACATTGCATTTACCGACATATTGCTGATAGGTCTTTATCGTTACGATAACTGTCCTTTAGCTATAATCATTGTATAAATAACAAAATTTTCTGTCCTATTAATAATACTTTCCATAACCCGAAAGTGTTGCAAAAATTTTAATTTTTTTAAATTCTATTGTTATATAAATTTGGTTTTTTCAATTTTGTTTCTGCGTTATGATAAATTAGCTTTGCAAATTGGGTTTTTTCAATTTGGTCTGTGGGTAAAGATAAATTTGTAGTGAGAATATATACCATAAAATCATATGAAACTATGACTCACAGATGTAGGGGACATCATTGATGTCCCGTTTGCAAATTAACCTTTCTATTTGTATTTTGTCCTTTGTAGATATTATAAATTTATAGTCTGCAAATAGGACAAAAATCCCATAGGTGTTACACTTTCATTACGGGCGAACAATTAAGTGAACATCAAAGAAAACGAGCCATAGGCGAAGTTTGATTTGCTAATGTGAACTTATGCAAAAGTTTTTGAATAAAAAACATTTGTAGTGAAGCCCCTACAACTGTAAGCCAAAATTTTGTTGTGATTTTGTCCTATGTAGTTACCCTAAATTTGTACATATTCGCTAGTCGCCCTTGTGTAAAGGGATAAGTGAGCATCCA
>CAKSNZ010000042.1 GCA_934476515.1 uncultured Ruminococcus sp. | reverse complement strand
GGATAAAACTATAAATTAGATGAATTAATCGGTTATTATCTAATTTATCTACATTACATAATCATCCCCACAAACCCAAATTTATTGAATTATTTTTAGATTTGCACAATCAAAATTAAAGAACTAATTTATAACACTAAAATATTAAAACCACTATCAAAAACAAACACAAAAGGCGACACCCTATGGTAGGAAATACCATAGGGTGTTTTGGGATTTGGGAATAATGAAACAAATAAATTGTTGTAAGCTATTCTAATTATATTTATGCCAGTTTGATTTAGTTATAAGCTAATTAATTATGTTTATGCTAATTTGATTTTTAAACCAATTAAATTTTAATTAATACCGGTTTAATTTTAAATGCCTGTATAATTTTTAATAAGCACAATAGCATTTTATAGATTTTCATTTATAATAATTAATCTATATCTTCCTTTAGTGCTTCAATTATTGAGCCTTTCTTAATTTTGTTAACTGCATAGAACATTGTAAGTCCAACAATTAAGAACACTGCCACAATAACTATTAGATACATCTTATAATCAAGGGTAAATGGATAAGCACTTGAGCCTAAAGCCTTATTCATACCGTAGCTAATTACAAAGCTAAGTGGTAAACCGATAATTAGTGACTTTAATCCATACAAAACACTTTCTAAGCAGACAATTTTGTAAAAGCCTTTCTTGGAAACACCTACTGAACGGAGCATTGCAAATTCTCTTTTTCTCATTGCAATACCGGTTGATATTGTGTTAATTATATTGAAGATTGTAATTAAAGTGATTAGTGTAATGAAGCCATATACAAATACTCTGACTGTAAATATGATTGAATTTGCAGATTCTCTACTAGCTTGAACATCATATACATATAGCTTTCCACATTTACCCGGAATATCATTTATATCATCAAATACTTGCTCATGTTCTTTGGTTTCAATACCGTACTCAATTTGTACATTATCTCCGGTTAAATTCTTACTGTTAATATACTGACTAATAGGGATAAAACCTGTTAAATCTTCATAGTTATCAAGTTTGAAAACAGGGTTATCCTCATCATACTTGATAAAATCACCGATAACTACACTGTCACCATATTCATCATCTTCACTATAATCAATTATGGTAGATTCAAATGTGGTTATTGCTTGAGATTTAAGATTTTTATTCTTAATATCATCTGTTAATACAGGGTCCTCATTTGATTTATCACCAACACTATTTACAAGAACCATTTTTGTTGTTTTTCCATCATAATAATTCTTAGTATCTATGTTGTTATCTTTACAAATTTTATTAAATGTATCATCATCAATAATGTGCATACAAATTGCTATATCATCACCGTATTTATCTTTGTATTTTGGTGTAATATGATTATAGATATCTTGCTTAAAGCCGTTGACTTTCTGGAAACCATATACATCTTTATTAATCATATAGATTTTATCTATATTTTTAATTTGGCTTAATTTTTCATTAAATTGGTCTAGCTTATCATATTCACAAGAGGCTTGAACCTGATATGCTGTTTTATCAATACTTGCACCCATACTAAACAAATTACAAAAAGTATTTACTGACAAGAATAAAATAATAGAAACTGTAATAGATACAATAATCAATCTTGACTTTTTGCCGTTTCTCTTTAGGTTTTTGTTGGCAATTTCACCCTCATAACCAAATACTTTTCTGATTAATTTTGATGACTTTAAAGTTCTTGCCTTTAGCTTAATTGAGTCATTCTGTCTGATTGCATCAATAGGACTAATCTTTGAGGACTTTCTGGCAGGAATATATGCAGAAATAAAGATTGTAATAATACTAAATACAATTATCGAAATAATACTCCAAACCGGTACTGATAAAATAGAATCTATTTTATCCACACCAGACAATGCATTGGCATCAGCCAGTCTATTTATAACTACATTTAAAGTAATATCAATACCGATAATACCGAAGAAAATACCTAAAGGAATTGCAATCATTCCTAGGAAAGCACCCTCAAAATATACCGAATTTCTCTTTTGCTTTCTGGTAGCACCAACACTTGCCAACATTCCTAAGTATCTGATTCTGTCTGTCAGCGACATTGAAAAGGCATTATAAATCAGCATAACAGATGCAACAATAATTATAGCCAAAACAGCACCAATCAAAGGTATCATATCTTTGTATTGGTCAATGAAGGTAAGGTCGCCCTGACATAAAATATATTCACCGTTATATTCAAAGCTATATTTATCAATGCCACAATCCTTAGCTATACTTTTAATTTTGTTACGAGTATTAAAACCAACCTCTTTTAGTTTTACATATACCGGTTTAATATCAACAGTACAATTTTTGTCCCATCCGGTTATAATCATTGGAGTTGGTGAGTTATAGTCAAGAATTGCAGTTACTGTAACATACTTTGAACCGGCTTTTCTGTATTTTGTACCATCATCATTAAAACTGGTTTCGTAATCTTCTTTTTTGTTATAGTAATTGCCATAGTCCAGCTTTACTTTATCTCCGACCTTCCAATGTATTTCACTGTTAGTATCATCGTTAACAAGATCAAAATAAGACTTATCAACTGCAATTTCATTTTCGTTTTTAGGTAAAGTCCCCTCATATTTAGAAACAATAAATTGCTTAAAATAGTTTTCATCACCTGCTACATAAGTTGTAGTATATATAGGAGAATCATGTCCTGCCGGTGAACAAACCTCTCTGTGGTCGTTAGTATTTTCACTATTTACTCCAATACCAACTGTTTTTACTCTACTGTCTTTTTTAAGTTTTTCAATACTACTATCATTTACATATGCCTGAAATTCATAGTCACCTGTGTCATTTCTCATTGCTTGTCCTGTAACATTAAGTAATGAGGACATACCAACAAATACTGCTGTAATCATTGCTACTGCAACAATGATACCTAAGATAGTGACAACTGTTCTGCCTTTATTTTCTTTTAGGTGACGCAAAGTTAATGTTCTTACAATCTTCAACCTTTACTCACCTCATCCTTAACAATCTTACCATCTTCAATAGCAATAATTCTGTCAGCAGACTGAGCAATTCTTTCGTCATGAGTAATCATAATTACTGTTTGGTTATGCTCTCTGTTAAACTTGCGAAGTAAAGCAACAATTTCCTTACTGTTTTCACTGTCAAGGTTACCTGTAGGTTCATCAGCAAGTAAAAGTGCAGGATTGTTAGCCAATGCTCTGCCGATTGAAACTCTCTGTTGTTGACCACCTGAAAGCTGGTTTGGCAAGTGCTTTAGTCTGTCACCTAAGCCAAGGTTGCTTACTAAGTAATCAATCTGTTCTTTGTTAGGCTTTCTGCCATCTAATAATAGTGGCAAAGTTAAATTTTCTTCAACTGTTAAGATTGGTATTAGGTTGTAAAACTGATATACAAGACCGATTTGTCTTCTTCTGAAAATTGACAAAGGACTTTCCTTTAGCTTTGTAATATCAGTGCCGTCAATAATTACATTACCGGTTGTTGGTGTATCTACACCACCGATTATATGTAATAAAGTTGATTTACCTGAACCTGATGGTCCGATAATTGCAACAAACTCACCTTGCTCAACAGTAAAAGAAACATCATCAACTGCTTTTACAAGTGTGTCACCTTTTCCGTAAATTTTTGATAAATTTTTAACTTCAAGTATGTTCATAAATTTTCCTCCCTAACTTTGACTATATCATATCAAAGGAAACTTACATTAAGGTGACTTTTATATTACAAATTCGTCACACAACCATTTTGTTGAATTTAATAATAAATTCTGTTCCTACATTTTCTTCACTGGTAACTTCTATTGAGCCACCTTGATTATCTATAATTGTCTTGGCAAGTGCAAGTCCAATACCTACACTCTCCTTAGAAGAATTTTCTCCTTGATAAAATCTTTCAAAAATATGTGGCAAGTCCTTTTTCTTAATACCACAACCGTTGTCAGTAATTTTTATGTAACTGTAAATATTAGTTACACCTGTTTCTATATTTAGCTTTCCATTATCGTCAGTATGTTCAATACAATTTTTTATAATATTTTCCACTGCCTCACTTGTCCAGTTTAAGTCACCTGTAAAGGAAAAGTCATTAATAGTAGTTTCAAGTGAAATATTCTTCATTTCCATTTGTACAAGGAATGGACTTAGGCTTTTTGTAATTACCGATAAAACATCAATTTGTTCTTTCTTAAACTTAATTGTACCGGCATCTAACTTTGAAAGTTTAAGGAGATTCTCTACTAACCATTTTATCTTGCTAATCTGAATTTCTATTATAGAGATAAACTGCTTTTGCTTATCAATATTCTTTTCATCTTTCAACAAATCAACCATAACCATTAGTGAGGTTAGTGGTGTTTTTAACTGATGGGAAATATCGGCTAAAGAATCTGCAAGATAGATTTTGTCTTTTTCAAGCAGTTCATTCTTTGAGCGAAGTAACACAATAACCTTGTACAAATTATTCTTTAGGATAGACAGTTCACCCTCAGTATTATCATTAATATCAATCATATAATTACCGGCACATACAAGTGAAAGGTAGTTATTTAAATCGGCGATTTTCTTGTATCTTTTTTTGGTAACGATATAAAATGTTAAGGTCAAAATTGCACCTAACAAAAAGGTAACTACAGAACATACTACATTAAAGAATAGTGTCACTACAGTTGCAACTATTGTTCCTAAAAAGCCCATTAAAGCAATAATCTTTATATCTTTATTTATCATTTTCAATCACATATCCTAATCCACGAATTGTCTTGATAATCATAGGGGCTGATGGGTCATCCTCAATTTTATCTCTTAATCTTTTAATATAAACAGTAAGAGTGTTGTCATTTACAAAATCACCCTCAACATCCCAAATATATTCCAACAGTTTATTACGAGAAAGAATATTACCACGATTATTAAGCAAAATTAAGAATAGCTTATACTCCATAGCAGTTAAAATAACTTCCTGACCATTCTTGAAAACTGTTGCTTTGTTTGTATTAATAAGTACATTTCCAATTTTTATGATACCTTTACTTTCCCTATTGTATCGTCTAAGGACACTTTTAATTCTGGCAATAAGTTCCTTAACTCTAAATGGTTTAGAAATATAGTCATCAGCACCAAGTTCAAGACCCATAACCACATTAACCTCATCATCATAAGCAGTAAGGAAAATTACCGGAAAGTCACCGATTGTCTTTATCTTTTTGCAAACATCATAACCACTTCCATCAGGCAAAGTTAAGTCAAGAATATATAATGCAAATTTCTCTTTATTTATAATTTCAAAAGCTGACTTTACACTGGTTGAAATTGTTACGGTATAGCCCTCATTTTCAAGAGAATACTTTAGGCCAATACCAATAGCCTCATCATCTTCAAGTAAAAAAACATTCATTTAATCACCCCAAATAATAATAACACATAGGCTAAAATACTTCTATTACAAAATTGTAAGAAAAAGTATTGTCAATAGGTAAAATCGTATTGACAATAGGTGAAATTTAAAATAAAATATAGTTATCAAATAAGGAAAGGAATGATAATAAATGAATATTTGGCACGATATTTCCCCAAAAAGAATTACAACAGATAAGTTTTATGCAGTTATTGAAATTTCTAAGGGTGGCAAGAACAAATACGAATTAGACAAAGAAACAGGGTTACTAAAATTGGACAGAGTGCTTTTTACATCCACCCACTATCCGGCTAACTATGGCTTTATTCCTCGTACATATGCAGATGACGGCGACCCACTTGATGTACTTGTATTATGTAGTGAAACAATTCAGCCTATGACACTGGTTGAATGTAAACCAATCGGTGTACTGACTATGATTGATGATAACCACAATGATGAAAAAATCATTGCAGTTCCGGTTAATGACCCTAACTACAACGGTTATAGTGATATTTCTGACCTACCTACTCATTATTTTGAAGAAATCAGACATTTCTTCCAGGTTTATAAAACCCTTGAAAATGACAAGGTTACTACTGTTACAGAAATTAACGGTTGTGAAGATGCAAAGGAAGTTATCAGAAAGTCTATTGACAGTTACATTCGTGACTTCCAAATGGCATAAAATATAATAAAGTTTTTACTAAGCCTACTAATTTAAAAGTTTGTAGGCTTTTTATATACACTTAATTTAGGTGATGTTATGTTTTTTGAAAATCTATGGAAAGAAATTTCTACCCTTAATGAGGTTCAATCTATTGCTTTAGCCGGTTCTAGGGCAAGTGAAAAGTATGATAAAAAATCAGATTACGACTTATACATTTACTGTGATACTGTTCCAAGTGATGAAGTAAGAAAAAGCATCCTAGAAAAATATTGCAAGTATATTGAACTAGGCAATCACTTTTGGGAGTTAGAAGATAACTGTACATTAAAAGATGACATAGACATTGATATTCTCTACAGAAATATTGACAATATTACAGAAGAACTTTCTTCTGTTGTTGAAAAATATAATGCCCACAACGGATATACAACTTGCATATGGCACAATGTTCTACACAGTAAAATTCTATATGATAAGAATGATAAATTTAAAAAAATGCAAGACAGATTTTCTGTGCCTTATCCGGAAAAATTAAAAGAAAATATTATTGAAAAAAATATGAACTTATTATCCGGAATATTACCTTCCTATGATAAGCAAATTACAAAAGCACTTAACAGAAATGATTTGCCTAGTATCAACCACAGAACATCAGCATTTGTTGAGTCGTACTTTGATATAATATTTGCACTAAATAAAATGACTCATCCCGGTGAAAAAAGAATGGTTGAATATGCAAAAAGCTTTGGCAAAATTCTTCCAAAGAATTTTGAAGAAAATTTAACAAATCTATTTACCGAATTATTTTCTAATAAAGAAAATACTATCAATACATTAAAATCTATTGTAACTGAAATTAAAGAAATAATATAACAATTATTATCTTATAATTTAAGAAAAGTTAATTACTTTTATTTTAATATACAAGAAAACCGACCCACATAAGTAGGTCGGTTAATTTAATTATAAGCTATTTTAAATTGTTTATCCAATTAAACCAAATTGAAAACTAAAATCAATTTGGAATTTTAATAGTCATCATTCCGTCCTTATCAATAGCAAGACTCATTTTCTTAATATACTTATCGTAAAAATTTCTCTTTTCAGCTTCATCAACATCCATATATAGTTCACGGAAAATATTATTTACAAGCTCCTTTGTGTCAATACTTACAAGAGAACCTACCTTTTCTTCTAAAGTTGAACGAAGAATTGCATTCTTAAAGCCCTTAATATTGCCGGTAGAAAAGTCATCAATATAACAATAATATGTACCGTTATCCTTAAATGCATTTAGAATATCAGGTCCACACTTACTTTGTTCAACCATAACAAGGAACTTTGCATCAGGAATTGAGGAGATAACACCCCAAAAGTCTGAGTCACTTGAAAGCATAATAAATGAATCCACATTGTCACGGAAATAAGCCTTTGAGATACCCACTGACATTTTAATATCAACCAATGATTTTTCTTCCTTAACTCTTTCAATTACATTATGCTCAACAGGGATACCGGTTAATGTACCGATGTACTTCCATGCTTTTGAAGTATGTTTGTCATCGTATAATTCTATTTTAGAAATTTTGGAAAGTTCATCTGCATTTAGCTGAGTAAGGGTACTTGCAAGTTTAATAGGGTCACTGTTTTCACAATCAACCACAATCATAACTTTTTCGCCATTCTGAATAAAGTCATAAATATCGGTTTTGATAACATCACTTGCATCTGTAACCTTAGAAATATCTGAGAATTCTTCGTTATGCTGTCTATAGATTATCATTGCAAATTTTTCATCATTAAACAGGATATTACCCTCTTCAACAGGTCTCCAATAAATATATCTTTGATAAGGATAGTTGTTTCTGTTGGCAGAGAATTTCTTGGACTCAGCCATAATTCTGTCTTCCTTTTGACCTTTTGGCATTACAAAAAGTTCTCTGATATATTCCCACTTAAACCATTCAGGGAAAAAGTCCTTAACATTATTTATTCTGTTTGCAATAAGTTCGTTTATGTTTGCAATATAAGAATTTACCTTGCAATTAGCCTTGACAATATCAATGCCTTTACTTCTTAGAATTTTTACATCTTCTTCATAATAGCTTTGTCTGTCTAGGTTTGTAAAATAATAAATGCTTTCTTGAGTTGATTGGTAATGTAGCATTAGGTTTGTACGAATATTACATAATGACCTTAAAATAATTGCGTCATCATTATTCTTTAATTTTTCAATAATATCCATACTGTCACCTGAATAGTAGCTAAACATATCTTCTTTAGCACCTATCAGATAGGCTACTACAGTAGAAACCTTAGACTGACTGGCCTTATAAATTGGTTCGTTTATTAATTCCATAAAATACCACCTTTAATAATAAATTTTCAATAATATTATACAATGTATTTTACTTTTTTACAATATTTTTCACCTTATTTCTATATATTTACTAACAGAATAATAACCCTATAAAAGAAAAACTCCTACCTTAACTTTGTAGTCAAGGTAGGAGTTAAATTTTTTACTTAGTCTTTACAAACTTAATTTTGTTAGAAGTGCTATATTTATTAGCTGTGCTTCCCTTTTTACCGTAAATTGTACAACCCTTAGTTTTGATAATAATAGTTTCATCGCCAAATGTACCTGCATAATACTTGTACTGATAACCATATGCCTTTGAGCCTAATGTTTTAACTGAACTAGGAATAGTTAACTTCTTAAGATTCTTACAATGGATAAATGCTTTGCTCTTAATTGTATTTACTGTAGTAGGAATATTTACTTTCTTTAGGTTTTCTGAATAAGCAAAAGCAAACTTTTCAATAGTTTTTGTACCCTTTAATACAGAGTATGTTGTTTTCTTCTTACCCTGAGGATAGTAGATAAGAATCTTTTTGTTCTTAGAATAAATAACACTATCTACTGTACATAGATTTTTGTTTTTCTTAGGAATAGTTATTGAATTAACCTTTTCACAACCTACGAAAGTATTTGTAGGTAAAGACTTTAGGCCTGTACCAAGTGTTACACTTTTAAGTGAAGAGCAATCTGCAAATGCACCATAAGGTAGCTTTGTTACGCCGTTACCGATTGTTACTGTTTTTAAGTTACCACAGTAACCGAAGATAAGCTCACCAAGAGATTTTACACTGTCAGCAATAGTAGCCTTCTTTAGGTTAAAGCTATCAGAGAACATATGATAAGGTAGCTTTGTGATACCGTCAAGAACTTTAACTTCCTTAATCTTACCTTCAATGTATCCTGCTAATTTTTTATCATACTCAACAGCTCCCTTACCGTAAACAGTTAAAAGTCCGTTAGAGTCGATTTTCCACTTTGCTTTTTTACCACACTCACCACTATCAATAATTTTTACTTCTGTAGCAGTTGTTGTAGTTACTTCCTCTGCACTTGCAGTAATAGGTACAATACTCATTGCACTAAAGATTGTAATAATGGCTAGAATTAAAGATAATACTTTGTTTGTTTTTTTCATTTTTGTTCGTCCTTTCTTTAGGAAAATTTATTTCATTTTTTCTGTTACATATGTAACACTTTTCAAACCCCTAAAAGGTTACATATTTTTTCTTTGTAACTCAACACAATTATAGACAATTTACAGAGAAAACGTAATAAAAAAGTTGCCCTACCATAGGTAGAGCAACTTTTTTTCTTTTATTCTATTGAATAATTATAGTTGTCATCATAAGAAACAACCAACTTTTGCTTAATTGTGTCACCATTTGAGAAATAGATTGTCATATAAATTGTATCATACATATATCTATAATATTCATCTGATGTTGACTGAGAAGCTAAATTCTTAAGAGATTGAATATTTTCGTCTGAAGGCATCCAACCAAGAAAATCAATATCACTGTAATCTAAGTTACTGTAAGATGTTGATGCCTCAGCATAAACAGTTTTACTGCTATAACTATTTAACACAATGTAGTTGTTACCGGAAGAATAAACATCAACTCTGGAAATATGCTTACCTTTAAGTTGTAGGTCAAGTGGTTTACTTTCTACCTCACGTTTTTTACCGGACTTTTTGTCCTTAAATTCAACAATAATATCTTTTTGGATGCTTTTCTTATCCTTATCACTAAGAGAATTAACCAAAGAAAATTCATCCATCTTCTGAGAAGAAAGAAAACTAGGCACTAGGTTTGTTAACAAAGCAATAGAAATAATAATTACAAAACCGGCTGCAATAGTCAACAGACTTTTGTATTTATAAATTTTAGGCTTTTCTGTAGGGAAATCAATAACCTTTAAATTTTCTCTTTTCTCCTTATCAAGGATATTACTGATTAAGTCTTGTTTTTGCTTTTCTGTTAAGTCAAGCTCATCATTTTGTTTTTTGTATAAATCAAAATCAAACTTATCCACCTAAAGCTTCCTCCTCTCTAATAATCTTTTCCAATAACTTTCTTCCTCTTGATAATCTTGTTTTAACTGCTGATTTACCAATTTGTAAAGTATCTGCAATTTCTTCAACACTCATTTCTTGATAATAAAAAAGATGAATAACAACACGATATTTTTCCGGTAGCTTAAGCACCTTATCTATAGTATTATCTTCCTCTTTTGTAGCAATCAATTCATTCTCATTAATGTCATCAATCGGTACTGTGTTTTTCTTAAATCCCTTAGTACAATAGCTTTTTGCACAATTTACTGCAACTCTAATGAGCCAAGCCTTTAGGTGTTCATCGTCCTTAATTTTTTCAAAATTGTTAAATAATCTTAGGAATACATCTTGACACACATCATAGGCATCATCTTTGTTGCAAGTAATATGAAATGCAACTTTATATATTGTACTGGAATATTCGTTAACAGCTTTAGTTACAAAGCTCTCAATATCCAATATCTCTTCCAATTTCTTTACCCTCTCTTATCTATAACACTTTTCAAGTTGCAAAAAGGTTACATAATTTTTCAAATTTTTTTAGAAAATTTCATTATTGTAATAATAGTCAATACAGCTTAAAATCTATGTAAAAATTTTATACACAATTCCAAGTTGCTTATATAATTGAACTATTTATAATTTTACTACATTGATAAAAGTAAAACGTAATTATTTATATTGTATTGCTATTTTGCGTTTATGTCAACATTAGAACTATTCAAATATATAACAATGAATTATGTTGGTTTTTGGAAAATTTAAACATATAGCCATATTTACTGCAAAAAATATGGCTAAACCCGTAATAATATTTATAAAAGTCTTGACATTCCTATTCCCCGTTAATATAATAGTATTACACAAAAAAATAACCCTTAAAAACTGTGAAGGGAAAAAGATATTTGTTTTAGAGCAAAGAGAGTTGTTGGTTGGTGTAAAACAACGTCAAAACTTATATGTATAACTCATCCCGGAGTTTCTTGTCTTATAAGGGCAAGACGGCAGACCTCGTTATTGGTCAGAACTTTGTTGGAAGTTCTTAAGGAGTATATGGTGACATATGCTTAAACTTGGGTGGTACCACGGATTATTTGTTCGTCCCTATTTTTAGGGGCGTTTTTTTATGTATTTTATGTATTATTTTTTACGAAAGACAAGGAGGTTTTTCCTATGAAAGAAGGATACAAAAAGTATATTCCTTTTAAGCAGATTGATTTACCGGACAGAGAATGGCCTACAAAAGTAATTACAAAAGCTCCAACTTGGTGTAGTGTTGACCTAAGAGATGGCAACCAGGCACTGATTGACCCTATGAACCTAGAAGAAAAGCTGGAATTCTTCCATGCACTATGTGATATGGGTTTCAAAGAAATTGAAATTGGTTTCCCATCAGCATCAGAAACAGAATATGAAATCTGTAGAGAACTAATCGAGGGCAACCATATTCCTGATGATGTTACAATTCAGGTTCTTGTACAAGCAAGAGAACACCTAATCAAAAAGACATTCGAGGCTATTAAGGGTGCTAAGAATGTTATTGTTCACTTCTACAATTCAACTTCAACTTTACAGAGAAAAGTTGTATTTAAGAAAGATATGGATGGTATCATTGACATTGCTGTTGAAGGTGCAAAGTTAATTAAAGAACTAACAGACAACTATGACGGTGACACAAATATTAGATTTGAATACAGTCCTGAAAGCTTTAGTGGCACAGAAATGGACAATGCAGTTAAAATCTGTGAAAAGGTTATGGATGAACTTGAATGTACACCTGAAAATCCTATTATTCTAAACCTACCTAACACAGTAGAAATGTGTACACCTAACACATATGCAGATCAGATTGAATACTTTATCAAGCACCTAAAGAACAGAGAAAGTGCTATTATCTCAGTTCATCCTCATAACGACAGAGGTACAGGTGTTGCTGCAACAGAACTTGCTTTACTTGCAGGTGCAGAAAGAGTTGAAGGTACACTATTTGGCAACGGTGAAAGAACAGGTAACTTAGACATTGTTACTGTTGGTCTAAATATGTACACACAGGGTGTTGACCCTGAACTTGATTTCTCTAACCTACCAAAGCTAAAGGAAATCTTTGAAAGATGCACTAATATGAAGATTGGTGAAAGACAGCCTTATATTGGTGAACTAGTATTTACTGCTTTCTCAGGTAGCCATCAGGATGCTATCAACAAAGGTGTTAAATATTGCAAAGACACTAACTCAGACTACTGGGAAGTACCATATATTCCAATTGACCCTGCTGATGTTGGCAGACAGTATGAGCCTATCATTCGTATTAACTCACAGAGTGGTAAGGGTGGTGCAGCTTATGTTATGGAACACAACTTCGGCTATGAACTACCAAAGAAAATGCATCCTGAATTTGGTGCATTAGTTCAGGTTAAGTGTGATGAACTAGGCAGAGAACTTGTACCAAAGGAACTATTTGAAGTATTTAAGGATAACTATCTAGAACACCCACAGAAGTATGTTATTGAAAACAGCCGTATCTTTGAAGAAAGTGAAAACGGCAAGGAATATGTTCACTTTAAGGGTACTATTGTAATTGACGGTACTGATAAGAGAAACACGACCGGTGTTGGTAACGGCCCTATTGATGCATTTTTCAACGCTATAAAGAAGATTGGCATTGATCAATATAAATTCCGTTCATATAGCCAGCATGCTATCAGTGAAGGCAGTGACTCTCAGGCTGTTTCTTACATTGAACTTGAAACACCTGAAAACAAGAGAATCTTTGGTGTTGGCATTGACCACAACGTTAACTATAGCTCAATTCTAGGTGTGCTAAACGCTATTAATAGAAACGAAGCTGAAGATAAATAAATATTGTGAAAATAAATAAACATTACAAGAAATAATTTTGATTTTATTTCTTATACAAAGCCAAAGCAATATAATTGCCTTGGCTTTTGTTTTTTTATTTTTATTTTGTTTTTGGGTAAGATAAATCAGTTTTATAAATTAGGGTTTGTAGTGCTAGAACTTGCCTTGTTATGTGGTAGATATTTAGAATTAGTAGAAACCATCCAGCCTTCCTTGTGTAAAGGGAGCTGTCGCTCGTAAATTGGAAGAATGACAATTTACTCTTAAAGAGCGACTGAGGGATTGTTA
>CAKSNZ010000041.1 GCA_934476515.1 uncultured Ruminococcus sp. | reverse complement strand
ACACAGTTTCTGCAAATCAATAAGTATGTACATATTTTCAAAATTGTACATACTTTGTTGCCTCCCTCGCTGAGGGAGATGGCTTTGCGTATGCAAAGACGGAAGGAGTGGTTGGAATTGTAAATTTATTTACAATTCCATATTAGCTGAAACTATCAAATAGCACTACAAACCCTAATTTGCAAAAGTAATTTATAGGTAGCACAAACCAAATTTAAAAAACAATTTATCTTTACGCAAAGACGAAATTGAAAAAAACAAACTTTTTTATCAAAAATGAAACTAAAAAACAAGTGATAGCATAATACTATCACTTGTCTATCTAATCTATTTCATTTTAGTGAATTTACCCCAACTATTGACATAGAGCCAAAAACAAAAGAAAAATTGAGGACATCTCAAAGAGAGATGCCCTCAAAAAAGGAGTTGATTATTATAAATCACACTTAATATCAGCAATCAAACAATCAAAATTCATCTAATTACTAATCGGTTAAATCAGTACAAGCTGTTCTAAATAAATATAAAACACACTGATAAAAGTAACCAATCAAGGTAACTGAGAATTATTTTAGATATGTAAGACCTGTTTCGCCAATAGCTCCGTCAATACCTGTGAAGCCCTGTGCACAACATACATAAACTCTCATATTTGACTTACCAGGTGCTGAAACTGAAAGTGTACCATTTGTAACAACCTTCTTGTCACCTGTAACTGCGTCAATATATGTACCGTTAGGAATGTCCTTAAATGTTGCAGCACTTGAGATTGTAACTAGAGCAAGTGAATCTGTGTCATCGCTTGTATATCTTCTGATATAAGCCATATCGCCACTTACATAGTTGCTATCTACTGTGTACTGACCCTTCTGAAGAGCAGGAACAGCACGACGAATCTTGTTAAGCTTTGTGATGTGCTTTGCTAGAGGATAGCTTAGAGATTCTGAAGCAGCACCTGAAGCTGTATAATCACCAAAGTCTGTTGTCTTAACATCACCTTCAACGTTGTCACCGAAGTAAGCACGACCTGTGCCTTCAAGAGGAGTCTTGTTAGCACCACCGTCAATCATAATGCCCTTCTTAAATTCAATTTCTGAACCGTAATAAATACAAGGAATACCACGGAATGTGAACATTAGGTCTAGGTTTTCTGCCCAAGTTGAAGTACCACCATTAAATCTAACGGCATCGTTAGGACCAGGAGCGTAGTCATGTGAATCAACATAAACAACATTCCAAGTTGCATCATTAAAGTATGGATCTTCTTGCTTAGCTAGGCCATAAGCATTACCTGCTGTATTGAAGTTATAATGCATTGTAAAGTCAATTGCATTCATACCAGAAGCCTTACTCTTATCAGGTGTATGGTAGCTAATACCCTTTAGGAATGCATTGTCAGATGATGGCTGAATTGATGTATCATCATATTCTTTGTAGTGGTCAAATGTTAGGTTCATATTATTGTTGATAGATTCAAGATCTGAGCCACTTGACCATTCTTTAGCCCACTTAGGATCAGATTCATCCCATGTATAGAACATTGATGATTCCTGAGCATGACCACGGTACCAAATCTGACCGTAACGAGTACAGATTTCACCGAACATATAGAAGTTAGGGTTACCGTACTTAGCAGCATTAGCCATCATCTGCTTGTTATACATCATATTTAGAGTTAATCTTGGAATATGTCTAACAGTATCAACACGGAATGCATCAACACCCATAGCCATATACTTACTGTAAGCCTGGTTGATATATTCGGCAACTGCTGGGTTTTCTGTATTTAAGTCAACACAGTCACCGGCAATCTGACCATATTTACATGACCAGTCATCCCAGTTTAGGTTTCTAAAGTAAGATGTATGATAGTAGTTGTTAGGGTTGTAAACTTTAGATTTTGATAACTTAATATCAGAATAATCCTTTGTAGATGGGTGAACACCTGTTGAGTTACTATCCTGAATTGAGTTATTCTTCATTAGGTTAATTCTGGCATCATGCTGTTTTGCAGGAGTTAGGTTCCAGTATTCTTCTGCTGTGCTAACACCGGCTTGGTCTAGAAGTTGCTGAGTAGGAATCATAGAATCTTCGATACTGCCTAAATCCTTTGAAGTATCCTTATCGAATAGCTTACAAAGTGTACCTTCACCGAAGTTACCTGTATGCTGCCATACAACGTCCTGTACAATCTTCATACCCTTTTTGTGGGCTGCCTGAATTAAATCTTCATATGTGAAGTCATCACTTTCATATCTGGCGTCAACCTTTGAGAAGTCCATAGCATGATAACCATGATAGTCATAACCTGAACCGTTTTCAACAACAGGAGTAATCCAAATTGCTGAGAAACCAAGTGCCTTAATGTAGTCTAGCTTTTCAGCAAGGCCCTTAAAGTCACCTCTCCATGCAGGGTCAGAGTCAGGGTTGTTATATACATTGTCGTCCCAACAATGAACGTCATTTGACTTATCGCCATTATAGAATCTTGTTGTAACTACAAAGTAAATTGATTCTTCACGAAAATCAACAGATGAAGCAGGGTCAAACTCATCAGGGTTTGAGCTCCACCAAATGTTGTTATAGAACCACCATTCACCTGTTTTACGAGTAAGTTCCTTTGAAAGTTGCTTACCGTTTTTATCAGTGAACATTAGGTTGATTTTTGTTGCATCTTTAAATGTAGCTGTGTACCAGTTATCCTTGTCAGCAGTCATCTGTTCACCAGGATATTCTGTTTCAATGTTCTTTGGAAGTGAATTCCAATAATAAATATAAGGTGTTGTACCTTCGCTCTTATAATGAACTGTAATTCCGGTATCTGTAGTTTCGTTAGAAGCAGCAGTTTTCTTAGTGCTTGTATCTTTAGCAGATGCACCGACTGTGCCTACAACAATAATAGATGCTGAAACTGCAATGACCATCAAGAGTGCAATGATTTTTTTTATTTTGGTCATAATACACTATACCTCTCTTACTTTAATGCAAGATATTTTTGGATAGCAACAGCATCCTTAACATCTTTTCTGCCATCCTTATTGTAGTCAGCTACTGATTCGTCAAATGGGCTAACATCATAACCTGTATATTCTTTCTGAATTGCTGTAGCATCCTTAATATCTACTTTACCGTCACCGTTAACATCACCAAGAAGTTTGCCTGGGTTAGGAGTAGTAGTTGTTGTTTCTGTTGGAGTTGTAACAGTTGGAGAAGTTGGCTGAGTATTTTCTGTTGGGTTTGTTGGATTCTGAGTTGATTCAAACTTTAACTGCTGAGTGATTGTTTGGTTATCACTACCCTGTACAGATACATCAACTGTATAAGTACCAGCCTTTGTTGCTGTAAATGAATAATTCTTGTTTAGTGTGTAATAAGCTGTGTTAACCTGTTCACCTGCAGGATCTTTAACTACATATTTGTAGAAAAGAAGCTTTGTGCCTGTGTTACCACCGGCTGCATTTACAGAAAGGTTAGTAGCTGTACCTGTCTTAATCTGGTTACCTGTAAGAGGGTTAGAAGATAGGAATACAGGCTTTTGTTCCTGAGAAGGGTCTTTAATAGAGAAAGACATTTCTCTAAAGTTTTGGTTACCTGCGTTATCCTTAACGTCAACTCTTACTGTGTAGTCGCCTGAAGAAGCCGGATTCCAAACACAAGAATTGTCAGCAGAATAACTTCTGATAACTTGACTGTTTACTGAGTACTGATACTGTACGCCAGTAGTTTCTGTCTTTGTTGTAGTTGTTAGTGTAATAGCACTACCAATGTAAGCAGGTGACTTTGTGTCTGATTCAAAAGAAGTAATTCTTAGTGGACTTGTATCATATACTTCCCACTTACCGTCTTTGTAAATCATGCTATTTCCGGGATAAGTAATGTTACCTGTCTGTGAGCTACCGTTATTGAAGATAATGTGGTCGTATTCACCTTTAATGTCATAAGACCATACACCATCGCCCTCATCTGTCATAGCTTCGCCGGGCCAAGCATGGTTTTCTGATTTACCCTTACTGTCATTCCACATGTAAGCGTTAACCTTTGACCATTTACTAGTGTTTTGGAAATACACTGTTTCGCCACTTGCAGAGGTTGCCCCTGATTTTTCTGTGTCAGTATTAGCAGCAAATACAGAATAACTGCCAACACCTACAGCACTTAAAAGCATAAGCACTGCTAAGAAAACACCAAATGACTTTTTGCATAATGTTTTCATTGTTTTGCCTCCTAAAAGTAAAATATTTTCTTACGGTTAAATTATATCAAAAAAGCTCAAGGTTTTTTATTCTGTAAAAGAATAAAAAAAATTAATTATATACAATCTTTTATACAATAACTTGTTTATATGTACCAAGTTATGAACTAAATATTAATAGGTCTTTAAATACCTGTAACAGTGTTTTATGAAATTATGAACTAGGGCTTTATCTTATCCCAATAAGCCTTAAAGGCTTGTTCGTTTTTATTGTCACCATATGTATAATATTGCCTATCTTTTAGAATATCAGGTAAATACTGCTGTACAACATAATGATGGTTGTAATCGTGAGGATAAAGGTAGTGTTGTCCTTTATTTTTATTATCTTCACCATCATAGTGAGTGTTTTGAAGTTGTCTTGGAATACTGCCAACATTACCTGCCTTTATATCAGACATAGCCTTGTCTATTGCCATTTCTCCGGAATTTGATTTTGGAGCATTACACACCATAATAACTGCATCTGCTAAAGGAATTCTAGCCTCAGGAAGTCCAACAGACATTGCAATATCAACGCAGCTTTTTACTATTGGAATAAGATTAGGATAAGCAAGTCCTACATCTTCACAAGCACACACCATAAGCCTTCTACAAGCAGAAATCAAGTCACCTGCAATTAAAAGTCTTGCTAAGTAATGCAAGGCTGCGTCAGTATCACTACCACGCATACTCTTTTGATAAGCTGAGAGAATATCATAATGCTCATCACCCTCCCTATCGTATCGCATAGCACTTCTTTGGGTAAGGTCTTTGGCTGTTTCCTCTGTAATAGTCTTTACACCGTCAACAGTATCGGTAGCTAAAAAAGAAAGTTCAGCACTGTTCATAGCCTTTCTCACATCACCACCACAAGCAACAGAAATTGTCTTAACTGTTTTGTCATCAATTTCAACAGAAATACCATTTTCATCTGCTAAAATAGAAAACGCTCTTCGTACTGCTTTTTCTACTTCTTCATATGGAACAGGTTTAAATTCAAAAACTGTACTACGACTTAAAATTGCATTATATACATAGAAATAGGGATTTTCTGTTGTTGAAGCAATCAGTGTAATCTTGCCGTTTTCAATGTATTCAAGTAGTGTTTGTTGTTGCTTCTTATTAAAATACTGAATTTCATCAAGATAAAGCAACACGCCGTTTAGTCCTGCAAAACCATCAAGTTCCTTAAAAATATCCTTAAGGTCAGAAGTTGAAGCAGTTGTACCGTTTAACTTTTTGAAAGTCATATTGGTTTTCTTAGCAATATAAGTTGCAAGAGTGGTTTTGCCAACTCCTGATGGACCATAGAATATTAAGTTAGGAATTTTGTTGCTTTCAATAATTTTACGCAAAGGCTTTCCTTCACCTAAAATATGCTTTTGACCTACAATATCATCAAGGGTCGAGGGTCTAAGTCTATCTGCTAAAGGTTGCATAATTTCCTCCTTTCATTTTTAATATATTCAACCGTTGTTAACTAAAATAATAGGGTGTCACAAAGACACCCTATTGATATTTTGTAATATTTATTTTGTTAAATACTCCAAATCTAAATATTCCAAATCAGTCTTCATATAAAGGATACTTCTTGCAGATTTCTTCAACACCTGCTCTAACCTTATCCTTGTTGCCTTCATAGTCATTTAGAACTAAAGTAATATATTCAGCAATCTTGTCACAATCTTCTTCCTTTAGACCACGAGTTGTAACTGCTGCTGTACCAATACGAACACCACTTGTAACAAATGGACTTAGTGGTTCATTTGGAATTGTATTCTTGTTAACTGTAATATAACAGTCATCAAGTCTTGCTTCAAGTTCCTTACCTGTAACACCTGTATCTCTTAAATCCATAAGTAGAACATGGTTGTCTGTACCACCTGAAACCAACTTACAACCTCTCTTAACTAGGCCGTCAGCAAGAGCCTTACAGTTCTTAACAATCTGCTTACCGTATTCCTTAAATTCAGGCTTTAGAGCTTCACCAAAACAAACAGCCTTTGCAGCAATAATGTGCATTAGTGGACCACCCTGAGTACCTGGGAAAATAGCTTTATCAATAGCCTTAGCATACTGTTCCTTACAAAGAATCATACCACCTCTAGGTCCACGAAGTGTCTTATGAGTTGTTGTTGTAACGAAGTCACAATATGGAACTGGGTTTGGATGAACACCTGCTGCTACAAGACCAGCAATATGAGCCATATCAACCATTAACAAAGCACCAACTTCGTCAGCAATTTCTCTGAACTTTGCAAAATCAATGATTCTTGGATAAGCTGATGCACCGGCAACAATCATCTTTGGCTTACATTCTTTTGCAATTTCAAGGACCTTATCATAATCAATACGGTGAGTTTCACTGTCAACACCATAAGGTACAAAGTTGAAATACTTACCACTCATATTAACAGGTGAACCGTGAGTTAGGTGACCACCTTCGTTAAGGTTCATACCCATAACTGTATCACCGGGTGTTAGCATTGCAAAGTAAACTGCCATATTTGCCTGAGCACCTGAGTGTGGCTGAACATTAGCATGTTCTGCACCAAATAGCTCACAAGCTCTCTTTCTGGCAATTTCTTCAACCTTATCTACTGCATAGCAACCACCATAGTAACGCTTACCTGGATAACCTTCAGCATACTTATTAGTTAGTAAGCTACCCATAGCAGCCATAACTGCAGGTGAAACAATGTTTTCTGATGCGATAAGTTCAAGGTTTCTCTTCTGACGAGCCTGTTCCTCAGCCATTGCTGAACCAACTTCAGGGTCGTACATATTTACAAAATCAATAGAATTTACTTTTTCCATTTTAATTATCTCCCATTTCTTTTATTTACTATTCATTATATAGGAAAATTCCTTATATTTCAACTATTAATGTGCATATCCAAAACTTTTTGTACCAAAGCATATAATTCTTCTAGTGACGAGGTATGACCGGCTTCATTTCTTAAAGATGCTGCACCTCTAAAGCCCTTTAAATACCACACAATATGCTTTCTGCTTTGGCGAATACCAAGGTACTCACCCTTTAGCTCACACATTCTTTCAATTTGCTTAACCATTACCGAAAGTTTTTCTTCCGGTGTTGGCTTTGGTGGAATTGTTCCTGTCTTTAGATACTGATTAATTTCATCAAATAACCAAGGATTACCCAAAGCACCTCTGCCAACCATAATCATATCACAACCGGTATGTTCATAAAGTTTCTTAGCCTTTTCGGCAGAATTAACATCACCGTTGCCTATTACGGGAATTGTTAGGTGACTTTTCACTTCCTTAATAATATCCCAATCAACAGGTGGCTTGTAGTACTGTTGTCTTGTCCTACCGTGAAGTGCTACTGCTGAAGCACCGTTTTCTTCCACAATAGTTGCAACTTCAAGACAATTTATCGAGTCATCATCCCACCCTTTTCTCATCTTTACAGTTACGGGAATATTAACTGCCGACACAACTTCCTTAACTATTTCACCACAAAGTTTAGGTGTTTTCATAAGTGAAGCCCCTGCACCGTTGCCACTGATTTTTGGAGCAGGGCAACCCATATTAATATCAATAAAATCCGGTTTAAACTGCAAAGCAAACACTGCTGCATCAGCCATAGTCTTTGGTTCATTTCCGAATATTTGAATACCGGATGGTCTTTCTTTATCGGTTAGTTCCATTAGTTCTGCCGATTTTTTACTATTATAATGTATTCCCTTTGAGCTTACCATTTCTGTTACGGTATAAGCAGCACCGTAGGATGCACAAAGTTCTCTAAATGCACAATCTGCCACCCCTGCCATTGGGGCAAGAGCAGCAGAATTTTTTATTTCAATATTTCCGATTTTCATATTATATCCTTACTTAATTATTGGTATCTCTTGAATTTGCCCATATTTTTGCCTTTTACCTTAGTAGAAAGTAAAAATGCAATAATTACACAAGCAGAAATAATAACTGCAATCCAACAAACTACACCACCAACAAAGCTAACGCCACCATCTTCATCAGCACCTATAGCAGTAGGAAGTTCTTCTGCAACTTGTGTTGAGTCAACAAGTGTTGGCAATTTATTTACATCATAAGTTGGTTCAGTATAGTTTTCTGTTACAGGTTCGGTTTCAGGCTCTGTTTCCGGTTCTGTAGCAGGTTCAGTTTCAGGCTCTGTTACCGGTTCGGTTTCAGGCTCTGTTTCCGGTTCTGTTTCCGGTGCTTGAGTTACCGGTTCAGTTACAGGTTCTTGAGTAACAGGTTCTGTTACCGGTTCTTGTGTTACAGGTTCTGTAGCTACAGGCTCTGTTACCGGTTCAGTTACAACATCTTCAGCAAAAGCAGTTGTAAATGACATTACACAAAACAAAGTCATAATAACTACAATAATTGAAAATTTCTTTATATTAATTAATTTCATTATTATTACCTTCAATAACTATTAATAAGGTAATTATATCACATTTCAATTATTTTGCAATACTTTTGCTAGAGCCTTTCCTACCATCTTTCCGGAACGCTTTACTTCGTCAATAGTATTTACATCTGTACCAAACTCAATTAACAAAGAACCGTTGCACACATTTAGGTTATAAGTATATTCTCCAAAGTTAAGTGGTCTAGTTAGTCCCGGATACATTGTTTCTGCAGTTTGTTGAAGTTTTATGGCAAAGTCAAGGTTATCTCTCCAAAAAGGAAAGTCACCACCACCCTCATACTGATAACCTGTCATAATCATAATTTGTGAGGCTTTTTTCCCTTTGTATTTAAATGTTGGCTTAACCTTGCCTGTTGTATCATCACCGATAGCATCTCTATGTATATCAAGCACAACCTTAATACCCTTATACTTTTCCATATACTTTTGAATAGTTTGGTAACTTCTATCATACCCACCGTTATATGATGGATAGTCATGCTTTGTTTTGTCATGGATAACACCAATACCGGCTTTTTTCAGTTGCTTTTCTATTTCGTCACCTACTGCTGTAACATTTTCTTTATTATTAGTTGTTCTTGGATAATAGTCACTTGGATAATAACCGGTATCACTTTTTAGATAACTTTCACAAGTATGAGTATGGAAAATCAATACTTGGACTTGGTGGTTCTTTTCTATTTTAAACGGCAAACCTCTCTTTAATTCTGTGGCAATATCAAGGGAATAGTCAGTATAATTTTTTACACAAAAGTTTTTATATGTAGTGCCGTCAGCACCATACTGTTTCTCTATAATAGGATAGTTCTTTCCTGATGAGGTGGTTGGCTCTACCTTTTTAGTAGTTTTATTTTTCTTTGCTTTTGTAGTAGGTTTGGTTACTGCCACTGTGGTAGGTGTTGTTGTAGAAATATTTTCAACATTCTTCACTACTTCAACAGAACTTTCCTTAGGTGCAACATAGCCACCTACCCTATTACATAATGAATACATTCCTGCCACAATAGCAACAAAAGCAAAAAGCAAACTTAACTTTCTTATATTTCTGCCCATAAAACCACCTCTTTAATATTCTCTTTAATACTATGATAGGTTTGTACATTTTAGTACATTAGACTCATAAGGTCACTGACAGATAAATCACTGTGAAGTGCATAGTTAATTGCAAGTGCAATCAGTTCAGATGCCCTATTTATCAGCAAATCTATTTCTTTTGGTGTTACTACCATTTGCCTACCGTTGGGATTTACCATACTTTTTAATTGTTCTGAAAATTTCACATCTTCTGTGTCAAACAAATCAAGTGCTAAGGTTGAGGCATCAACAACTGTTGGCACTCCTATACCTATAACGGGAATACCTAAAGTTTCTTGTGATAATTTTGTTCTGTTATTGCCAACCCCTGCACCGGGAGAAATTCCCGTATTGCTGATTTGGATTGTACAACCTAACCTTGAAAGTCGTCTTGAAGCTAATGCGTCAATGGCTATAAGAGCATTTGGTTTTATCTTTTTTATTATGCTATAAAGATACTCACCTGTTTCTATGCCGGTTTTTCCTGTTACACCAGTAGCAACTACTGCAACGGGTCTAAGTTTATCAAGGCCTGTTGCCTTTGCAACTTCACCTTTTATATGTCTGGTTGCTATAATCTTTGATACTGATTTTGGACCTAGCGCATCAGGAGTTATTTCTGTATTTCCTAAACCTGCTACCATTACAAGACCGTTTACCGGTATAAGGTGCTTAATTTCATCTGCAATAACCTGTAGTTTTTCATCAGGTGTTTTGTAATTATCGGAAAGTGGTGGCATTTCTAAAGTTACATAAGTTCCTTTTTCTTTACCTAGTTTTGCACTTGCTTTATCACTTGTTATTTTCAGTCTGGAAATTTTTATATCTTCCTTTTCACTTTCTTCAAATTTTACACCTTTAATATCTTCACCAAAAAGTTCTCTTGCTTCCAAAGCAAGGTCTGTTCTTCGTTCCATAATATCCCCCACATTCTGTAAATATCATTTACCAAATAGGATAATTATATTCTTTACAGTGTAGAAAGTATTTGTTATAATTAATATAATTATGAAATATTTTGAAAGGATAGGTTTCTCAATGAAAAGAATTGCAAAATTTGTTTCTATAGCAACTGCAATGTTAATCACCTCTACCACAGGACTAAGTGTCAGTGGTGCTAATGTTGAAATTATAAATAGCAAAGCAAATAATAATTCCGGAGTAGTTGCAATGCCTTATACCGGCAACACAACAACACTTGATGTGGAAGAAAAATTACCATCATCATACAGTTCAAAGGATCTTGACCTTGTAACTCCAATTAGAAATCAGGGCAAAACAGAAATTTGTTGGGCATATGGTGGACTAAATTCATTTGAAACTATGCTTATAAAAAACGGAGTAACAGACAACTCAACAAACTCTTGGTTATCTTCTGCACATGCTGATGCATGGGCAACACCAAGAAGTGACGGTACAGGTTGGGTAAGAAGTTACAACGGTGCCGGTTTTCCATATATTACAATGGGTTATTTAACAAGTTGGAGTGGTGCAGTAGCTGAAAATGAATTTCCATACACCAGCCAATACGAACTTTTTGATATTAACAAAGATTACAATGTGGAAAATGTAGTAACCGGCATTATGTATCTTAACGGTGATGACAAAGACACAATCAAAAAATCTATTATGGACTACGGTGCAATTACAACCAACTATAATTCACATGACAAATTTACAACCGACAAAAAGAATACATACTGTCCCCAAAAAACTCCTTATCTATCCGGCCACTGTGTTAGTATTGTCGGTTGGGATGATAACTACAGTAAAGACAATTTCCAATATAATGACGGTAACGGAGAACTGAAAACTCCTGAAAATGATGGTGCATGGTTATGCAAAAACAGTTGGGGCAATTACAATGACCTAGGTGGTTATTTTTGGATATCATATGAGGACTACTATGTTTTTTCCGATGCATTCGGACCATCATACACATACACCGACTATATGCACAAGAAGGACACTGACACAATTCATCAAGTAGAAACATTTGGTGCAACATATGAATTTAACTATTTAGATGAAATTGATAACAACCACACATATGTATCAAAGGACACAACATATGTTAATGTTTTAAACATAGAAAATGAAAACGAATACCTAGACAAAGTTCTTTTTGAGTCAACAAGCACAGGTGCCGACTACACAATATACTACATTCCTATTGATGATGAGGGTACACCAAGCAGTGACAAAACCACATGGAAAACTCTTAAAACAGGCAAAGTGCCATACAGTGGCTATTACACAGCAGACATTGAACCTCAATATGTAAGCAAAGGCAAGATTGGTATTGGTGTAGAAATCAACACTAAGGATACTGATATACTAAACGGCATTGGTGTATCGGAATGGCTTGATGCAAAAGATGTAAGAGTATTTAACACAGAAGCAAAAAGAGGTCAAAGTTATATTTACACCGATGAAGATATTTTCTCCAATGTACCTAGCCTTAACAAAAGTAAAATGAACGATGTTATGGACTTTTATGAGGATATTTTAGATGATACTGAGGGTGCTAACTTTGTAATTAAAGGTATCACTTACAAAAGTGGAACACTGGCAGGTGACGCTAATATGGACGGTGTTGTAAATATTGAAGATGCCGTTTGTATTCAGAAAAGCACAGTTAAAAGGTATGAACTTTCAAGTGAGGGTGAGGTTAATGCCGACATTAACCAAGACGGTGTTGTAAATGTTAAAGACTCTACTGAAATTCAAAAATTACTTGCAAAAGTAACTGGTGATAATCAGTAATCTCATTTATCAATCTTATCTGATTTTCCTATTTAAATATTTTTATATTTAAGTTTATATAAATTTTTATACTGTTATTTATATGTGTTTATATGTTATTTATATATATTGGTTCTAAATAAAAAGTCTCCTTGTGGAGGCTTTTTTTCTGCTTATTTTTCGGTAAATTTAAAAGAGTATAAGTGATTTTTATTGTTATCACCTTTTACCATCCAAATTAACTTATATTATTTCAATTTTATTTCTAACTGTAGATAGGTTAGTTAAGTAAATTAGTTTTTTAAATTTCGTTTTTGTGGGTTATGATAAATCAGTTTTTTAATTTTATTTGTGCTAATCTATAAATCACTTCTGCAAACTTGGGTTTTATCTTTCTAGTTTTGATTGTGATAAAGATAAATTTTGGTTTGTCTTTTTAATTTTGATTGTGTGTTAAGGTGAATTTGTTTTAAATTAAATCGGCTATAAAGAAAAATTCATAGTGAGAATATGCACATAAAATCATATGAAACTCTGACTCACAGGTGTAGGGTCTTTCAGCAAAAGATTTTATTACATAAAACTTTTGCATAAGTTCACATTAGCAAATCAAACTTCGCCTTTGGCTCGTTTTCTTTGATGTTCACTTAATTGGTGGACCGAGCAAATCAGCCTCTTTATTGGCATATTGTCCTATGTATTAAGTTATAATTTTAGTTTCTACATAGGACAAAGTTACATAATACATTTTACTATTAAACGGGCGAACAATGTTCGCCCCTACTGTGCAACTCATACTTTTCCCTTTATTTCTAACTAATTATTATGAAAATTTTGAGTTACAGGTGTAGGGGACATCATTGATGTCCCGTTTGAAAATTAACCTTTCTATTTGTATTTTGTCCTTTGTAGATATTATAAATTTATAATCTGCAAATAGGACAATAATCCCATAGGTATCACACTTTTTGACGGGCGAACACTGTTCGCCCCTACGACTGTGAGCCAAAAGTTTGTTGTTATTTTGTCCTGTGTAATTACCCTAAATTTGTACATATTCGCCAGTCTCCCTTGTGTAAAGGGATAAGTGAGCATCCAAATTTTATATTTGGCTTTGCGAACTTATGCAGTGGCTGATGTCAGCGATAGCTGACAGAGGGATTGTTTAGTAGGCAGTAATAGATAGATAAAATTTAGATAGGAAAACAAAACCTATTATATATATATCGAATAAAATTGATATAGCAAAAAGTATATACCATAACAATCCCTCAGTCGCTCTTTAAGAGTAAATTGTCATTCTTCCAATTTACGAGCGACTAGCTTTTCTAGCGAAAACGGCAAACCCTTTGTCCCTTCGGGACATTTCCCTTAGCAAGGGAATACCTTTACACAAGGGAGCCTTATTTGCTGAAATTTAACACTTTACATTTAGCCCTACAAACCCAAATTTATCAAATCCACCTTACTCCACAATCAAAACTAAAAAAATAAAAGATAACCACCCTAGAAAGGAACTAGGGTGGTTACGGGAGTGGTATAAATAGACTTTTTCAAATTTCTTTTTAACTATTTAGGTCAATTTTTTAATTGCAATATCTATTTTTAATTATTTAAATCAATTTTTAATTAGCAAAATCTCTTTTTAATTATTCAAATCAATGCTTATTTTAGTTAATTCCTTATTTATGACAATACTAAATTTAAATCAATACTTTAATTTATAAAATCTATTTTTCAATTAACTAAATCAATTCTTCAATTATCTAAATCAATTTTAAATCTATTTAAACTGACATCACTATAAAATGACAATCAACTTAAAGTTAACTAAATAGGGACTTTGTCAATAATTTGATATAAAAAAAGTAAAAAAGAGGGGGATATTTCATTGTTAATCGGTGAGAAGTGACT
>CAKSNZ010000040.1 GCA_934476515.1 uncultured Ruminococcus sp. | reverse complement strand
GAAATCTCAACAGTAGTTCTAATCGTTAATAACGAAGTTGTTCCTGTAAGTGAGAATGCTGACGGTACATATCTAATTAGTGTACCTGCAACAGGTGACATTACAGTTTCTGCTTATGCAAACGAAATCGTAATTCCACCAACAACATCATCAACAACATCATCTTCAACAACAAGTACAACCGGTACAACTGCTCCAAAGACATATGCAGTTAATGCAATGCTAACTAACGCAGTTTCTACTAATAATGCTAAGACTGCTGAAGAAGGCTCAATGTATAGTGCAATCATTGCTCCTGTTGAAGGATATGATATGGTAACATTCGTTGCTACAATGAACGGTCAGCAGATTGAACCTGTTAAGAGTGGTAATGCTTATATCATCACTGCTAAGGTAACAGGTGACATTAACATTGTTGCTTATGCTGAAAAGAAGCCTGAACCAACAACTACTTCTTCTTCAACAACTGCAACAACAAGTTCAACAACTGCAACTACAAGTTCAACTACTTCTACAACATCATCAACAACAGCTACAACAAGCTCTACAACAGCAACTACTTCTCCGGTTCCAACTTCTGAAACAACTCCAACAACAAAGCCGGGTCAGGTTATCGAAATTCATAAGATGACTATTGATAAGGCTACTGTTACAGTTAATGAAGGTCAGAAGTTCAATATCGTTGCTAGCATCTGGCCTGGTTACACAACTGAAAAGACAGTTACATGGTCAGTAACTAACTCAAGAGTTGGTGTTGTTTCTCAGACAACAAATACAGCAAACGGTCTATATGACAGCGAAGGTAAGCTATATTGCACAGAAACAGCTACATTCACAGCTAAGGCTAGTGGTCAGACAATTATTAAGGCTGTTTCAAACACAGGTATGGTTGTTAAGTGTGTAGTTAATGTTAAGAAGGTTGCTACTTCAATCTCTGTTAACAAGACAAGCGTTACACTAAATGCCGGTAAGAAAACAACTGTTAAGGCTACTGTAGGTCCTACAAGCATCCCATCACAGTATAAGGGTGTAAAATGGACAACATCTAACAAGAAGATTGCTACAGTTAACTCTAAGGGCGTTATCAAGGCTGTTGCAAAGGGTGTATGTTATGTAACTGCTACAAGCAAGGACAACACAAGCCTAAGCAAGAGAATTAAGGTAACAGTTAAGCAACCTGTAACAAGTGTTAAGTTTAACAAATCTACAGTTAAGCTAGCTAAGAAGGGCAAAACAGCTAACCTAAAGGCTACTGCTTATCCTTCAAATGCTAACGTTAAGAAGCTAACAATCAAGTCTGAAAATACTAAGATTGTTAAGGTTTCTAAGTCAAGCATCAATTCCGGTGCTACATTCAAGGTAACTGCAGTTAAGAAGGGCACAACTTATGTTCGTGCAACTGCAACTGACGGTTCTAAGAAGTACGCTAGAATTAGAATTACTGTTAAGAAATAATAGTTTTCTAAATACTACAACCCCCTATTTTAGGGGGTTGTTTTTTATGCTTATATGTGGAAAACTTTTTGAGTCGTAATGATGGAAATTTTGAGTTGATAAAAATAATAATTTATGTAGTTAATTAAGAGATTTACAAAATTACTTTGCTGATATATAATGTATTTAGAAACTAAAGGAGCATAATTATGGCTTTCAATGAAATTATTATTGATGATAAAATTAAAGAACTTTTAGCTAAAATAGATAGTGGAGATAGTAATGCCAAAACCACTTTAGGTGACTATTATAATACTTTAGGTTTGAAATACTTTTCATCAAACGAAGAACAAAATGTGGAAAAATCTATATATTGTTTTGAAGAAAGCAACAAGTTGAATGATGAAAACGGAAGAAAAAATCTAGGTATATTGTATAATCAGATTGGTGTAAATTATTATAATGGTAAGGATAATTACAGTATAGATTATAATAAAGCTGAGGATTATTTTAAGAAAGCATTTGAATTAGGTAATGAAAATGCTAAGAAAAACCTAGGTGTGTTATATATTCAATATGGAAAACAATACCGTGATGGTGATAATGCAAAGATAAATCACGAATTGGCTGAAAACTTCTTCAAAAAGTCCATAGAATTAGGAAATGAAGAAGCAAAATATAAGCTTGTAAAAGATTATACAAATTGTTATTTCAACTATAGATATGGTGTTAACGGTTACTTAAAGGATATTGATAAGGCAAATCAAATGCTTACTAAGGCGAAAAATACCGACATAGCAATAGTTAATAAAATAGCTGGAGAATATTATGAGAAAGCTAAGAAACTTGTTTCTGTCGGAATAAATTATGATAATTACAGAAAGATAAACGGATACCTTAAAAGGGCTTCTAAATTAGGTATGACAGGTATTAACAGTGACTTAATATCTTTTTATAAGTATGTTAGTAATTGCTACAGTAAGGGAAAAAAAGGCTTTACAAAGAACAAGGTTAAGGCTAACTTCTATATGGGCAAAGCCGGTGAACTTGGGGATGCCGATGCTATTAAAAAGCATAAGCCTGAAAAGTAATTTTTAATATGCAATATGCAAGGTGAAATCTTGAAATGCTATTATTAAATTTATAAAGTATAACAATAAAAATTAAAAGAAATAGAAAAATGCGACTATCAATGATAGTCGCATTTTTCTTGTTATATTTTAGGATGTTTAGGAAAAATCTTATTTAAAGTATTTAACACCTGATTCAAAGATTTGCATATCCTTTTCAAATGGAACATTTGCGTAAAGGTTAGCACCCTTTCTTTCACAGTGACCCATCTTACCTAAAACTCTACCGTCAGGAGAAGTGATACCTTCAATAGCACAAACAGAACCGTTTAGGTTAAACTGAATGTCCTGATTTGGGTTACCCTTTAGGTCAACATACTGAGTAGCTACCTGACCGTTTTCAATTAACTTCTTAACTGTTTCGTCAGTAGCAACAAATCTACCTTCACCGTGAGATACAGGAACTGCAAATACATCACCGGCATTAACACTTGAGAACCAAGGTGACTTTGTACTTGTAACTCTTGTGTATGCCATATGGCTGATATGTCTGCCAATAGTGTTAAATGTTAGAGTTGGGTCATTTTCCTTGATTTCAACGATTTCACCGTTAGGAACAAGACCTAGCTTAATAAGTGCCTGGAAACCGTTACAGATACCAAGTGCAAGACCATCTCTGTTCTTTAGTAAGTCGTTAACTGCTTCGCTGATAACAGGGTTTCTGAATGTTGTAGCGATGAATTTACCTGAACCGTCAGGTTCGTCACCACCTGAGAAACCACCTGGGAACATTAGAATTTGGCTAGACTTAATAGCCTTTTCCATTGCCTCAATAGTTTCTTCAATGTCAGATGGCTTTAGGTTCTTAACAATAAGAACTTCAACATCTGCACCGGCCTTTTCAAAGGCTCTCTTTGTATCAATTTCACAGTTTGTACCTGGGAAACATGGGATAAATACCTTTGGCTTAGCAACCTTAATTGCAGGGCTGTGGGTATTTCTTTCTGTATATAGAGGAGCATCAACAGTGATTTCAGGAACTTCTGCCTTAGTTGGGAATACCTTTTCAAGTGGAGTTGTCCAAGCCTCAATTAGGTCCTTAAGTTCTAGGCTTTCACCGTTAACAGTAATTTTACTGCTTTCGTTAGTTGTACCAAGTGTGTAATGAAGAACATCTTCGGAAAGTGTTGCACCATCCTTAAGTTCAAGGATTAGAGAACCTGCCTTTGGAGCAAATAGTTCTTCCATTGTGTATGTATAGTCAGGTTTAAATTCAAAACCAAGCATATTACCGAAACAAGCCTTTGCTACTGAACCGGCACAACCACCTTCTTTAACAACTGATGCAGATAGTACCTGACCATTGTCAAATAGAGCATAAACTGCCTTGTACATTTCAACCAGCTTGTCCCAGTCAGGCATTAGAGTTTCTTTGTTCTCAGGAACAGGAACATAAATTACATTTGAACCACTCTTCTTAAATTCAGAAGAAATTGTCTTACTTGCCTTAGTCATTGCTACTGCAAATGAAACAAGTGTTGGTGGAACATCTAAATCTTCAAATGAACCTGACATTGAGTCTTTACCACCGATTGATGGAAGACCTAGCTTAATCTGAGCTTCCATAGCACCAAGTAGTGCTGCAGCAGGTTTACCCCAACGTTCTGGTTTATCGTGTAGTCTTTCAAAATATTCTTGGAAAGTTAGTCTTGCTTTTAGTGGGTTAGCACCGATAGCAAGTAGCTTTGATGTGCTTTCTACAACTGCATAAGCTGAACCATGGAATGGACTCCATCTTGATGTACCCGGAATGTAACCGAATGACATTGCAGATGCATCATCTGTTTCACCCTTTAGTACAGGAATCTTAGCTGCCATTGCTTCTTGTGGTGTTAACTGTGTCTTACCACCAAATGGCATAATAACTGTTGCTGAACCGATTGATGCGTCAAATCTTTCAGCAAGACCAATCTGTGAACAAACTTCAAGTCTTGATAGGTTGTCCTTAAATGCATCCTTAACACTCTTACCTTCAAGTGCCTTTGGAACATTGTTTCTGTAACAATCATCAGCATCAGGAACTGTGATAAATGCATCAGCCTCTTGAGTCACACCGTTAGTGTTTAGAAATTCTCTGCTAACATCAACAATTGTGTCACCTCTCCAGTTCATAACCAGTCTAGGTTCTTCTGTAACAACTGCAACTGCTGTAGCTTCTAGATTTTCCTTTAGTGACTCTGCAATAAATTTATCTACATCTTTCTTGTCCAGAACAACTGCCATTCTTTCTTGAGATTCTGAGATAGCAAGTTCTGTACCGTCAAGACCTTCATATTTCTTTGTAACCTTGTCTAGGTCAATAGTTAGACCGTCAGCAAGTTCGCCAATAGCAACACATACACCACCGGCACCAAAGTCGTTACATCTTTTAATCATCTTAGAAACAACAGGGTTTCTAAATAGTCTTTGGATTTTTCTTTCTGTTGGAGCGTTACCCTTTTGAACTTCTGCACCACAAGTTTCGATAGATTCTTCTGTGTGTGCCTTTGATGAACCGGTTGCACCACCACAACCGTCTCTACCTGTTCTACCACCAAGGAGAACAATAACATCATCAGGAGTAGGAACTTCTCTTACAACATTTTCCTTTGGAGATGCACCAACAACTGCACCGATTTCCATTCTCTTTGCAACATAACCTTGGTCATAAAGTTCTGTTACCTGACCTGTTGCAAGACCGATTTGGTTACCGTATGATGAGTAACCCTGAGCAGCACCTGTTGTAATCTTTCTTGATGGTAATTTACCATGCATTGTATCCTTGAAAGGAACTGTTGGGTCACCTGAACCGGTAACACGCATTGCCTGATATACATAAGAACGACCACTTAGTGGGTCACGAATTGCACCACCAAGACAAGTAGCAGCACCACCGAAAGGTTCAATTTCTGTTGGGTGGTTATGAGTTTCGTTCTTAAACTGTAGTAGCCAGTTTTCTGTTACACCATCAATAGTAACAGGAACATTAATAGAACAAGCATTGATTTCTTCACTTTCGTCAAGATCAGGGATTTGACCACGCTTTTTAAGTAGCTTCATACCCATAAGTGCCACATCCATTAGGCTAACATTTCTATTTGTGTCCTTGCCGTAAACTTCATCTCTGGCATCATAGTAAGCCTGTAGAGCATCTTCGATAGCCTTTGAAAGAGCCTTTTTCTCAATTTCGACCTTATCAAGTCTTGTTAAGAAAGTAGTATGACGACAATGGTCAGACCAGTATGTGTCAATAACTCTTAGTTCAGTAACAGAAGGATCTCTCTTTTCAGTATCACGGAAGTAATCTCTACACCACTTTAGGTCAGCAAGTGTCATTGCAAAGCCCATTGAGTTGTAGTACTTTTCCATTTCTTCATCGTTCCACTTAATGAAGTCAGTAATTCTAGCAACATTTTCAGGAACTTCAACCGGAATATCAAGTGACTCCGGCTTTTCAAGAGAAGCAACTCTACTTTCAACAGGGTTAATCATATATGACTTGATTTTTTCAAATTCTTCGTCAGTAATATCCCCTTCAAGTGAAACAACTTTTGCTGAGATAACCTGTGGTCTTTCTCCTGCAGTCAGTAGCTGTACACACTGAGATGCTGAGTCTGCTCTCTGGTCGTATTGACCGGGTAGATACTCCATAGCAAAGACTTTCCAATCCTTATCAACCGGATATTCTTCATCATAAACAATATCCTGATTTGGTTCAGAAAAAACAGTAACCTTTGCCTTAGCAAATTCTTCATCTGTAAGACCCGCAACATCATAACGATTAGCAAATCTTAGGTTTGTTAAAGAACGAACACCAAGGTTGTGACGCAAATCCCAAAGAATCTGCTTAGCTTCAACATTGAATCCGTCTTTCTTTTCTACGAATATTCTTTTTACTTGTGACATCCCATTGACCTCCATCTGGATAATAATCAATATACCTTTAATATTTTACCATAAAATCACTTTTTTAATTTTCAACTAGGGAATTATAAAAAATATATTGTTGTTTTTTACAGTAAATTTTTTGTGAATATTTATAGTGTATAAATTGTATAGGAATTTTTATGGAAAAATAAAAAATCCCTGCATTAGCAGGGAAAGTTATCTGTTCTTTTCAATTTCTTTTACAAGCTGAGTTATAAGGGTAATTTGTTTGTCTGTTAGGTTCTCTACATTAATAACTTTTCTAGGTTCAACACCAAGCAAATAATCGGTAGATACACCAAAAAGTTTAGCAAGTTTAATCAGTACATCATAGGAAGGAGTTCTGTTGCCTAGTTCATAGCTGGATATAACGGCTTTGCTGGTCCAAATTCTGTCGGCAACTTGTTGTTGAGTAAGACCTTTTTCTTTTCGTAAATCTTTTAATCTTTTACCTAAATCCATCATTTATATAACAACTCCTTGCCTATACTTTATTAACAAATTGTATTCTATCGGTAATATTTTTATATACAATATGTTGACTTTTTGTATTCTATGTGATATATTAAAGTAAACACTTAGTTGTTTACACAAATTTATCAAAAAGGGGTAATAAAGGTGAAAAATTCAGCAGTAAAAAGATTAAGTTGTTTGTTCTTGGTGTTAGTATGTGCAGTTACTTGTTTAACATTACCAAGTATTGATGCTTCAGCAGTATCAAAGCCATCAAAGACAAGTATCACTTCACTAAAAAGACTATCAAAAAGTGCAGTAAGACTTAATTGGAAAAAGTCAAGCAGAGCAAAAGCCTATGAAGTATTTATGAAAACAAATAACGGTGGCTTTAAGAAGATTAAGACTACCTCATCAAGGGCATTAACAAAAAGTGGTCTAAAAATCGGCAGTAGCTATTGCTTTAGAGTTAGAGCCTATACTACTTATAAGGGTAGAAAATATTATAGCTCATATTCATCAGTAAAGAAAATCAAAATGAATTCTTATGTGTATCTTGTGGATGTTATTAAGCCTTATGCAAAATATGCTAATTGGGCATATGTAGAATATAATGGTGCAGAAGCATTGAAAATGGGTGGTAAAAATTATTACAAGAGTGTAGAAATGACTACAAATTATGGTGAAGATAGTTATGCAATATTTAATTTAGGTGGAAAATACTCTAAAATTACATTTACAATGGGTTCAACAGAAAATGCTGATGGTGATAGAACTGTTTTATTTAATGGCGATGATGAGCAGATAAAGAGAATTAGTTATAAAGAACATTCTCTTCCTAAAAACTATTCTATTAATTTAAAAAATGTATATAAATTTGAGATTCGTTACGTGAGAGAATATTGGACTTCACCGACCGGTTTCGGTAATGTAAAGCTATATTACTAATTAGTTTATACAACATTGTTTATAGCACTTAATATGAAAGCAAAAAACAGTAGTCTTGTGGCTACTGTTTTTTGCATTTGTACATATTTTATCAATATCATAAAAGTTTCCCTTAAAACCATTTGCACAAATTATTTTCTTTATTTATTAGAATTATAGTGGTAGTTTTTCCTTGCGAATATGGTTAAACTGTGGTACTATAAAAAGGTATAATTATAAGTATATGATTTGTTATTAGAAAGGATGTTGACTATGTGTGGTATTTGTGGTTTTACAGGCCAGATTGTTGACAGAAATGAAACAATTAAAAATATGACAGATGTTATCACTCATCGTGGGCCTGACTCTGACGGTCTTTTCCAGGATGATTATATTTCAATGGGCTTTCGTAGATTGTCTATTATTGACCTAGACGGTGGTACTCAGCCTATTTATAATGAGGACAAGTCCCTTGTTATTACTTTCAACGGTGAAATTTACAACTACAAGATTTTGCGTGAACAGTTAATCAAGGCAGGTCATAAGTTCTATACCGATACAGACTCAGAAGTTCTTATTCATGGTTTTGAAGAATGGGGCGAAGAAATGCTACCAAAACTTCGTGGTATGTTTGGTTTCGCTATTTATAACAAGAATGACGGTTCTCTGTTTATTGCAAGAGATTTCTTTGGTATTAAGCCAATGCACTATACATTGATTGACGGTAACTTAGTTTATGGTTCAGAAATTAAGTCAATCCTACAACATCCTGACTTTAAGAAAGAGTTTAACGAAAAGGCTCTTGATTCTTACCTATCATTCCAGTATGTTGTACCACCTGAAACATTCTTCAAGAATGTTTATTGCCTACTACCGGGTCACTATATGTGGTTTAAGGATGGCAAAATTACAACAACCAGATATTTTGAACCAACATTTGAACCTGATGAAACTTTAACAGAAGAAAAAGCAGTTGATGAAATTGCTGATGTATTTGAAGATTCTATCAAGGCTCATAAGATTGCCGATGTTGAGGTTGGTTGTTTCCTATCAAGTGGTGTTGACTCATCATATGTTTCAACTTACTTTGCCGACCAAAAGACATTTACAGTTGGTTTTGACTTTGGTGAAAAGTATAACGAAATTTCTTGGGCTCAAGAGCTTTCAAAAGAAATCGGTGTTGAACACCATACAAAGATTATCGGCAGTGAAGAATTTTGGAGTACAGTTCCAAAGGTTCAGTATTATATGGACCAGCCTCTAGCTGACCCAAGCTGTATTGCACTTTACTTTGTATCTAACCTTGCAAGTCAGTATGTTAAGGTTGTACTTTCAGGTGAAGGTGCTGATGAACTGTTTGGTGGTTATACTTGCTACAATGTTCCTCGTTCACTAAAGCCATATAGCATTGTGCCATTCCCTATTCGTAGAGCAATCGGTAAATTAGCAGAAAAATTCCCTAAGGTTAAGGGTAGAGCATATTTGATGCGTGGTGGTAAGCGTCTTGAAGAAAGATTTATCGGTAATGCATTTATGTATGACAAAAAGCAAAAACAGGCTTTACTTAAAAAGCCTGAAATTGCAACAGACCCACAAAATCTATGTAAGCCTTATTATGACAGAGTTAAGGATTATGACGATATTACAAAGATGCAGTACCTTGATATTAACCTTTGGATGACAGGTGATATTCTTCTAAAGGCTGACAGAATGTCAATGGCAAATTCACTTGAACTTAGAGTTCCTTTCCTAGATAAGGAAGTATTTAATGTTGCAAGAACTATTCCTACACACCTTCGTGTAAACAGTGAAAATACTAAGTACGCAATGCGTAAGGCTGCTCGTAGAAGAATGCCCGAAAAATCTGCTCAAAAGAGAAAGTTGGGCTTCCCTGTACCTACAAGAGTATGGCTAAAGGATGAAAAGTATTATAATGTAGTAAAGACTATGTTTAAGTCAGCTACAGCAGAAAAGTTCTTTAACACAGATATTCTTGTTAGCTGGCTAGACGGTCACTTCCAGGGTAAGGCTGACAACTCAAGAAAAGTTTGGACAGTTTATGTGTTCCTAGTATGGTACAATATTTACTTTGGTGATGATGATAAAATCAACACACCTAACCTAGACTAAATAATAACTGCTAGGCAAAGGGCTTTTTGAAGAATTTTGTATTCTTCTTCAAGGTCTGAAAGTGGCAGAGGGTTCTCCCCTTTACCTATTTCAAAAGTAAATCCCGGTTTGTTAAATCGGTGAATAAACCAATCTTTAAACCCACCACCATCTGCTATTGATGGTGGTGTGGATAATTTATAATTACAGGTTCTTGCAAGTAGTCTTGCCATAGTTTTGGAGTCTTTTGGTGTTTCATCACCAAATGTATAGTAGATTTCTCTACCTTGACTATGAAAAGCATAGCACCTACTGAAATTCTGTTTTATACAGTAGTTCATAAGTGAGATTGTTTCCGGTTCTGATGATGGAGTTTTGCCACCATACCTTGTGTTGTGTGGTGCAGAGATTCCTAAGGCAATTTCTCTCTTGTGTATTTCTTCCCAATTTGCCGGAAAATTGTGGTTAATGTCAACACCTCTTGCATTTGATTGCCATATGCAAGAATGTGGACAAATATAATTAATAAGTGAAGAATATTTATTTGCTGAGGATGAACCAAGTAGATTAATGTCAGTGCCGTCAGGATTGACACAAGGTATTATGGTTACACCTCTCCTATGTAAATATCTCTTCATTTTAATACCGGCAACTTCACTTCCGTCTCTGTATGAACAACCAAGTTGCCACAAAAATTTATACAGTAAATTAATGGTCAGGTATTCACTTCCGTGTACTCCCCCAACCATAATTATTTTTTTGTTTTTGTTACCTATGGTGAATGCCTCAATGTTTCTGTTAACAAGGCTTTTCCCTATGGTTTCTTTTTTTATAAAGGGAAATTCCTTTATTAATCGGTTTTCAAATTCTTCACGACTTTTTGTGTGGGGATAAAAATTAAACATATCACACCTCGGAGATTTTATTATGAAATTAGAAGAAAAAACTATATCATCAAAGCAAGTGTTTGATGGTTGTTTATTAAAAATATATAAGGATGAAGTTCTCTTGCCTGATGGCAATACTGCTACAAGAGAATACAACAAGCACCATGGTGCAGTTTGTGTTGTACCACTAACCAAAGATAATGAAGTGCTTATGGTTAAGCAGTATCGTTATCCATTACGCCAAGTAATGTTAGAAATTCCGGCAGGTAAGCTGGAAAAAGGTGAAACACCTTTGGAAAATTGCAAAAGAGAGTTAAAAGAAGAAACAGGTGCTGATGGCTATAGTTATATGACACTTGGTAGCTATGTTGGACTATGTGCTTATTCTGATGAGATTGTTCATATGTATATGTGCAGAGTTGATGGTTGTGGTGAACAACACCTTGATGATGACGAATTTCTAAATGTGGAAAAGATTCCATTTGATAAAGTTGTGGAAATGGTGCTGAATAATCAAATCATTGACGGCAAAACTCAAGTGGCAATTCTGAAGGCAAAGTACCTACTTGACAGTGGCAAAATTTAATTTATATTAAAGTATATTTGAGAGTTACTATATATATGAAAGAACAAATTAACGAAAATAATTATTCTGCAGTAGCACTTGGCTTTTTTGATGGAATACATCAAGGTCATAGGGCAGTTATCGGAAAAATGATTAAAGTGGCTAATGAAAAGTCACTGACTCCTATTGTTTATACTTTCCAGAAAAACCCGGCATTGCTATTTGGCAGAAGTGTTGAAATTATCACTCCTAATGAAGAAAGACAGATTATTCTTAAAAATATGGGTGTCAGTAAAGTTATTGAGGATGATTTCTTAACAGTAAAGGATTATTCACCAAGAGATTTTGTGAAAAAAATTCTTGTTGAAAAATTAAATGCAAAAGAAGTGTTTTGTGGTTTTAACTATCATTTTGGCAAAGGTGGAGTTGCTGACCACAATACACTTAAAGAAATATGCAAAGAATTTTCTATTAATGTTACGGTAACAGACCAAGTTGTTGTTGATGGTGATACTGTCAGCAGTACAAGAATAAGGAAACTTATTAAGAATGGTGAAATGGAAGAAGTAAATAAACTTCTTGGTCATAGATTCGGCTATACATCTGTAATTGAACAAGGTAATCACATAGGTAGGCTTATGGGTACACCTACTATTAATCAGAAACTACCTGATAATATTGCAATTCCTAAGTTTGGCGTTTACACAAGTTTAGTTACTATTAAGGGTAAACAATATGCCGGTGTAACTAATGTTGGTGTTAAACCTACTGTTGGTAACTACAAGCCACTTTCAGAAACATGGTTGCCTAAATACAACGGTCCGGATTTATATGGTGAAGTGATTGACACAAGACTTTTATGTTTTCAGCGTCCGGAAAAGAAGTTTGACTCTTTAGCTGAACTGGAGAAAACTATTAAAAATGATGGCAAAAATGCGTTAATCAACATTAAAAAGTATATTTGTTGATTATTATAATTTTTTTGATAAATTATACTTTTACAACTGAAAATTAAACAAATTAAAATCTTTCCTAGTGCATTTAGGAAAGATTTTTCTTATTTTATATATTTTTTTAACAAATTGAGAATATACTGAAACACAATGAATGGTGGGAGTTATGATATATTTTGGAAATTTTATAAAGCTAATTTAACAAATGGACTTTAAATTTTAACAAATTGTTAATACAATATATCCAAAACATAAAGATTTGGTTACAAACATTATACAAATTAAGCTTTTTATCTATTTTCAACAAAGATAAAGTGTTAAATTCGTTACTTTGCTAATTGAAAAGTACTTGAGAAAAAGACTATAATAAATATGCAATTAAATGCGATACTTTAAAAGGAGGTTTTTCAGAAATGAAAACAAAAAGAATTGTTAGCATTATTCTTTCAGTGCTAATGGCTTGCTCAGTATTTGCAGGCCTATCAGTAGCTGCTGAAGAAACTGCTACACACGCTTACACAGTTGTAGGTGACGCTAAGTTCTTAGGTGCTAGTTGGACTCCTAATACTCCAGCTGACGATATGGAACTTCAGGCAGACGGCACATATGTAAAGACTTACACAGGTGTTGATAAGACTGACTGTGCTACAATCAAGGTTGTAGAAGATCACGATTGGTTCACATCATTCGGTGCAGTTGCAGGTGTTACAAACCCTGACAACATTGAATTCTCAGTTCCAGAGGATAACTCAGAAGTTAAGGTTGTCCTAACTCTTTCTGGTACAAGAGAAAAGGAAGTAACAGACGCAGATGGTAAGCCAACAGGCGAAGTAAAGACTATCAACGACGGTACTGTACAGGTTCTTGTAAACGGTACTCCAGCTGAAGGTCCAAAGAAGCCAGAAGTTGAAACTAACTTCCTAGTTGGTGAACCTGGTCTATGTAATGGTCAAGACTGGATCGTAGATGCAGCAGCTAACCAGATGACAGCTAAAGAAGACGGTACATTCGAAATCGTAGTTTCAAACGTACAGCCTAAGGATGAAGCTGGCACACCTTATCAGTTCAAGGTAGCTGCTAACGGCACATGGACAACATCTTACAACTATGACGGTGTTGCAATTGGTGAAAACTCAAATGCTGAAATCGCTATCACAGAACCTAACTCAACAGTTAAGATCGTTCTAACAACTGAAAAGAAGGTTAGAGCTTGGGTTAACGATGTAGAAGTTACACCAGCTCCAACTCCAACAGAATCAAAGCCAGAAGAAACAACAGACCCTAGAGGTAACACTAGTGCTGTTACAAGCCTAGGCGGTATCTACACAGGTCCTACAGACGGCAGTCCTTCAACAAGATATTTCTTTGCTATGCCTGCTGACTGGTACACATTCACAAATGCAACAGCTTGTGCATATTGGTGGGCTGGCACAGATAAGAACGAGGATTGGCAGCATTCTTATCAAATGAGATCAACATCTATCGTTAAAGAAGATGGCACAAGAGTTTATTACATTGATGCTCCAGCAGACGTTAAGGTAATGGTTATCAACAACGGTATCGACGGTGGTGCTAAGGCTGCTGAAGGTGAAAAACCATCTCCAAACTGGGGTAAAAACTTCCAGACAAAGGACGTTAACCTAGAAGGTTACAGTGCAGGCGAAAGCGATAATTATCCAGATGGCGTATCATTTGCTAACATGGTATATGTTATTGACCCAAATCAGAAGGAGGAAAACCCTCTATCAGGTGCTACAACATACGGTGGCGAATTTCACTACCTACATGCTGACGGTTCTTGGGATTACACAGCTGGTACAACTTTCGAAGTAAAGGATCCAACAGCTGTTCTTAATAAGAAGACTGCTTCAGTTAACGTTGGTAAGACTCTTACAATCAAGGCTACATACCTATATGCTGACAACGCTGAAAAGACTTGGGCATCAAGCAATGAAAGTGTTGCTACAGTTGACCAGAAGGGTGTTGTAAAAGGTAAGGCTAAGGGTAAGGCTACTATTTCTCTAACAGTTAAGAACCCTGGTGAAGCTAACCCTCTAGTTGTTACTTGCGAAGTAACAGTTAAGCAGCCTGTAACAAGCATCAAGCTAAGCCCATCTAAGAAGACAGTTAATAACGGTACATCATTCAAAATTAAGCCATCAGTTGGTCCTAAGACTGCTAACAACAAGGGTGTTACATATAAGTCATCTAACAAAAAGATTGCTACAGTATCATCTAAGGGTGTTGTAAAGGCTATTAAGCCAGGTAAGGCTACTATCACAGTAACAGCTAAAGACGGCAGCAAGAAGTCTGCTAAGTGTACTGTAACAGTTAAGGCTCAGAAGGCTACAAAGATTACAATCAATAAGAAGACAGCAACTCTAAAGAAGAAGGGTGCTTCTGTTAAGATTAAGGCTACTCTATCTCCAAAGAACACTTACAACAAGTATGTAAAGGTTTCTTCTTCTAAGAAGGGTATCGTTAAGCTATCAGCTTCTAAGATTAAGTCAGGTAAGACTGTAACAGTTAAGGCTCTTAAGAAGGGTAAAACAGTAGTTAAGTTCACAGCTGCTGACGGTTCTAGAAAGTCTGCTCAGACAAAGGTAACAGTTAAGAAGTAATTTTAGTTAATTACAACTTAATAATCTACTGAATAATAATTCACCCACCTGTTTTCAGGTGGGTGTTTTTGTCGTCTTTAGCTTTTGTACTTAACTCTTAACCGTAACTAATAAGCCCAATAATTTATTGCAACTTTCTTTATAGTTTGTTCATTTTAGAATAATCACATTTTAAGTTTGTATTTTTAATTTGATTATTGGTTAAGATAAACAGTTCTGTATATATAAATATCTCAATTTCCTTATTGTCTTTAGTATAAAATTTGTTCTATAAAATTGGGTTTGTGGAGTTGTTTATGTAATATAGGTTAATTAAAGAATAACCGATTAATTCATCTAATTTACAGTTTTATCCCTCCTTCAGTCATTCTTTAAAAAGTGAATTGCTCTGCAATTCACGAATGACTAGCTTTTCTAGCGAAAACGGCAAACCCTTTGTCCCTAACGGGACATTT
>CAKSNZ010000039.1 GCA_934476515.1 uncultured Ruminococcus sp. | reverse complement strand
GGGTAAAGGTAAATTTCTTTTAAATTCAATTGGTTATAAAGAAAATTCATAGTGAGAATATGTACCTAAATTATATAAAAACTATGACTCACAGGTGTAGGGGCGAACATCGTTCGCCCGTAATGAAAGTGTGATACCTATGGGATTTTTGTCCTATTTACAGACTATAAATTTATAATATCTACAAAGGACAAAATACAAATAAAAAGGTTAATTTTCAAACGGGACATCAATGATGTCCCCTACACCTGTTAGCCATACTATTGTAATAATTATGAGGTATGATAATTTTGCAAATTTTCCTTTATACTCAATAAAAAACTAACTTACCTTTACCCACAGACAAAATTGAAAAACCCTAATTTATCTAACTAATCTTTACCAACAGATAAAATTAAAAATATTTTTTATTTGAAAAGATGAATAATTTTTTATACAATTCTTTTCTTTTCCTATTTAGCACAACGAAGATAAAGGAAACTAAAGCTAAATCGATAATATAAAATATTACTTTAAATACAAAGTTACTGAAAACAAATCCCAATAAAACCAAAACAACAGTTAAAAGCAAGGTGCATAAAATTGTTTGTATGAGAGAACACTTGTTCCAATAAGACAAGGAACTTTTTTCTACTTTAACAAAGTCCTTTTCTGTTAAGTGCAGATTGTATTCCGATTTCTCATTAAAATCAAAATTCTTTGAGTAATGTGCAGAGATAGGCAGGTTCTCCATTGAATTTCCAAATTGAAAATCAAATATTGATAACCACACAATCTTTCTTTGTATAGACTCATCTTTGTTCCAAATATCTTCACCGTAAATATTAATTTCACATTTATCTGACTTTGTTGCATAATTATATTCCAAAATATCCTTATGCTTTTCCATATTAATAACTTTCCCATTAATCATTACTGTGTAATTATTGGAAAAGTCATTGTTATTTTCAATTTCAAGGTGCAGTTTGTTTAGCATAGTGAATCAATCCTATAACTGTTATTTAACTTTTAATAAATTTTTATACTGTTTGTTAAGACTATTTCTTGAACAAAAATACATCACTACAAAAAGCATTATAATGATTAAGGAAAATATAAAGGTTGTATAATTTTTTAGAAATATACCAACCAATCCTACAATAAGGAAAATTAAACTTGCTACTACTGAAAATACAGTAGTAGCCTTTTTTCTTTCATTATAAATTTCTTTTAATGCAGTTTTGTTAATATAGCAGTCTTTTGTTTTTTTAAAAGAAATATCCTTGCTATCAATAAAGATTTGTGGTTGTTCTGTTGCAGTCGGTTTATACAAACTGATTGATATATAAGGTTCATTACCTGTAACATTAATTTCTATTTTATCCTTAAATTCATAGGGACATTCTAACTTTTCTGCAATTGAGAAAATATTGACTATAAACAGAACAATATATGAAAATACTTTCTTAATAGGATTATTAGTTTTTAAGGTGGTAGAACCTTTGTGATATGTGCTTTTTACCTGAACAGTAGCTTCATTATTATCAATTTCAATATTGTTTGAATAATATTTGTTTTCATCACATAAGCTACACAACTTTTCATCATTCACATAAAGTTGTACTACAGAAGATGACTCAGCCATTACATCATTAATTTTTAAGTTAATATTAAAGTTTTTCAATTAAAATCTCCTATCCGAATTTTTCTATTAAATATTTCTTGATTTTTTTAGTGTCGATAAGTAGGTCATTAACAAAAATTGCAAGGATAAAACAAGCAAAGACTAAGCCAAACAGAGTTTCACTGTCAAATTCCAAAAATTCATCAGCTCCAAAAATTGAAATTATGAGTAAAGCCAGAAGTATAAGAATATCTACTATGTTAAGGCAAGCAATGCCTACTATTCTGTAGTTACCTCTGAATTTAATCAATTTTCCGTAGAAAAATGGTTTTGCAGTAGTTTGACAACCAAAACGATCCTTGTTATCATCCTCATAAAATAAGCATAGAAAGTCCTTTTTGTTGCTTACCCAGTTGATACCTTTTCTGTTTTCACTGTACCTTCTGGGATATTTTTCTAGAATTAGATTTGATAATGTGTTTTCCATTTCTTCTATTGTACGGTTTGTCTTTATGTTTATAATCATATTTTACCTTTGCTATATAATTTGTAGAATGAAATTACTTCAAATCAGATACCAAAACAAAAATCACATTACAAAGAATACGGCAATAGCCCAACCAATAAGGATAACTGAGAAAAAGACAGTTTGGAAAGGGTTGCTATACCATGAACCGGATGATTTATGATTTTTGATAGCAGAAATACCGGTAAGTACAAGCATAATTAAAGCAGTAAGTCCTTCCAAAATTGACATTGCAACATTAAAACCGATTGGAGCAAGTCTAAAGAAACATACCGATACAACAAGGAATACTGTACCTATAATAAATAATGCCATAAAAATTTTGTCTAAGTTTTTCATATTAATTCCTCATTTCATAACTATACTTGTAGTTTATACTATTTATTTACTGATGTAAAGAGTTTTTTGTGGAAAATTAACATTGCATTAATTTGGATAAAATTATATAATTATACTGTTGAATTGGTAAATTAAAATATTGCAAATTATGTAACCTTTTTACTATTTAAAAGGGTTACTTTGGGAAATAGAAAATATTTCTCAAATTTTACATTATGAAAGGAAGTAATAAAATGAAAAAATGTAGAAATTGTGTTGCACTTATTATGGCAATGATTATGATGCTAACTGCATTCTCTGTTATGCCAATGACTTCAAGTGCAGAATCAACAAATGTTAGAACAAATTATCCTGTTGTTACAGATGCAAATGGTAAAAGTACAAGACATCTTAACAATGCAAGTGATGCAACATCACATATTTGGAATAAAAGCAGTAAGCCTAATTATATTACTGTTACATTAAAAAAACCTAATTACAAAACAGTTATTATTAATTATGTTGTTAAGCTTTGGAAACAAGGAAAAACATATAAGTGGCAGTATGGTAGTTTTAATAATAAGGGCGAGTTTACTAATAGTTATGTAAACGAAAAGAATAATACGGTTACTACCAGTGAAAATAGTGGTAAGTTCTGTATTCAGTATATATTCCAGAAGAACTGTGACGTTAGCAATACTATTACCAAAATCGGTAAAACTAAGAGTAGAGCAAAAATTCCTTTTGCACAGAGAAAGAACCTAACAGTTAAACTTAGTAAAGGCGACTTCTATGTTGATGGTTTTTATAGACTTTATTCTAAGACAAAAGTAGAAGGCTCCGGAGCAAATACAAGATTAATCAAGACAAGAGCTTTGCCTATTTTCATTAATTTTGATAATGATGATACAAATACTAAAGGATATAATGGTTCCCAAAATATTACTGTAAGAAACTTTGTTGTTGCCGGTGGTGACGATAAGGCTAAAACATACAAGCCATCTTCTTTTATGTATTTCTTACACGGTGCTAATCTAAAGGTTGAAAACATTACAGTGGAAAAGGCTTTGTATTATAGCCATGTATTCCAGCTTACTTCATCAAGAAATATTGAAATTAGTCATTGTAATTTTAAAAACATTCTTTATACAGACTCTGTTAATACAGATAATAAGAGAAATGACGTTATCTACAGAGTGGCTACCGATAAGCCTTTAGCAACAAAGAATTTTGATAAGTACCTTGAAAGACAAAGTGGTAAGAAAGGTACCGGTAAGTTCTACCATTTTGAAGTAGCTCAAATTGAAACTGATGAAGAAGGAGCAATGCCAACAATTAAGTCAAGTTGGGATGGTACCTCTACAAAAAACGTTAATATTCATAATTGTAATTTTAACGGTGTAGTTAGAGCTATTGGTTCTCATGCAGCCGGTAAGAAAAATTGTAATGGCATTACAATCCAAAACAATAAGTTTACCAATGTAGTAGGTCATGCTATTTCATTACCTTTTGAAGAAAATGTTACTATAAGCAAGAATAAGTTTAAAAATGTTAGTGACACAAAAATCAAGGGTTCAGCAATTTATTACGTTAAGGGTAAAAAAATTAGTATTGTTAATTCAGGTAAAAATAAGAATACTTATTCAAATTGTGCTTCAAAAGTAAAAGCAGTTTCAAAATATTAATTAATCTTGTGGTGGCAAGTAAGTTTACGGCTTATTTGCTACCACTTTTTTATTATAAAAATAATTTGTCACATTTTATAGCTAAAAAATATAAGTTGAAATATAGGGGAGATTGTGGTATACTGTCTTTGTAATTGAATAAGAATATAGGCAAGGGAAATACGGTGAAAGTCCGTTGCAACTGCCATTACTGTGAATTAAGCCAGATGACTTGCTATATTCAAGGTTTTAGTACTTTTGGGTAAGAAGAGTAACCATTTTTAAAGCATTACTATGGGTAATGTTTTGTTTTGGTGTCTCTTTGCGTTTTGCAAGGAGTTTTTTTATGCCCATTTTGTGTTATATTTTAGGTGTTTATGAAAAAGTTATTTGCTCTAATCCTTGTTGCTATCACAGTAATCCTATCATTTGGTATAGTAAATGTTTCTGCTAGTAGTGGTTATGTAACTATTAGCTTTCAGGACTATGGTATCCGTGGTAGTGACAAGGGAGATTTTCCTCATCAGCTTGGGAAAATCATTAACAAAACCAAAGTAAAAATTAATAAAAACGATACTATTGCAACTGTCACATTAAGACTACTAAAGGAAAAGGGTATCAAACCGGCATATACAGGTAAACCTGAAATGGGTGGTGGTTTTTATCTTGCTTCTATTGACAACTTTACTACAGTAAGTGGAAAAAAGGTTAGTGACGGTTACGGTTTAGGTGAATTTTCTGTTGGTAGCGAAAGTGGTTGGATGATTAGTTACAACAACTGGTTTATCAATAAAGGTGCATCAGAATTTTATGTAAAAAATAATGATGAAATTAAGTGGCAGTTTACTGCTACCGGTCTTGGTAAAGATATTGGTTGTGACTTTAATAATCCTGTTGCAAAAATTAAGAATTTGCACTTTACAAGTGGTAAGCTGTCACCTAGCTTTTCTACTAATAATAAAAGCTATACATTAACTTTGCCTAAGGGCAAAAGCAATGTTGCTATAAATGCAACCCTTGAAAATTATTATTCTAGGGTAACGTATCATTATAATGGAAAAAGCTATAGCAATAATGAGTATTTTAAGGTAAAGGACAATACTGCAATTACAGTTAAATCTGTTTTTGACAATGGAGAAGGCAAAAAAGACAGTGATACTGTTACTGTTAAAGTGAAAATTCCTACTTCAAAAACTACTAAAAATACTACTGATAAAACCACAAAGAAAGATATTAACGGTAACAGTATTAAAGCAGTTAATAAAAATTCTGTAAATAATAATACAGATAATAGTATTAATAGTATAGATAATAATTCTTATAGAGAAAATAAAAGTACCGATAACAAGAAGAATGATACAAAAGAAACTGCTACTGATAACAGTAAAAATATCAGTAAGGAAACAGTAAGCAATACTGAAAATGTTAAGGGTAATAATGAAGATAATAATTCTAATATTTCTGATAACTCTGATAATTTAAGTAGTGAAAGTAGTAATAACTCTGTAAAAGAAATTAATACTGTAAATGGATTTTTCATTTTTTTAATAATAATTGCAGGTGTAGTTGTTTTGGCAATTATAGTTTGCATTATGATATTATATAAAAACAACAAGGAGAGGAAACAATGAAAAAATTATTATCATTATTTCTTGCACTAGCTCTTGTTATTTCAACAGTAGCAACTTTTAGTGCAGAAGAAGAAAAGGCTTTTGACGGTTATATTTATATGACTGTTGAAAGAAACACTCTTGGTCAAGGTTTCATTCAAGAACCAATCAAGGTTGGTTACTATGAGGGTGAGTCTTTGGCAGATATTACAGAAAGAATGTTAGGCGACAGAAGTACATTTACAGGTGATATTTCAAACTACTACCTAGAAGGTATCAAAGATGGTGGCGAACCTGAAAATTGGACTTCTGATGAAATTCCTTCAGACATTAAGAAGGCTATTGGTGAAAATGTAAATGGTAGAACAGAGAAAGATGTTCTTAAGGCATTTGATTACACTTCATACAGTGGTTGGATGTTTACTGTAGATAACAAGGGTATTGATGTTGGTGCAGGTGGTGTTAGCTATGCTGACAAGGCAGACACAACTCACTATACAGACGGTAGTGTTGTAAGACTTCAGTACACTCTTTACGGCTATGGTGAAGATGTTGGTATTAGCTGGGGTATGATGAGCTTTGATACTACAAATAAGTTTGTAGATAGAAGTGACCTTATTTCTTATGTTGCTGATATTAATGACGAAAATGCTCAGAGTGAATACGGTACTGCTTATACAGATGCAGTTAAGTTATTAAACACTTGGAATGTAACAGAAGAACAGATTGATAATGCTATTAAGGCACTTGATGATGCAAAGCAGTCAACACCTGATGAACCTGAGGACACACACAATGTTGAATGGGCCGGTGCTATGAATAACTTCAAAGACGGCAATCAGGTAACTGATACTAAGGTTGTTAAGAATAATCCGGAAGAAAAATGGTCTTATGAACTTAACAGAACTAAGGGTTCTTGGGGTTCTTACTATGCCGGTCAGTCAGTAATTGTTGACGATTATCTATATGCTACAGGTGCAGGTAGCCTACACAAGGTTGACACAAAAACAGGTAAAGGCGAAACTGTTGCAGTAGCCGGTTCAACAGCTTTCTATTATGACTATGTTGCATATGGTGACGGAATGATTTTCGTTTCAACTGCAAGTGATATTGAAGCATTTGACATTGATACTTTACAGTCACTTGGCAAAGTAAAAGGTACATTTAATCAGTATCACCCAATGCAGTACAACAACGGTTACTTAGTTTGTAACGGTAATATTTATAAGGTAAATAAAAATAGTGACAATGTACTAACTCAGGTTGGTGACGGTACTATTGGTGGAGATGCCTTTAACTGGTCACAAGGTGTATTTGCTAATAATTACTACTATGTAGTAGCAACAAATGATATTTACTGTGTTGACTACAAGACAAACACAATTAAGTATCAGTATAAGTATGATGAAAACCGTACTACTACTTATAATATTGGTGGTGAACTTACATATGATGATACAACAGATTATCTATATTGGGGTTCATACAAGCAGAAAAACCTACATGCAGTTAAGCTAAATGATAATGGTGACTTTGATAAGGAAACTTATAAATCTGCTACTATCAGCCAAGAATCTGTATGTGCACCGGTTGTATATAACAACAGAATTTATGTAGCAGGTCAGGGTGGTACTATTGATGTTATCAACGGTAATCCTGAGGATAGCAACTTTATGAATACTATCTACACAACAAATAAAATCGGTATGAAAATTCAGAGTAACCCAATTCTTTCAACAGGTTACGAAGAAGAAACAGGCAATGTTTATATTTATGTTCAGTCATACAATGCACCGGGTAATATTTATTATCTAGAGGATAATGAAAACAGCACTTCCGGTACACTAAAGCAGTTAAGCAACCTTTCAACAACAAGTACAGCAGCATATGCTTACGAACAGATTGCTATTGATGATGAAGGTCAAATCTACTTCTTTAACGAAGAAGGTTATCTATATTGCTATGGTGAAAAGCATATTCATAACTACACTTACAAAACTCTATTAAACGGTAAACACATTAAGACTTGTGATGGTTGTGGTGAAAGTGAAGAAGAATTCTGTACTTTCGAAAACGACAAGTGTATTTACTGTGGTGTAGAGAGAAGTAAGTATATTTATGGTGACATAAACCAAGACGGTGAAGTAACTGTTCAGGATGTAACATTACTACAGAAGTATGCTACTAAGTTAGCTGAACTAAATGATGTTCAGAAAGAATGTGCTATGTTTGACCATATGGATATAATTACTGTAAAATCTGTAACAAAGATTCAGAAGTATATTGCCAATCCGGAACTTGATACTTTAATTGGTGCATCATTCTATATGTATTCAAAATAATTTAATTTATAGGGGTAACTGATACTTCCTTAGGGGAGTATCAGTTATTTCCATATTTACAGTGGAGAAATGATGGAAGAAAAGTTAACTAAAGAAGATTGTATAATTCTTATAAAGAATAAATTTAATAAAAATAATGAATTGCCTAAGAAAAGTGACTTTACAGATTGGCAAGTTATGATGATAAAGTCCCACCTAGGTCCATGGCCAAGAGCATTGGAAAAGGCAGGAGTAAAGCCACCTAGGGATGACAAAAAATTATTAGTAAAACAAGAGAAACAAAAAAGAGCAAAGGAAAGAAAAGCTCAGTACAAGAAAAATTGTGAGAAAAATAATGAAGAATAAAAATTCTAATAAAGAAAATAAAACTATGAAAATTAAGAAATTAACTTTGACTGTAATATCAGTAATTCTGCTAATTATTATTAGTTGTACAACTTGTTTTGCAACTGACGGTAGTAGTGGTGTTAGTGATGTTTATATATATATTATGTTTATTATTGTTACTGCAGTTGCAGTAGCTGAAGGTGTGTATATTGCATACCTAAAGATTTTTAAATTAAATAAAAAGGAAAAGAAAAATGCAGAGAAAAAGTAAGTTCCTAGTATTGCCTATTGTTGTTGCAATTTTCCTTTCTATTATAAGTGTAGGTTCGGTTAGTACTTCACTAAAGGGTAGGGAAGAATATAACGCTACAGGAAAGTACCTTGCTAATCAATCCCCAGTTGTAGGTTCAATCGGTGGTGAGTGGGAGGTTATTGGTCTTGCCAGGTCTGATTTAAATATAGACAAATCCTACTTTGAAAAATATCAGAATAATGTAGTAAATACCTTGGTGGAGAAGAATGGAGTTTTATCCACTGCAAAATACACAGAGTATTCAAGGGTTATCCTTTCACTAACTTCAATAGGCAGTGATGTTACTAATGTAGGCAGTTATAACCTTCTAAGTTATTTATCTGATTTTAATAAGGTAAAAAGGCAAGGTATCAACGGTCCTATATGGGCATTAATTGCACTTGACAGTAACAACTATGAAATCCCTAAAAATGAAAATCCTAGCAACCAAACTACTAGGGAAAATCTAATTGAATATATTATAAGTAAAGAACTAAGTAACGGTGGTTGGGCTTTAATCGGTAATACACCTGACCCTGACATTACTGCAATGGCTATTACTTCTTTGGCTAAGTATTATAATTCTAATGAAGAAGTAAAAAAGTCGGTTGACAGAGGTATTACTGCTTTGACTAAGATGCAAAATTCTTCAGGAGAATTTTCTAGCTTTGGTACTGTTAACAGTGAAAGTACAAGTCAAGTTATTGTGGCACTTTGCTCATTAGGTATTAACCCTGACACAGATAAAAGATTTATTAAGAATGGCAAAAGTCCTGTTGACATTTTGCTTTCTTATTATGTTGGAAATGGTTTTTCCCACACTAAAGGCAGTAACTATAATCAAATGGCTACAGAACAATGTTTTTACGGTTTAGTGGCTTATTATAGACTATGCAATAACAAGAATTTCTTGTATAATATGACCGATGTGTATGAAAAGCCTTATGACCCTACTGTAACAGAGGCTACAACAACAAAGTCTGTTGAGTCAAAACCTACTGTTACAAATTCTACTACACATAAAAATACAACTACTAATCCAACTAAAGCAACAAAAAATTCTGAAGTGGTTTATACAACTACTAATAGTTATAATTCTGTAACGGAAAATAAAACTACCCCAACATATAACAACACAAATAATTATCAGCCTAATGATAATTCAGTTAACAATGTTGTAAATAATAATAGGGATAACAGTAGTAATAGTAGTGAAGAAACAGTAGCAGAAACTACTTCTAATACTGAAAGTACAACAGTGAGCAACACTACAACTTCAACAACAGAAAGTACCACAGTAACTAATAATTCTACTAAAGAAAATAAAAAATCTAATGTAATTACAAAGTCAAAGGACTATAAAGATGTGTTTATTAACCTGATTATGATTTTTGTTGTAGGTATTTTGATAGTAGTTTTAGGTACATTAATAATGATGATTAAGAAGAAAAGTGATAAGTAATGAAAATGATTAAGAAGATTATACCTTGTGTAATTGTAATGGTGATGATACTTTCTACCGTAACAGTTGCCTATGGTGCTGAAAGTAAAATATATTCTACAAAAGAATTAAAATCTATTTGTGATAATATTGTAAATTGGAAAAAGTCTGACCAAAAGGTCAGTAAAGACAGTAATCTGTTAACCGGTGAATACCTAACTTATGCCGGTACTACTAACGGTGACTGGTATCCTATTGCTATGAATAGGCTTGGTTATGATGATGACTATAACGCATATTTAACATCTTTAAAGGACTATGTGGAAAAGTCATACAAAACTCCTCAGAAGTTAAGTAAATATAAGTCAACAGAATGGCACAGAATTACACTTTCTGTTTTAGCTTGTGGTGGTAATCCTACAAACTTTGGCAAAGATAAAGACGGCAACAGTATCAACCTAATTGCTGACGGTACATATAACAGAGATGGTTTAGGTAGGCAAGGTATCAACGGTTACATTTGGGCATTAATTGCACTTGACAGTAACAACTATTCTGTACCAAGTAATGCACTTAACAGTAAGGAAAGCATTATTAACAGTATAATTTCAGCTCAAAACAAAGATGGTGGTTGGGCTTTGACAAGTGGTGACTCTGATGTTGACTTAACTGCAATGGCTCTACAATCCCTTGCTAAAAATCAAGATTATAAAAATGTAAAAGAGTCTATCAACAAGGCACTTAACTACCTTTCAAAAAGTCAAAAGAACAGTGGTGGCTTTACTAGTTGGGGTACTGAAAATGTAGAAAGTTCAAGTCAAGTTGTAATTGCACTTTCTGCACTGAATATTAATGCTCAAACCGATAAAAGGTTTATCAAAGGTAACAACACTTTACTGTCAGCTATAATGAAGTACAAAACTTCCGATGGTGGATTTACTCATTCTTATGTAAATGATAAGGACAACCCTACAGCAGTAGCCGGTAAATCAAATTCAATGGCTAGTGAACAAACTTTACTTGCACTTTCATCATATATTCGTTATGTAAATGGAGAAAAGTCACTTTATGACTTTACCGATACAATTTCTAAGAAAAGTCCTTTGACTGATAAAGATATTGAAAAGATTAATAATTTACCTAAAGATTTAACCACAGAAAACTATGGTGATGTTTTAGCTTTATTGGAAAAGGCGCAGTACAGTAAAAATGAAAAGTATGTTTCTACTCTGAAAAATGATAAAGCAGAAATAGAAAAAATACAGGAAAAAATCAACTCAATTAATACTACTATCAATTCAATTTATCCTATTGATAATGTGAAAATCAGTGATAAGGATAAAATTGAAAAGGTAATTGCTGACTACAACAGTTTAAGTAGTTATGACAAAACAAAAGTTTCAGGCTTTGATGATACAGAAAGAGCCTTAGCAGTAGTTAGTGAAAAAACAAGAAATATTATAGTTTTTGCAGTGCTAACAGTTGTGGCAGTACTACTGATACTATTTGTAGTTTTACGAATCAGAAAAAGAATTAAGAAGAAAAAAGAAATTGATTTTGAGGAAGAATAGTGAAGAAAGATATTCTTGCAATTTTTGCCGGTATAATAGTAGTAATTATCTTAATAATGGGTACAGACTTTCAGTCTGTTGATGAATATTACCTAACCCATGTTGACGATATTAAACCGGATAGCAAAACAGTAACAATGACAATAGAATGTAAAACTGTCTTTGACAATAAGGACAAGCTAGATTCAAATTTAGAAAAGTATATTCCAAAGGATGGCTATATTCTAAAGAAAACTAGGTTTGTGCTTAACCCAAAGGATACTGTTTTTGATATTCTTGACAGAGTAACTCGCTACAAGAAAATCCAAATGGAATATCAGGGTGCTGACCTAAATAAATACGGTAGTGCCTATATTGAGGGTATTAACTACCTTTATGAATATTCTTGTGGAGAATTATCAGGCTGGATGTATAAGGTAAACAATAAGTTTCCTAAGTATGGTTGTTCCAATTATACTTTAAAAGACGGTGATGATATTGTATGGTCCTATACCTGTGATTTAGGCAGAGATGTTGGTTGTGATTTTGTGGAGGAAAGCAATGGAAAGTAACAAGTTAAAAAGTTTTGCCACAATTCATCCGGCAGTTTTAATGGTGTATTTTCTAAGTGAAATTGTAATTTCTATGTTTAGCACAAACCCTATAATTTTAGGTGTAGGGTTAGTTGGTGGACTTTTGTTTTTCCTAATGATTCAAGATATAAAGGTGTTTCTAAAGGATTTGACCTTTTACATTCCTATGTTTCTGTTGATAACAATTATCAATCCATTATTTTCACACAACGGTGTAACACCACTATTCTTTATGAATGGCAACCCTGTAACTATGGAGGCTATTATTTACGGTATGGATATTGCCCTAATGCTGATGGCAGTTATCTATTGGTGCAAGTGCTATAGCTTAATTATGACTACTGATAAGTTCCTTTATCTTTTCGGTAAGGCTATTCCTAAGCTTTCCCTTGTACTGTCAATGGCACTAAGGTTTATTCCTTTGTTTAAAGAAAAGCTACATGAAATCAGAAATGTACAAAGTTCAATAGGTCTGTATGACAGAAAAGGTTTTGTAAATAAAATCACAAGTGAACTAAAGGTGTTTTCTGCACTAATCACTTGGTCACTTGAAAATTCTGTAGAAACTGCCTCATCAATGAAAGCAAGAGGTTATGGACTAAAGGGAAGAACCCACTTTTCTATGTACAAATTTAGGTCAAGGGACTTAATTTATCTACTTGCTATTGTAATTTTCTTTGGCATAGTAATTGTGGGAATGGCTATGGGAGTAACTGACTTTAGCTTTTATCCGGAAATTTCAAATTTTAATTTTGGCATTAGTCAGATTATTGTATATATTAGTTTTGCTTTATTATCATTTATACCATTTGTATCAGAGGTTTGGGAGGTGATTGTGTGGAAATACTCAGTATCAAAGATTTAACATTTTCTTATCCGAATAAGGAAAACTTTGCACTACAAAATGTGAACCTATCTATTAACAGTGGTGATTTTGTTGTGGTGTGTGGTCAGTCAGGTAGTGGCAAAACTACACTGCTTAGAATGTTAAAAAAAGAAATTGCACCACATGGGGAAAAGCAAGGTGCAGTTTATTATAAGGGTGAAGATGTAGAAAAGCTAGATGATAAAATTTCTGCACAAAAAATCGGCTTTGTATTCCAAAAGCCTGACCAACAAATTGTTACGGATAAGGTGTGGCATGAACTTGCTTTTGGTCTTGAAAGCCTAGGTTATGACTCTGACTATATAAGACTGAGAGTAGGGGAAATGGCAAACTACTTTGGCATTACAAGTCTGTTTAGAAAAAAGACTACTGAACTTTCAGGTGGTCAAAAGCAGTTAATGAACCTTGCCTCAGTTATGGCAATGTCACCTGATGTTATTATTCTTGATGAACCTACTTCTCAGCTTGACCCTATAACTGCCAATGATTTTATTACAACCTTAAAGAAAATCAATGATGAACTTGGACTAACTGTAATTATTATTGAACATAGACTTCAAGAGGTTTTCCCTATTGCCGATAAGGTTGCAGTTATGGAAGATGGCAAGGTGATTTGTTACGATACACCTAGGAATGTGTGTGAAAAGCTCAGTAACCACCCTATGTCACAAGGTTTCCCTTCAGCAGTACGGATTTGGCAAAAGTCCGGCAGTAAAGGTGAATGTCCTTTAACAGTAAAGGAAGGTAGAAATTTTATTAACTTGAATTTCTCTGAAAGAAAATTACCTTTGCGAAATACTATTCCGAATACAGAAGATATTATCACCCTAAAGGATGTATTCTTTAGATATGAAAAAGGTGGAAATGACATTCTTTCCGGTACAAATTTAAGTATCAAAAAAGGTGAACACTTCTGTATTTTAGGTGGTAACGGTTCAGGCAAAACCACAACATTGAAAATTCTTGCAGGACTTCTAAAGCCATACAGAGGCAAGGTTATAATTGATAACAACAAAATGACTAAGAAAACCACTGCCGATTTTAACCGACTTGGTGTTGCAATGTTGCCACAAAACCCTGAATCGGTTTTCCTAAAATCCAGAGTCATTGATGACTATACAGAACTTTGCAAAATTAAGGGAATTGAAAAATCGGATTATGAAGATAAGATAAATTCAGTAGCTGAAAAGTTAGGTATAAAGGACTTATTAGAAAACCATCCTTATGACCTTAGTGGTGGTGAAATACAGAAATGTGCTTTAGGAAAAGTCTTGATTTCTGAACCGAAAATTCTCTTACTTGATGAGCCTACTAAGGGTGTGGATGCTTACAGTAAACTTTCATTAAGCAAAATTTTGCAAGAGATTAAATCAGATGGTGTGACAATTATTACAGTAACCCATGATGTGGAATTTGCCTCAATAGTAGCAGACAGATGTGGTCTTTTCTTTGATGGGGAAGTGCTGTCCTCACTTGTACCACAAGAATTTTTCTCAAAAAATAATTTCTACACCACAGCATCAAGCAGAATTTCTCGTGATAAATTCGCAAATGCAGTTACTGTTGATGATGTAGTTTCTCTAATTAAGGAGGAACAAAATGGCTAAGAAAATAATTAAACTTTCATTTCTAATAATATTAGTACCACTTGCAGTTATATTAGGTGTGGTGGTTTTTAAGGATAGGTCATATGCATGGGTGTCACTTTGTGTGGCATTATTTTCCCTAGTACCACTATTTTTGACTTTTGAAAAGAAGGACACCAACACCACAAAGTTAGTTATCTTAGCAGTAATGATTGCACTTTCGGTAGCCGGTAGATTTCTATTTTCATTTATTCCACATTTTAAGCCTGTAACTGCAATGGTGGTGATAACCGGTATTTATATGGGTTATGAATATGGCTTTATTTGTGGGGCGTTTACTGCCCTTATCTCTAACTTTATTTTCGGTCAAGGACCATGGACACCATTCCAAATGTTTGCTTGGGGACTGATTGGGCTACTTGCAGGGTTACTTGCTAAAGTCCTTCAAAAGAATATTATTATTCTACTTGTTTTCGGTGCATTAGCCGGTGTACTGTTCTCATTTCTTATGGATGTGTGGACAACATTTTGGTATGACGGTACATTTAACTTTTCAAGATTTATTGCAAATATTGTAACTGCAATCCCTGTTACAATCACCTATGCCATTTCAAATGTGGTGTTCCTGTTTGTTCTAATAAAACCAATCGGCAAAAAACTTGAGCGTATAAAAATAAAATACGGTCTTTAATTTACCTTTTATAATTTCAAAATATTGTAGTAATTGTAAATGTTGATTTAAAATATAATAAATATAGGTGATTATAATAGTAGGGTAATTATTTATATATAGTTCCTATTGGATAGAATTTGAAATATAAAAATAAAAACTTTAAAATAAAAATAAAGAGTACAGTTGAATTGATTTCATTTTATCAGTTCTTCTGTACTCTTTTTTAATTTTGTTTCTGCGTTGCTTAAGATAAATCAGCTTAATAAATTAGGGTTTGTAGTGCTAAATGTAAAGTGTTAAATTTCAGCAAATAAGGCTCCCTTGTGTAAAGGGAGCTGTCGCTTGTAAATTGGAAGAATGACAATTTACTCTTAAAGAGCGACTGAGGGATTGTTATGGTATATACTTTTTGCTATATCAATTTTATTCGATAGATATATAATAGGTTTTGTTTTCCTATCTAAATTTTATCTATCTATTACTGCCTACTAAACAATCCCTCTGTCAGCTATCGCTGACATCTCCCTTTACACAAGGGAGACTGGCGAATATGTACAAATTTAGGGTAACTACATAGGACAAAATTACAACAAACTTTTGGCTTACGGTTGTAGGGGCGAACAGTGTGTCAAGAGTAACATGGTATACAGGAGCGCAAGGACATGGTATACAATTCGCATATACTAA
>CAKSNZ010000038.1 GCA_934476515.1 uncultured Ruminococcus sp. | reverse complement strand
CACAAGGAAGGCTGGATGGTTTCTACTAATTCTAAATATCTACCACATAACAAGGCAAGTTCTAGCACTACAAACCCAAATTTATCAAACTTACCTTTACCCACAGACAAAATTTTAAAATAAAAATTCCATAAATAACCTTATAATTTTTGGCATAGTCAATATTTACTTACAGATAATATTAGTGGGTGTTATATCCATTAATTTAGAAAGGAAATGTTGATATATGAAAGCCACAGGTATTGTTAGGAGAATTGACGATTTAGGCAGAGTTGTTATACCTAAAGAAATTCGCAGAACACTGCGTATTCGTGAGGGTGATCCATTAGAAATTTTCACTGCTACTGATGGCGAAGTGGTTTTTAAGAAATATTCTCCTGTAGGAGAGTTAGGAAACTTTGCCACTCAGTATGCTGATGTATTAATGAGGGTTAGCCAAATGCCAACTGTTATTACCGACAGAGACCATGTTATTGCAGTATCCGGTGCAAGTAAAAGGGAATATCTTGAAAGGCGAGTTACCCAAAGCCTTGAGCGATATATGGAACAAAGAAGATGTTACATTGCAACAGAAACCAGCAACGGCGATACCTTTCCGGTAGAGGGCATTGACTCACCGGCAGGTATTATCTACCCTATTATTGCTTCCGGAGATGTTACCGGTTCGGTGTGTATGTTAGAAAGTGACACAGTAAAAATTCCAACAAATACAGAAGTAAAGCTCTGTCAAAGTGCTGCTGCATTTTTAGGTAAGCAAATGGAAGAATAGATTTTAATATTATTCTCAATTCTTTTTAATTAGCTTTTCTTCTTATTCAAACAATCTCAAATTTACAAAACCACAATCAAAATTAAAAATAAAAATTCTCCTTAATATGTATAGATAAGAAAAGGGCTATTGCAAAAGCAATAGCCCATAATTTTATTTAATTATCTATCGTTAGCATAAGAAACAAGTTTCTTTCTAGGAAGTGAGAATGCAACATTGTCTGCATGGTCACCGACTCTTTCAAATGCTGAAAGAAGTTCTAGGAAGATTGTACCATTCTCAGCAGTACAAAGTCCGTCATTCATACGCTTAATGTGGTTTTCTTTAAAGATGTTACAGCAATCATCAAGTTCATCCTCAGTATCAACAACTGTTTCTGCAAGTGTTGGAGTTGCCTTTTGAGTGTTGAACATTTCAAAGCCACAGTCAATCATCTTAATTACAAGTGCATCCAGCTGATGAAGTTCATTTAGTGCATCATCTGTAAAGAAGATTTTACTGTCGATCATTCTCTTTGTACATTCAGTAATATTTTCGGCATGGTCACCGATTCTTTCAAGATCCTGAATAGCCTTGTACATTACACCCATAATCTTTCTATCTTCATCCACAATATCAAGACCATTAATCTTAACAATGTATCTTGTAATTTCGTGGGTTAGATAGTCGATTACCTTTTCATTCTTTTCTACCTTTTCGGTATAAGAAAGGTCGCGGTCAAAGAATCCCTTAATAGCCATATCGTAGCTTTTTCTTGCAAGTGAAGAAAGTCTTTCACATTCTCTTTCAACCTGACGAACAGCCATAGGTGGTGTTGTAAGGATACGGTTATCAAGATAAACAGTACCCATCTTTTCTTTCTCTTCTTCAAGGTCAGGAAGAATTAACTTTGTAATCTTCATAATCAAGCTTGAACAAGGAAGTAAGATAACTGTAATTGCAACATTAAAGATAATATGTGCTGCAGAAATCTGAGCAGCTACACCTACTGTCTTTGCAGGCAGGAAGTAGTTGATAATATCTGTAAATGGTAAGAACACTGCAACCAGTGTCATAATAATTGCACCAAAGCAACTGATTAATAAGTTGGATAGTGAAATCTGCTTAGCTGTACGGTTTGCACCAAGTGAAGAAAGAATAGCAGCAGAACAAGCACCAACATTGAAACCAAATACAACAAATACTGCTTGGTCAAGAGAAGTAATAACACCGGCAGAAGCAAGTGCCATTAAAATACCAACAGAAGCTGATGAACTTTGGATAATACCTGTAAAGATAATACCGACAAATAGTCCTAGTAGTGGGAAACTTAGCTTATCGGCAATACTTAGGAAAGCCTCACTCTCGCCCATCCACTTTAGGTTATCACTCATTAGTGAAAGACCTAGGAAAAGCATACCAAAACCGGCTGCAATCTGTCCGTAATACTTATAGTTATTTTTCTTGAAGAAAGTAATAACAATAGCACCAAGGAAAATAAATATAGGAACGAAAGATTTAATATCAATAGCCAGCAAAAGTGATGTAACGGTTGTACCAATCTTAGCACCAAACAAAACACCGATTGCCTGTCCAAATTCCATAAGTCCTGCATTAGCAAAACCAACAACCATAGCATCAGTTGCAGATGAACTCTGAATAACACCTGTTACCAAAACACCAACAAGCATAGCAATAAACTTGTTGCTAGTAATTTTTTCTAGCAAATTACGAAGTTTGCTACCTGCTGCAAGTTCAAGGCCTTCACCCATATTTTTCATACCGATTAGGAAAAGACCTAAACCACCAAGTGCCATAATCACTTTTAGCACAATACTGTAAGCATCCATAAAAGATACCTCCTACTGAAACTTGTTTTATAAACTCTTTATTTATATTTTATTGTTTCCAAATTACCCTAATGTAATTTTAACTTATACTATTGTCAATAATATTACTTAAAAGAATATTAAATAAAAATTAAATATATGTTAAATCTAATAGTATATCCACTATATAAAATAGTTAATTTGACGAAAAAACAACCTCTTTCTAAGCAGAAGGAGGTTGTCTGTTCATATTTTAATAATAAAATAAAGTTTATATACTTTCCTTTGGTGTGACATAAACAGTCTTGTTGTTCACATAAATAACCATACCGGGCTTTGCACCACTTGGTTTGCTGACATTTTTTACAATAGTATAGTCAACAGGAACATTGTCACTTTCCTTAGCTTTACTATTATATGCTGCTAGGGATGCTGCCTCAAGTATTGCAGTATCTGTTATTTCTCTGTTGTCACTAACAATAATTACATGGCTACCGGGAATATCCTTAGTATGTAACCACATATCGTAGTTTCTTGCAGTCTTTAAGGTTAATTTATCGTTTTGCTTATTGTTTCTGCCAACATAAATTGTAAAACCATCTGATGAAGTGTATTCCTTAGGTGGTAAAAGTTTTAATGCTTTGTTTCTGCCTTTAGGATTTCTGTTCTTTAAGTAACCCTCATCAACAAGTTCTTGTCTAATCTCAGTTAGTTCTCTTTCACTTTCTGCTCTGCCTAAACTTTCCTGTACTGCTGAAATATACTGAAGTTCAGCTTTAGCTTTGGCAATTTGAACAGTTAGCATTTCTTCCCTAGTTTTTGCTCTGCGATAATCTTTATAATACTTCTGAACATTTTGACTAGGATTAAGAGTTGGACTTAGCTTAATTCTTACAATCTTGTTGTTGTCGTAATAATCCTCAACATCAATGAAACTTTGACCTCTAACCATTTTGTACATATTGGCTTGTAGTAGGTCGCCCTTTTTGCGAAGTTTATCTCTGTTTAAGCTATCCTTTAGTTCCTTTTCTTGTACTGCAATTTTTCTGCAAAGCTTATCCTGAATATTTGAACAAAGTCTTAGCAAGTCTTGACCTTTAACTTTCATTCGTTCAGCCTTGTCTCTTTCATAATAGAAAGAATCAAGCAATGTAGAAAAATCAAGAAATCTCTTTTTACTTGCCATTTCACCATACTGCATAATATCCATAAATGAAATATCAAATGGTTTGCCCTCAGGCTTAATCATCATTGTTGGTGACTTTTCCCCTGAAACAATATATTCCTTTAGCTTATCTACCTTTTCAATTAGCTTTAGCTTATCAATAACAGTTAGCTCTCTGTTGCTATCCACACCAACCATATACTCAAGTTCTCTTGTAATAATTGGTGACACACCTTGCATTGCAGAAAGTAATGCTTTTGATAATCTCATTTCTGACGGTGTGTTAATAGCCTTTTCTACAATATCTCTGCCACTACACTCAAGGATACATAGCTTATCTTGCTTTGGTGGCAGTTCGTATTTAATATTTGGTAAAACTAATCTTTGGGTACTCATTGTAAAGTCAACACGCTTTAGTGCATCAACAATATTATCATTTTCATCAATAAGTATAATGTTGCTGTACTTACCCATTATTTCAACACAAAGTGTTAGTTTAACCTTGTCCCCTAGTTCGTTAGTTGCAATAAAGTCAAGGAACATTATTCTTTCAAGTTCAATTTGTCTAACATCAACTAACTTTGCACCACCTAATCTTTTTCGTAATAGCATACAAAGCATTGGTGGTGTTGCAGGATTTTCAATAGAATGTTCTGTAAAGCAAATTCGTGGTGAATTTGCCCTTGAAGATACAAGTAACTTTTTGTTTCCGTTTTTTGTTCTAAGTGCAATTACAAGTTCATCTCTGTTAGGTTGATGAATTTGACTTACCCTGGAGTCTAGAGCAACACTCTTTATTTCTTCCTTTACATAGTGCATCATTACACCATCAAAAGCCATAACTTCACCTGCTTTCTATATTCTAAAAATTCTTATTATTTATGATACTTTCCGTTACTGCTAATCTGAAAACCTCTGTAGATTTGTTCAGTTAGCATTACCCTTGCCATTTGATGTGGGAAAGTCATTTTGCCCATTGACATTTTGTAATTAGCAACTTTCTTCACTTCATCGGAAAGTCCCCAACTACCACCGATTACAAAGTTCATTGTGCTTTTACCGTCAATCTGTACATTGTCAATTAGCTTTGATAAATCCTCGGAAGAAATTATTTTACCCTCAATACACATAGCTACTGTGTAGTCAGTCGGTTTAATCTTAGCAAGTATTGACTTTCCTTCTTCTTCAAGAATATGGGCAATTTGCTTTTCGTTAGGGTCTTGGTTAGTTTTACATTCACTAAGTTCAATAATTGAGAATTTGCAAAATGCACCTAGCCTTTTGCTATATTCCTTTATTGCATCAACCCAATATTTTTCCTTTAATTTTCCGATACAAATTATATTTACTGTTAGCATTAGAAGAGTATTACCTTTCCGTTATTATCTACCGGTGCAACATCAAGTGTGTAGTCATAATCTCTCTTGTATCCCATAGAAGAAAGATAGTCCACACTTTCCTTTATTGCTAAAGATGGCATATTATTTTCTTGACTAAGGTGTCCCAGCACAACTCTCATCGTGCCATTCTTAATAATTTCAGGAAGTTCACTTGCACAACTTTCGTTAGATAAATGTCCATATTTAGACAAAATTCTTTCCTTTAGATAGTAAGGATAAATACCATTCTTAAGCATATTAACATCATGGTTGCTTTCAAGTACCAAAGCATCAACACCGTAAAAGGCATCTCTGATAACATCAGTCATAACACCAAGGTCAGTTGCAATCATAGCCTTTCTGTCATCGGAAGTAGTAATCTTGTAGCAACAAGGTTCATTTGCATCATGCATTGTAGGGAAAGATTCTATCATCATATCATCAAGTTCAACTTGACCGTTGATAACATTAGTTACTGCATTAGCTTCTAGGCACTTACCGTTAATAAGTCCATTCATAGTACCTTCGGTAGCATATACCGGTATATTATTCTTTTTTACAAGTACTCTTAGACCTGAACAATGGTCCTTGTGTTCATGGGTAATAAAAACACCTTTGATTTTCTTAATATCAATATTGTTATCAGCAAGTGCATTCTCAATCTGCTTACAACTTCTACCGGCATCAACAAGTACACCACCTGCACCTGAACCTATGTAATAACTATTTCCTTTACTTCCACTAAACAATGGTATAATCTTTGCCACAATACTTCATTCCTTCTAAAAACTTCTATAAACAAAAATAAGGGGTACAAAAAGTACCCCTGAAAATTTTAATTAAACTGACTCTGCAAGTTCACCCTCAGGGTCATAAACTTTCTTAATATCAGCACCAAGTTGCTGGAACTTTTCAACAACTTCTTCATAACCTCTTTCGATAAAGTGAATGTTGCTGATAACAGTTGTACCGTCTGCTGTAAGAGCAGCAATAATCATAGCAGCACCGGCACGAAGGTCAGTAGCCTTAACCTGAGCAGGTTTTAGTGGTGTACCACCCTCAATAATTGCAAGTCTGCCCTCAACAGAAATCTTAGCATCCATTCTCTGAAGTTCACTGATATACTGATAACGGTTATCCCATACATTTTCGTTAATGATACTTGTACCGTTACAAGATGTTAACATTGCAACAAACTGTGGTTGACAGTCAGTTGGAAAACCCGGATGAGGCATAGTCTTGATGTTACAACGAGTAAGGTTCTTACCTCTTGCATCAACAGTAACTGCTTCATCAAATTCTTCAATATCACAACCGATTTCTCTTAACTTAGCAGTAATAGAGTCAAGGTGCTTAGGAGTAATATTCTTAACAGTTACTCTGCCTCTTGTAGCAGCAGCTGCTGCCATATATGTTCCTGCTTCAATCTGGTCAGGGATAATTGAATAAGTAACACCGTGTAGGTATTCAACACCACGAATCTTGATAACATCAGTACCGGCACCACGAACATCAGCACCCATAGAGTTAAGGAAGTTTGCTAAATCAACAACATGAGGTTCTTTTGCACAGTTTTCAATAACTGTTAAACCCTCAGCCTTAACTGCTGCAAGCATTAGGTTGATAGTTGTACCAACTGAAACAACATCAAGATAAATGTTGTTACCCTTTAACTTACCTTCTCTGCACTTAATATCAATAGCACCATCAAGAATTTCATGGTCACAACCAAGTGCTTCAAAGCCCTTTAGGTGTTGGTCAATAGGTCTAACACCAAAGTTACAACCACCCGGTAGCAGTACCTTTGCTTTACCATAACGGCCAAGTAAAGCACCAAGTAGGTAGTAAGATGCTCTCATACCTCTTACAAGGTCAGTAGTTGCTTCGTGAGTTCTAATATGTCTAGGGTCAATATCTAAAGTTGACTTATTTACTCTTTTAACAATAGCACCCATCTCTTTTAAGATAGTACCGATAAGTGTTACATCACTAATATTAGGAATATTTTCAATTCTGCAAGGTTCATCACAAAGGATTACACCGGGAATAATGGCTACAGCAGCATTTTTCGCACCACTGATTGTTACCTCGCCATTTAAAGGCTTTCCACCATTTACAACAAATTTATTCAAAACTGCACACTCCAATTTCTCCAATTTTGGTTTATGCTTATATTTATCAAAAGTTCAAAAAATATAACAAGTTTTTAACTTTATTTTCTTAAATCTAAATATAATTAGCCCAAAGATATTTTACGGCTAATTAATATATTAACCCTAAATGGGTTTTAAGTCAATCGTTATTTGGGATTGTAACACTTTTTGTTGAAGTTGCACTCAAAATTTTTGTTCTAAAAAGTATTTTTAAAGAAACTGACTAGACCTGTAGTAAATTGTAACTTTGTTGTAATTATTTCTTTTAAAGAATAAACATTTGTTCTATTTTCTTTTAGAAAATTATCCTACAGAATTAAACTACATTAATTTACATAGTTTTCGTAGGAATTAAAAATATTACTACAATTTTGTAATCAATCTGTACCCCAATACTTTCTGTCAAGTGTTCTGTACTGCAAAGCCTCTGCCACATATTCACCTTTGATTACCTCACTGTTGTCTAGATCGGCAATAGTTCTGCTGACCTTTAATATTCTGTCATATGCTCTAGCTGACAGTCCAAGACTGTCAAAGGCTTTTTCCAGTATTTTGTCAGCATTTTCATCGGTAATACAATATTTCTTCAGTAATTCACTTGTTAGGTGAGCGTTACAGGTAATGCCTGTACCTTTGTACCTATCAATCTGTATTTGTCTTGCTTTATTTACTCTTTCTCTGATTTTCTCAGAGGACTCACCTTTTTCTTTGGCAGAAAGTTCACTGTAATCTACCGGTGGAACTTCTATGTGTATATCTATTCTGTCCAATAATGGGCCGGATATTCTATTTAAATAATTTTGAATACTGTGAGGTGAACACCTGCATTTCTTAGTAGGATGGTTGTAATATCCACAAGGACAAGGGTTCATCGCTGCAAGTACCATCATTTTTGCCGGATATGTATATGAACCGTTTACCCTAGAGATTGTTACCTTACCATCCTCAATAGGTTGTCTGAGCCCCTCAAGTGTTTTTCTTGAAAACTCAGGAAGTTCATCAAGGAACAGTATTCCGTTATTAGCTAGGGTAATTTCACCGGGCTTTGGAATATTGCCACCACCTGTTAAAGCTACAGGTGAAGCAGTATGGTGTGGACTTCTGAAAGGTCTTGTATTAATTAATGAAACACCCTCCGGCAATTGTCCTGCAATAGAAAGAACCTTTGATGTTTCTATTCTTTCGGCAAATGTCATCTTAGGTAAAATCCCCGGTACTCTCTTTGCAAGCATACTTTTACCTGAACCGGGAGGTCCGATAAGCAAAACATTGTGACCACCGGCTGCTGCAATCTCTAAGGCTCTCTTAGCCTCATACTGACCGCATACATCAGAAAAGTCCGGATAATTCTCATTTTCTTCTACATCTGCATTTTCAAATTCTACAGGTTTTATTTTTTCCATTCCATTTAGGTGAGCTACAAGCTGATACAAATTTTTTACAGGATAAACATTTATCCCTTGTACAACTGCTCCCTCTTTTGCATTTTCATAAGGAACATAAAGGTTCTTTATGCCTTCTTCCTTAGCTTTAATAGCCATAGGAAGAACCCCATTGACTCTTCTGATGTTACCGGAAAGAGAAAGCTCACCGATAAAAGCAGAGCTTTTTATATCTGCATTTATCTGTCTTGTAACAAGTAAGAGAGCGATCATTATTGGCAAATCATAAAGTGGACCTTCCTTCTTTATATCTGCCGGAGCAAGATTTACTGTTATTCTTTGGTCCGGAAAGACAAAACCACAGTTATGAATTGCACTTCTAACTCTATCTCGACTTTCCTTTACTGCCGTATCAGGCAGCCCTACCATTTCAAAAGCTGGGAAACCCTGTGAAATATCGGCTTCTATTGTTACTAAGAAACTTTCCATTCCTATTGTACCCAAGCTAAGGCAACTTACTACCATTATATATCACTTCCAATATTTACTATATATTAATAAGAAGAACAACACTTTTCATTATATACTTAATAATATCATATATTAAAGGGAATAAAAAGACATTAAGTGACAAAATACTAAATATTTTTATGAATTCTGCATAATAATAAAAAATATTAGAAAAAATTTTATAGAAATATATTAAAATATCATTGACAAATCAACATATTAAGGGTAGAATAAGACTTAAACACAGATTACGGCGAGGTTTTTTAATGATGTGTAGCCAAAACGAAAATACCCTAATTCAAAATGCAAAAAATGGCGACAACCTTGCTTTTGAAAAACTTTCTTTCCGTTATCTTGGTTTAATTCATAAACTGAGTAACCAATACAAAGTAGAGGGTTATGACACTAATGATTTTGTTCAAGAGGGATTGCTGGCACTTTTATCAGCAGTAAAGAGCTTTGAGCCTACTCATTCTATTAGTTTCAAGAATTACGCTTTGCTTTGTGTGAAAAATCGTTTTAGAACCATTGTAAAGAAGTCCCAAAGGGACAAGGCTATTCCAATGTCAAGTACAGTTCCTTTTGATGAACAACTTGATGTTACTGACCACACTGCAAATCCTGAAAACCAAGTCTTAAACGAAGAACGATTTGCATTGCTACTAGAAAAAGCTAGAGATGTTCTTTCCCAAAAAGAGTACAAGGTACTTACCTACTATATAAATGGGTACTCCTATATGGAAATTTCAGAAAAACTAGGTATTGACAAAAAGTCTGTTGACAATGCCCTTTCAAGAGCGAAAAAGAAGTTACTCTAAAAAATTCACTTATGTGAAAGAACAAGAGAGGTAAAACCTATGTACGAAGATAAGACACTTATTTGTAAAGATTGTGGCAATGAATTTGTTTTTTCTGCCGGTGAGCAAGAATTTTATGCTGAGAAAGGTTTTGTAAATGAACCTCAGCGTTGCAAAGCTTGTCGACAAGCAAGAAAACAAGCTGTAAAGCCATCAAGAGAAATGCACAAAACTGTATGTGCAAGTTGTGGTGGCGAAGCAGTTATTCCATTTAAGCCAATGGAAGGCAAGGACTACTACTGTAGCGAATGTTTTGCTAAAAGAAAAGAACAAGGTCTTGCATAATTAACTTAAAAAGAAAAAGGATAGTTATATATAAGCACCCTAGCCGTTACGGTTAGGGTGTTTTTCTTTTACTTTTGGTTATAATAAAAGTAAGGAAAATAAGAATATACATAATAGAAAAGACTTTTATTATAAAAAAATATGTGTTATAATGTAGAAAAATTTTGGAGGTAATTAATTATGACTATTGATAAAAATTCTATTATTGGCGATGTACTGGACAGCTATCCTGAAACAGCTGAATTCTTTATGGAAATCGGTATGCACTGCCTAGGTTGTCCTCATTCAAGAGGCGAAAGCATTGAAGAGGCTTGTTATGTTCACGGTACAGATGCTGATGAACTAATTGCAAAGATTAAGGCTGCTATCGGTCAATGATTTTAACTGAAAGACTACAGACTATTGCCACAATGGTGGATAAAGGTAGTGTAGTTGCCGACATAGGCACAGATCATGCATATCTTCCGGTTTTCCTCATTCAGCAAGGAATTTGTGGAAAAGCCTTAGCTTGTGACATTAATCCTTTGCCACTTGAAAAAGGAAACCAAAACATAATCTTCAACCATCTACAAGATAAGATTGAAACAAGACTTTGTGACGGTCTTAACGGAATAGGTGAAGATGAGGCTGATACCTTTATTATGGCAGGTATGGGTGCTGATGTAATTATTCACATACTTTCTTCTTGTGAATATATAGCTAATGAAAAGTACACTCTTATTATTCAACCGATGACAAGGTACTATACCTTAACTCAGTGGCTATATGAAAATGGTTTTGAAATCAAAGAGCAGAAATGCACTCATGAAGGCAAAAGACCATACACAATAATGAAGATAAAATATACCGGCAAGAAAACACCTTACACAGAAAGTGACCTTTATCTTGGCAGTATGGATACTAATGATGAAGAATGTAAAATTTTCTTATCAAATGAAATCCGTAAGCTAAACAAAAGAGTTCTTGGTGAAAAAGGTCTTGAAGAAGTTATCAATGTATTGGAGGAAAAGGTAAATGACAGTAAATGATATTTTTGACTATACTGAAAGTTTTGCTCCTATAAATACTTGTGCAGACTTTGACAACTGTGGTATTCTTGTTGGTGACAAAAACCAAACTGTAACTAAAGTTCTTGTTGCCCTTGACATAACATCTTCTGTTGTTGATGAGGCAAAGGAAATAGGTGCTGAATTAATAATCAGCCACCACCCTATTATTTTTGCACCACTAAAAAAGGTTAGCAAAAACAGTGTTGTGTATAAATTAGTTGAAAATAAAATTTCAGCTTTATGCCTACACACTAACCTTGATATTTCACCTATCTTTGGTGTAAACACTTGTCTTGGTGATGCTTTAGGTTTACAGAACGGTAAATTCATTGATGGCACATATGCTTATATTGGTGAAATCAACAAGCCACTTTCAGCAAAAGAATTTGCAAAGCAAGTTAAAGAAAAGCTAAACTGCAAAGGTTTAAGATATACCGACAAAGACAAGGTACAGAAGATTTGTGTATCTTCCGGTGCAGGTGCTGAGGAAATCTTCACTGCACTTGACAATGGTTGCGACCTATTCTTAACAGGTGAAATGAAACACCATCTACTGATTGAGGCAATGGGAAAAGATATTGCTGTTGTTGAGGTTGGACACTTTAAATCAGAAGATGTGGTTATCTTCCCTCTTGTTGAAAAGTTAAGTCAGCAGTTTCCTGATGTATCTTTCACCAAAGCAAAAGCAGTTATTGATAATGTTGAGTATTTGTGATTTTAGTTATTTCATATTAAGTTGTAGTTTTTATTAACACAATAAATGATAATATTAAATCTAATTATTTGATAAAATCATTATTATGATAATAAGTCGTTTGTTTTTTAAACTTATTTGTTGTTACTGTATGTTTAAATAAATTTAAATATATTAACTATAAATCCAACAACTAAAAAACTAATAATTGTAAATTAAAAATACTTATATTTCAATTCAACTTTCTATAACAAATTATCCCTAGGTCTTCACCTAGGGATTTTCTTTTTATAATAATATAATGTTGTGTACTATGTCCTTTCTCTCCTAAAAATTAGGGTTTGTCTTTTTAATTTTGATTGTGTGTTAAGGTAAATTCCTTTTAAATACAATCGGCAATAAAGAAAAATTCATAGTGAAAATATGCACATAAAATCATATGAAACTCTGACTCACAGGTGTAGGGTCCAACATTGTTGGACCGAGCAAATCAGCCTCTTTATTGGCATATTGTCCTATGTATTAAGTTATAATTTTAGTTTCTACATAGGACAAAGTTACATAAAACATTTTACTATTAAACGGGCGAATACAGTTCGCCCGTTAAAAAGTGTGATACCTATGGGCTTTTTGTCCTATTTGCAGATTATAAATTATAACTTACTACACAGTGGATAATACCGATAAATAGGATAGTTTGTAACGGGACATCAATGATGTCCCCTACACCTGTTAGCCACACTATTGTTATAATAACAGTTATGATAATTTTGCAAATTTTCCTTTAACCACAATCAAAACTATAAGACAAACCCTAATTCATCTATAATCTCAAAATCATTCCACAATATAATCTCTGATTTTGGAATACATTTCTTCGCTGATAACGGCATCAATTAAAAGGCCTTCGGCAACATATTCTTCGCTATTAAGGATACACTTTTCACGAATTTCAGCAGAGATACCTAGTTTATCAAATGGCAAAAGTGCCTTAACTCTCTTTACTTTAACCGGTAAGTTTTCTTCTATTGCATGTAAAAGTTCATCAATACCTTTACCTTCTTTTGCAGAAATTCTAACACCTGTTCCTATCTGTGGAACTGTCACACCACCGGAAACTAGGTCACATTTATTCAGTACCGGAATAATAGGTGTATCCTTGCAACCTAAACTTTCAAGAAGTTCTCTTGTTACCTTTAGGTGCAAAGATGCTTCTTCACTGCTAACATCACAAACATTTAGGATAATATCTGCCTCTGCTGCCTCTTCCAAAGTTGAACGGAATGCATCAACTAGGTGGTGAGGTAGTCTTCTAACAAGACCTACTGTATCAATCAACATAACAGTTACACCATTAGGCAGTTTTAATGCTCTTGATGTTGGGTCAAGGGTTGCAAAAAGTTTGTTCTCTGCCAGTACACCTGCATCTGTCAGATAGTTCATAAGGGTACTTTTACCGGCATTTGTATAACCAACAATGGCTACAGTAATCACATTGTCTTTTCTTCTTCTTTTTCTAAGTTGTTCTCTATGGTGTTCAACATCTTTTAGTTGTTCCTTTAGAGTTTCCATTCTTCTTCGAATATGTCTTCTGTCGGTTTCCAGCTTAGTTTCACCGGGGCCTCTTGTACCGATACCACCACCAAGTCGGCTCATTGCAGTACCCATACCGGTAAGTCTAGGCATCATATACTTTAACTGTGCAAGTTCAACCTGCAATTTACCTTCTTTACTTCTTGCTCTCATTGCAAAAATATCAAGAATAAGCATTGTACGGTCAATTACCCTTACACCGGTTTCTTCTTCAATATTTCTAATTTGAGTTGGTGAAAGCTCACTGTCAAATATAAGCAAATCAATTTCTTGACTTTCACAAAATTCACTGATTTCAAGGAGTTTACCTTTACCAACATATGTTGCAGTTTCAGGTCTGTCTAGGTTTTGCATAACAGTTGCCACAGTTTCAGCACCGGCAGTCTTTGCCAGTTCAACAAGTTCAAGGAGAGAAGTATCTGCATCATACTCACCTGTATTAACACTAATGAGAACTGCTCTTGTTACCTTTTCTTCATTACTTTTTAGTTCCATAATAACCCACCTTTCCTTAACTAATATGGTTATATAAAAAATATCTAACTTAAATTTCTCTATACACTTTAAATTATGTGTTTATTGTAGTATAATATAATTCAAATATTTTGTAAACTGCTAAATCAGTTTACGCAATTTATTAAAGAGGTCAAAGAAAATGGACAAACAATTTGATGTAGTTATAGTAGGTACAGGTGTTGCAGGACTTTACGGTGCTTTAAAGTACCCTGAAGATGTTTCTGTTCTACTACTTAGCAAAAAGGAACTTACTTTAAGCAACAGTAGTTTTGCACAAGGTGGTGTTGCGGCTGTACTTGACAAAAATCATGATAACTATAAATTACACATAGCAGATACTTTAATCGCAGGTAAATATAAGAACAACCTTTCTGCAGTTGAAAAGCTAGTAACTGAAGGTCCTGATGATGTTCTAAAGTTAAAGGAACTTGGTGTTGACTTTGATAGAGATAAAAAAGGCAACCTACTTGCAACTTTAGAGGGTGGTCATTGTCGTAATCGTATTGTACACCATAAAGACTCAACAGGTAAGGAAATTGTAGATAAGCTACTTCTTGATGTAGAAGCTAAAAAAAATATTACAATTTGGGACAATGCACTTGTTTATTCTATTGATAAGGTTGAACATGGTTTTTACCTTGGTGTTATGAGAAATGGTGAAGAATATTCTATCGGTACATCATACTGTGTACTTGCTACCGGTGGTATCGGCAGAGTATATAAATACACAACTAACTCAGCTATTGCAACAGGTGACGGTATTACATTTGCATATATGCTTGGTGCTAACATTAAGCATCTTTCAAGAGTTCAGTTCCATCCTACTGCTTTTGACAGCAAAAGTGACAGAGAAAGATTCTTGATTTCTGAGGCTGTTCGTGGTGAAGGTGCTATCCTTCTTAACCATGATGGCAGAAGATTTATGTTTGACTATGATGAGCGTGGAGAACTTGCTCCTAGAGATGTTGTTTCTCATGCAATTATGGAAGAACAGAAGAAAACAGGCAGTAGCAATTTCTATCTTGATATTACTGCTAAAGACCCTGAATTTGTAAAAAACAGATTCCCTATGATTTATTCAAGATGTCTTGAAAAGGGTATTGATATTACAAAGGATTGGATTCCTATTTATCCTTGTCAGCACTACCTAATGGGTGGTATCAATGTTGATTTAGATGCCAGAACATCTGTTGACAGACTATATGCTTGTGGTGAATGTTCTCATACAGGTGTACATGGTGCTAACAGACTTGCAAGTAACTCTTTGCTTGAGGCACTTGTATTCTCCAGAAGAGCAGCAATTGACATTACAGACAGACTTCATAAAGGTGGCAAGAAACCTCTTGGTGAAGAACCTGATAACAAGAATATTACCGGCGAAAAGTTACCTACAGGTATTCGTACAAGAATTAGAGAAATTATGCAGGATACATATTTTGTAATTCCTAACCTTGACAATGTTGACAATGCATATGAAGAAGTAAAGGATATTCTTAATAAGTTAAATAACACAAATTACGAAATCACTCCTGATTTTGTAGAGGCAAGAAGTCTTGCAACTGTTGCAAAAATTATTCTTGAAGAAATTAAGGAAGGTATCAACCTATGATATTAAATCAATTTTATGTAGATAATCTAATCAAAACTGCCCTACTAGAGGACATTAACTATGTTGACATTACAACAGATTACCTTATCCCTGAAGATCAGGAAAATGAAGCAAAGTTCCTGGCAAAAGCTGACGGTGTACTTTGTGGTATTGAAGTTGCTTTAAGAGTATTTACTCTAATCCAACCTGATTTTCAGTATGAAGTTTTTATTCATGATGGTGAAGATGTTAAGAAAGGCGACATTATCGCAAAAATCAAGGGCAAAACAAGAACTATCCTAAAGGGTGAAAGAACTGCTCTTAACCTACTTCAGCATATGAGTGGTATTTCTTCAATGACAAACAGAATTGTAAAAATTGTTGAAGGTACTAACGCATCTATTGCAGACACAAGAAAAACACTACCGGGTATGCGTCCATTACAGAAGTATGCAGTAACAGTTGGTGGTGGCAAGAACCACAGATTTAACCTAAGTGATGCTGCTATGCTAAAGGACAACCATGTTGATGCAGGTGGTGGCATTACTAATGCAGTAACAAAGTTACGCACAAAGCTAGGTCATATGGCAAAGGTTGAACTTGAAGTCAGAACTCTTGACGAATTGAGAGAAGCACTTTCTGTTGATGTTGATGTTATTATGCTAGATAATATGGATAATGACACAATGAGAGAAGCAGTTAAAATTGCTGACGGTAAAGCACTACTTGAGGCATCCGGTGGCATTACAGAAGAAACAATCCGTGGTGTTGCAGAAACAGGTGTTGACATTATTTCAATCGGTGCTTTAACTCACTCAGTAAAAGCATTTGACATTTCACTAAAGATTATTTAATTTTAGTTTTCGATGTTCTGATTTTAGGCTAAACATAAAATAAATATAAGATTTTAAATACAGTATATTTGTTATTACCTTTAGTTTGAAAAAATCAATGTTATGTTATTGATTTTATTATTACTATTTATTAATAGTTTTTTACTATTGATATTTATTATTGATTTCAAGTAATTTTTTTCATAACTAATTTCCACAGAAAAAGGTGTGTAGGAAACTACACACCTTTTTCTTTTTTTATTTTTGTTTGTTGGTTAAGATAAATTAGTTCTACAAATTAGGGTTTTTCAATTTTGTTTGTGGGTAAAGATTAGTTTGATAAATTAGGGTTTGTGGGGATGTTTAAATATGAAAAGTGTAAACTATGTCCTTGTATAAACTGTAAACTATGTGATTGTACAATTCAAAATACAACGATATTTTGTAGCATAAACAATAGTAATTTATATATCGTATTGTGGCTCACAGTCGTAGGGGCGAACAGTGTGTCAAGAGTAACATGGTATACAGGAGCGCAAGGACATGGTATACAATTCGCATA
>CAKSNZ010000037.1 GCA_934476515.1 uncultured Ruminococcus sp. | reverse complement strand
AGTCACTTCTCACCGATTAACAATGAAATATCCCCCTCTTTTTTACTTTTTTTATATCAAATTATTGACAAAGTCCCGCTTTGCGTATGCAAAGACGGAAGGAGTGGTTGATATTTTAAACTTGTTTAAAATATCAATCATAGATGAAAGTTTCCTTTATTTTTAACTATTAAATGTAATAAGAATTATGAGTTACAGTTGTAGGGTCCAACACTGTTGGACCGAGCAAATCGACCTTTATAAAGGTATTTTGTCCTATGTAGATATTATAAATATTTAGTCTGTAAACGGGACAAAACCCCATAGATATCACACTTTTTAACGGGCGAACAATTAAGTGAACATCAAAGAAAACGAGCCATAGGCGAAGTTCGATTTGCTAATGTGAACTTATGCAAAAGTTTTTGAATAAAAAACTTTTGTAGTGAAGCCCCTACGACTGTGAGCCAAAAGTTTGTTGTAATTTTGTCCTATGTAGTTACCTTAAATTTGTACATATTCGCCAGTCTCCCTTGTGTAAAGGGAAATGTCAGCGATAGCTGACAGAGGGATTGTCTAGTAGGCAGTAATAGATAGATAAAATTTAGATAGGAAAACAAAACCTATTATATATCTATCGAATAAAATTGATATAGCAAAAAGTATATACCATAACAATCCCTCAGTCGCTCTTTAAGAGTAAATTGTCATTCTTCCAATTTACGAGCGACAGCTCCCTTTACACAAGGGAGCCTTATTTGCTGAAATTTAACACTTTGCATTTAGCCCTACAAACCCAAATTTGCAGAAGTAATTTATAGATTAGTACAAATAAAATTAAAAAACTGATTTATCTTAACGCAAAAACAAAATTAAAAAAATAAATTTATAGAGTAAAAGAAAAGGGAATGGTATTAACCATTCCCTTAAATTAGTAGTTTATTGATTGATGAATAAATTAAATATGCTACTAAGTAAATATATCACTTTGTAAATGCATCAATAAATAAATGCATCACTAAGTATATTTACTAAATAATATAACGCTTACCACATCACTAAAAACAGTTATTAAAAATTACTTTTCAAACTGAATTCTTTCTTCGATATATGGTACAAGTTCTTCAACCTTTAGTTCAATTTGTTCCATAGTATCTCTGTCACGAAGAGTAACAATGTTTTCTTCAACTGTCTTTTCGTCAACACTAATCTGCCATGGTGTACCGATAGCATCAGCTCTTCTGTATCTCTTACCGATTGAACCTGATTCATCATAGCTTGTCATAAAGTGCTTTTTACACATTGCAAGAATTTCCTTAGCCTTTTCACTATGGAACTTCTTCTTAATAGGACAGATGTTTAGTTTAATTGGAGCAAGTGCAGGAGAAATCTTTAGTAGTTCTCTTGTGTCACCATTTTCAAGTTCTTCAACTCTGTATGCTTCAAATAGAACTGCAAGAGTAATTCTGTCAAGACCATATGTTGATTCAATAATGTATGGTGTGAACTTTTCACCTGTTGTCTGGTTACAGTATTCCTGCTTCTTACCACTGAATTCAGCATGTCTTGAAAGGTCAAAGTCAGTTCTGTTATGAGTACCATTGATTTCACCCCAACCAAATGGGAATAGATATTCAATATCACAAGCTGCCTTTGCATAATGAGCTAACTTTTCATGGTCGTGGTGACGAAGCTTTTCACTTGGAAGACCTAGCATATTGAAAAATTCAATACCATAGTTCTTGAAGTATTCATAAATATCTTCATCATCACCATGCTTACAGAATGTCTGGAATTCCATCTGTTCAAATTCAATTGTTCTGAATGTGAAGTTACCAGGTGTAATTTCGTTTCTGAAAGCCTTACCAATCTGACCGATTGAGAAAGGTAGCTTTGTTCTTGTTGTTCTTAGTACATTTAGGAAGTTTACATATTCACCCTGTGCATTTTCAGGTCTTAGATAAACAGTGTTAGCAGAGTCATTTGTAACACCTCTCTGTGTTGCGAACATTAGGTTAAACTGACGAATATCAGTAAAGTTAGACTTACCACAATTTGGGCAAGGAACATTGTGTTCCTTAATGTAGTTCATCATTTCTTCCTGAGTCATACCATCAGCATGAGCATTTTCGTCAAAATCATCAATTAGGTTATCTGCTCTGTGACGAGTCTTACATTCTTTACAGTCAACCAGTGGGTCAGAGAAACTCTGAACATGACCACTTGCTTCCCATACTCTAGGGTTCATAAGAATGTCAGCATCAACTTCGTATGCGTTATCTCTCTTCTGAATGAAGAAATATCTCCAAGCATCTTTAATAGTATTCTTTAGTCTTGAACCTAGTGGGCCGTAGTCCCATGTGTTTGCAAGACCACCATAAATTTCACTGCCCTGAAAAATAAAGCCGTAATTATTACAGTAATCTACCAAATCTTTCATTTCAATCTTTTTAGCTTTGTTATCCATTTTGTGCCTCCATATTATAGTTAAAGACTTACCCTTTAATACTACTATTTAACTAGAATTATGTCAAGATTTTTAGAAGTATATTAGTTACAAATTTCTTATTTTTCTTTGTAAAACTCTTTTGACATATAAATAATGTGGTGTATAATGTAAGTAGAATAATATATAGAAGGTGGATATTATGTATAAACTAGTTGTTTTTGATTTAGACGGAACTTTAGCAAATACGCTTGAGGACCTTGCAAATGCTACTAACTACGGACTTGAAAAGGCAGGACTAAAGACATATCCTGTTGAAGATTACAAACAGTTGGTAGGTAGTGGTATTGTAAACCTAGTAAAGAGAGCAATGTCACCTGAAACTGATGAAAAGATTTTTGACATTGTAAAGGGTGGATTTGACTATTACTACAATGCTCATTCAATAGACAAAACAACACCATATGAGGGTACAAAAAAGCTACTTAACGACCTTGAAGAAAAGGGCATTAAGACTGCTGTACTTTCCAATAAGCCTGATGAATTTGTTGCAAAGATTTTGGCAAAGATTTTCCCTAATCACAAATTTGCTTTTGCTTGGGGTAAAAAGCCTGAATTTGATATTAAGCCTAGTCCTGATGCACTATATGCAATGCTAAAAGAACTTAATATTAAAAAAGAAGAATGTATTTATGTTGGTGACAGTAATGTTGACTGCTATACTGCTCAGAATGCCGGTGTAAAGTGTTGTGGTGTTAGCTGGGGATTTAGAGGCAGAAAAGAGCTTGAAGAAGCCGGTGCTGATGTTGTTATTGACAATGCAGATGAATTTTTGGGGAAATTTTCACTATGAAAATAAATTATCAAAAAAAGTTGGATAGGCTTATTGCCTATCATCAAAGTAAGGGCGAAGTGCCTACCTTGCTTTTACATTCTTGTTGTGCACCTTGTAGTAGCTATTGTATAGAATATCTGTCAAACTACTTTAAGATTACTGTACTGTACTTTAACCCTAATATCGGTGAAAAGTCAGAATACTTAAAAAGAAGAGATGAACAAAAGAAGTTAATCTCTAAAATGAAAACTAAGTATGAAGTAAAGTTTATTGATGGTGACTACAACCCTCAGGACTTTTATGATGCAGTAAACGGTTTTGAAAATGAACCTGAAAGAGGCAAAAGATGTGCAATCTGTTTTGCATTAAGACTTAATTACACAGGTAAAGTTGCTGAGCAAATCGGTGCTGACTATTTTGCTACTACATTAACTTTAAGCCCACTAAAGAATGCACACTTAATAAACGAAATAGGCAAAAATATAAAATGTAAATCACAGTACCTATGTACTGACTTTAAGAAAAAGGAAGGCTACAAGAGAAGTATTGAACTTTCAAAGGAGTTTGAACTTTACAGGCAAAATTATTGTGGTTGTATTTTTTCAAAGAGAAACCGAAAGTAAATTTATAGCACTTACTGAAAATGTAAGTGCTATTTTTCTAAGAGGGAAATATGAATAAACAATGGTCTGATATTAATAAGCAAATGCAACAAGAAATAAACAGTAAAGCAACCTTTAAATCAGGGATAAAACATTATTCTCTTTGAGAAATATATTGTTTCAACAACTGATTGATTTAAGGAATAATATATCATGGGAAGATTATTATAAAATGCCTTTTTCCCGTCATCATATAATGCACATTGAGACAATACTGAGAATTAAAAATAAAATTTAAAATTCAATTAAACTAAAAAATAATTCTGTAAAAGAAAAACTACTCCCAAATATGAGAGTAGTTTTTTAAGTTATTAAGTTAAAAGTTTAAATAATATTAGTAATAAACTAAATTAATTCATTTTCTTTACTTCTTCAAATGTATCAACAATATACTGACTAGGCTTTTTAGTTAGTAAGCTAACAACAATAATTACAATTAAACCGGCTAAGAAAGCAGGAAGTAGTTCGTAAATATTTAGGAATGAAAGCTCAGGGTTAGATGCACCGATAGGGGCGATTAGGTACTTCCATACAAATACCATAATACCACCTACAAACATACCGGAAAATGCACCATACTTGTTAGCTCTTTTCCAGAACAAAGCACATAGTACAACAGGACCAAATGCTGCACCAAAACCGGCCCAAGCAAATGATACAATTTGGAATACTGATGAGTTAGGGGCCCAAGCTAAGATAACTGCTACAACAGAGATTACAAGAAGTGTAACTCTGGCAATAATCATAGCTGATTTTTCAGAAGTTTTAACCTTAAATAAGCCACCAACAATGTTTTCAGATACACCTGAGGATGCAGCCAGTAGCTGACTGTCAGCTGTACTCATTGTTGATGCTAGGATACCGGCCAAAATAACACCGGCTAATAAAGCAAATACAATACCGTTTTTAGAAATTAGGTTTGCAATGCTTACAATGATAGTTTCGCTATCTGCTAAGTGTTCAAGAGTACCGTTATTTGTCATAGCAAGACCAACAAAACCGATAAATACTGCAATAGCAAGTGAAATTACAACCCATACAGTAGCAACTCTTCTTGATAGCTTTAACTGCTTACTGTCACCAATAGCCATAAATCTCAGTAGAATATGTGGCATACCAAAGTAACCAAGCCCCCAAGCTAATAGGGAGAATATTGAAAGTAAGCTAAATGGAGTTGATGTTTTTGTTGCTGCATCAAAGCTTTCTGTTAAGCTAAAGTAACCCGGTAGTGACTGAGCGTTAGCAATAACATTTTCAAAACCACCGGCAGAATAAGTACCAAAACCAAGAATAACAATTAATGCAACTGTCATAATGATACTTTGCATAAAGTCTGTTGTAGATGCTGCAAGGAAACCACCGATAGTTGTGTAACCCACAATAACAAGAGCAGAAATTATCATTGCTAAGTGATATTCAAGACCGAATACTGTGCTGAATAGCTTACCACAAGCAGCAAAACCGGATGCAGTATATGGAACAAAGAATACAATAATTACTACTGCTGAAATAGCCATAATAACCTTGTTCTTTTCACCAAATCTTTTTGAGAAAAATTCCGGAATAGTAATAGCATCAATCTTTTGGCTATAGTTACGAAGTCTTTTGGAAACAATCAGCCAGTTGAAATATGTACCTATAGCAAGACCTAAGGCTGTCCACACAGCTTCACTGGCACCACTTAAATAAGCAACACCTGGAAGTCCCATTAGTAGCCAAGAACTCATATCAGAGGCTTCGGCACTCATAGCTGTTACAAGTGGACCTAGTTTTCTGCCACCTAAATAAAAGTCATCAACAGAATTGTTTTGTCTAGCACACACAACACCGATTATTAGCACAAGAAATAAATATGCTACAATGGATATCAGTATGCATATGTTGGATGTTGTCATAATACCCCTCCATAATAAAAAGTCTTTATCATTTTACCACATTAAAGTGCAGTAGTCAAATAAAAAGGAGTTTTTTGCATTATAATGTAAGTTCCATTACATAGTCATCCATAATATAACCTTTGCCAATGTCAGTTTGTTCACTTCTTATTGTTTTGTAGCCACAATGATTATATACATCAATAGTGTGGGTGTTGTATTTGTTAACTGTTAGATAAACAGACTTTTTGTTAAGATTTTTTGCTCTATCAATAACAAAGTTCATCATCCTACTTGCATAGCCTTTACCTCTGTTTTCAAGTGTTAGGTAAAGTTTGCTTAAAAATAACTTTTCTTCTTCCGAATGAACAACAATGAAACCTATGTTTTCATTATCTTTCTGTACGAAATAAAATTCATAGCCACTTTCAATTTGCTTATCCATAGCATCTTTACTAAAGAACATTTCTACCATATAGTCAATTTGTTCTTTCTCTAATATACATGGAAAGTATTCATGCCATACTTTGTCTGCTAGAAGATAAAAAGAATGAATTTCATCATCAGTTTTAACCAATTTGTAATTTAGTTCGTTATTCACAATAAAACCCCTTTATGTGTGATAATACAATTATACAACCAAAACTATTTATACACAATAAAAAAACGCACTAGCAAATGCTAATGCGTTCTATGGTGGGCCAACAGGGATTCGAACCCCGGACCAACCGGTTATGAGCCGGTGGCTCTGACCAACTGAGCTATTGGCCCCAACAGTATTTTTAATTATATCAGTGGTTTCCTGTTTTGTCAATAATAAATTTTTTATTTTTTGTGCATTTTTCTGTAAAAATAATGAGTTTTTTGCAAGAAATTTTACCTTTAAAGGTATGTGAAATTTTTGTAAAATGTGATATAATATATTTGCAAGAAATATAAGAGTAATAAATCGAATTATAAGAAACTCGAATTACTAAAATGTGTTATTTGAATGAATGGAGAATGAAAGATGTATCAAGAGGGTGACAAGGTAATCAACAGCAATGGTGTTGCCTGTGTAATTGACAGAATTGAACGAATGAAGATGCCACATAGTAAGATTAGAAAGAACTATTATGTTATGCACGATATTCAGAAAAGTGATAATGTTTATTACATACCACAGGAAAATGAAGAGAATATGCGTTCACCAATGACTAAAGCAGAGGCAGAGGGATTGATTGACAATATTCCTCAGGTTGACCCTATTGACGTTAAGTTCGATAGGTTTAGAGATGAAGCATACAGAAAATGTATGAAGGAAGCTACTCCACAAGTCTTAGTTGCTATGTTAAAGTATTTTGTGGCCAGAAAGGAAAAACGCCAGAGAATGGGCAAGAGCCTTTCTGCTATTGATGAAAAGTATATGAGAATTTCATCAAGAAATTTATTTTCGGAACTTTCTTGTTCAATGGATATTTCTGTTGAAGAAGCAGAAGAACTTGTTTTTGGCAATTTCTCTTAATTTGTTGAAAAATATATTGTTACTTTAGGACTATCAAGTGATAGTCCTTTTCTTTTTATATGAAAAAGGTAAAAAGAAAACTAGGTGTTTTGCCACCTAGTTTACAGAAAATATTAATCTTCTTTTTTAATTTTTGATGGGTCAACCTTAACGATTGCACTGATGATTCTTCTTTCTTCAACCTTATAAACTTCAAAAGAAAGACCATCAATCTCAAACTTATCTCCAACTTTAGGAATTCTTCCCATATGTTCAAAGATAAAACCACCAACAGTATGACTTTCTGTATCATTGTCAAAGTCCTCTCTGTCAGTAAGCTCAAGCAGTTGGTCAAAGTCTAAGTCACCACTGACAAAGTAGCAGTTTTCTCTCAGCTTTGTGTATTCCTTTTCTATGTCCTCATCTTCGTCATAGATTTCACCAACAATTTCTTCAATCAAGTCCTCCATTGTTACAATACCAAGTGTACCACCGTATTCATCGGTAACAATAGCCATATTAACTTGATTTTTTCTAAGGTCATTCATCAATGCACTTAGCTTTCTGCTTTTATATGTGAAAAATGCATCATTGATAAGTAGCTTAATGTCAGGAGTTTTTCCTTCAATAAGTTCTTCTAAGTAATCCCTTGTGTATAGAATACCTAAGATATTGTCAAGATTTTCTTTATATACAGGAACTCTACTGTATCTTTCGGTAAGTATCTTGTTTTTGTTAGTTTCAAAGTCATCATCAATGTCCAGTGCCAACATATCAACTCTGGGGGTAAGCACCTCAAAAGCTGATTTTTCATCAAACTCCAGTGCTGACTGTACCATTTCACTTTCTTCTTCTTCAAGAACACCTTCGTTTTCAGAATGTTCAATAATATATTTTAGTTCATCTTCTGTTACAGCAGGTGAGTCATTTCTAATATTAAGTAGTTTTAATGCACCGGTTTTGATTGCAATGAAAAGAAATGACAGTGGAGTAAGTACAATCATTATACCCTTTAGGATAATTGCTGTATTTAGTGCTACAGCCTCACTTTTTTCTTTACCTATACATTTTGGAATAATCTCACCAAAGATAAGTACAAGCAATGTTGTAAGACCGGTTGAAATTGCAGCAGCAAAATTCTGGAAAATATTCATACAAAGTACAGTTGCCAGTGATGAACAACCAAGGTTCACAACATTATTGCCAATTAATATTGTGGTTAGTGCTTTGTCAAAATTTTCTGTGATAAAGAGAGCATTTCTTGCTTTTTTGTTACCTTTGCTTTCCTCATTCTTTAGTCTTGCTGTACTAACACAAGAGAAAGCAGTTTCTATACAGGAAAAGAAACTAGAGCATAAAATCAGTAGCCCTATGACAATTCCTAATATTACATTACTATTCAATTATTTCCTCCCAAAAATATTATTATTCTAATTATAGCACATTATATACAATTTTCAATCATTAATTTAAGGATAAAATGGGAAAAATATTCTTGAAATAAACATATATATGATGATATAATTATATGGAGTCTGTACATTATATTTGAACTTTGGCAAAAACTAATGCTGAGGTGTATATAATGAATAATATAGATAACTTTAATTTAAAATCTAATCAAGAAAATGACGAACAAAATGACGAGGCATCACTATCTGCTGAAAATGCAGAGGGTATAAAAAATATCGGTTCAATCTTAACAGGTAGGGAAGATACACTAATTCATTGTCTGACAATTATCGGACAGATTGAGGGACATTATATTCTTCCAAGTCAGAATAAAACTACTAAGTATGAGCATATTATTCCTTTGTTGGTTTCGGTAGAGGAAGATCCAAATGTTAAGGGACTTTTGATTTTGCTTAATACAGTTGGTGGTGATGTAGAGGCAGGTCTTGCTATTGCTGAGGTTATTGCCGGTATGAAGAAACCCACAGTTTCTATTGTACTTGGTGGTGGTCACTCAATAGGCATACCACTTGCAGTATCGGCAAAGAAAAGTTTTATTGCAAAAAGTGCCACAATGACTGCACATCCTGTAAGGACAAATGGTCTTACTGTTGGTGTGCCACAGAGTTTTGAATACTTTCAGCGTATGCAAGAAAGAATAAACACGTTTGTCAGCGACAATTCCAACATTTCAAAGGAAAAGTACAATAGCCTTGTACTGAATACCGGAGAACTTGTTACAGATATTGGCACAATTCTTGATTCAGATAAAGCCGTAAAATGTGGCTTGATTGATTCAGTAGGTACATTAAGTGAGGCGATTTCCTCACTTTATGATATGATAAATAACCAAAAATAACTGCTACGGCAGTTACATAAGGAGAGAGAATTATGGATTATATCTATTCAATTGTTATGGGTATTGTTCAAGGTTTAACTGAATTTTTACCTGTATCATCATCCGGACATTTGACACTTGTACAACATATCTTTGGTGTTGACGGGGAAAGTAATTTCTTCTTTAACATTATGCTTCATGTTGGTACATTGTTTGCAGTTTGTGTTTTCTATTACAAACTACTTTGGAGTTTGATAAAGTCATTCTTTGGTTTAATTAAAAAGATTTTCACAGGTAAGTTTAGTTGGAAAAACAGAACTGATGATGAAAATATGATTTTTATGCTTATTATCGGCCTACTACCACTATTCCTACTATTCGTTCCTGTACCAGGTACAAATATGGTATTTAAAGATGTATCGGAAATGTTCTCCGGTAACAAATACCTAATTTATGTTGCAAGTTTCTTAGTTATCACTTCAATTTTACTTTGGATTGGTATTGCTTGTAATAAGCGTACTTGTACTCATGCAATTCATTCAAGAAAAGATTTAGAAAATGAAGACGGTAGAAAGAACTACAATGTTCTTGATGCAATTTGTGTTGGTGTAATGCAAGTATTTGCTACACTACCCGGTATCTCTCGTTCAGGTTCAACTCTTGCAGTTGGCGAAATGCGTGGTATCAACAAGCAAAAGGCTATTGACTATACATTTATCCTAGGTATTCCAACAATTTTAGCATCAGCAGTTTTTGAACTAAAAGATGCTTTAGGTTCAAATGTATCACCTACTGCTGAAATTGGAATTGTTCCACTAATTATCGGTATGGTAGTTTCTGCCGTTGTAGGTTACTTAGCAATTATCATTTTTAAATGGTTCTTAAAGACAGATAAGATGTACATATTCGCAATTTATACTGCAGTAATCGGTATTGTTGGTATTATTATTGCACTAATTGAGATGAATTGTGGTTTCAATATTTTCTCACACACTCCACTATAGTAAAAGAAGGTTAATTAATGGCGACAAAAAATACAGATAAGAAGTCAGCTAAACAAACTAAGGGAAAAGGCCCTGCTAAAAAGACTTCTAATTCCGGTAAAGGAAAAGTAAATAATAAAAGCAAAAACCAGAATTCTTCCTCTGTGAAAGAAAAGAAACCTGCAAATTACAGAGTAAGAGCAATTATTTTACTTGCCCTAGCTGTTCTGTCTTTTTGTTTGTTATTTATCAAAGGTAACTTTGTTTGGAGTTTTATCAGCAACTCTATTTACGGTATCTTTGGTGGTTCTGCAGTTTTAATTTCTATTTCATTATTATATATAGCAATTATGACTGCTAAGGAAAAGGAAGTACATAGATTAAAGACTAAGGTAGGCTTCTGTGCTTTAACAGTGTTCCTAGCTTGTACACTTTGGTACATTTTCAGTGGTTACCAAAAGGGCAATTACTTTGTAGAGCTTGGTCATGAATTTATGGCAGGTTTTAACGGAGATTCTTTTGTCAGTCGTGGTGGTGGACTTTTTGGTGCATTACTTGGCTATCCAATGAGCTACGGACTAGGTAACACTATTTCAGTTATTTTACTTGTACTTTTGATTTTAGTATTGCTACTTATTATTACAGGTGTTTCACTTCTTGATATTGCAAAGGCAGCAAGAAAGCCTATGGAAAAAGCAATGCATCAAGCTGAAATTCGTAAGCAAGAGAGAATTGAAAAAGAAAAGCAAAGAGAACTTGAGAAGTCTTATGAAGAAGAAAGTCTTGTACCGGCTTATAACGGTCCGATAGATATTCCGCTTGATGGACCAATCAGAAAGAAAAAGAAAGATAATTCTTCTAACGAAAATAAAAGCAATAATGAAGATATTTCTCTTGCAAAACAGAGAGATGAAACTGATAATTTAATTGATATTATCAAAAAGGCAAATCAACAGATTGAAAATGATAACCCATCAACTTTAGATGCTATTAAAGAGAATGTTCGTAAAGAAAAAACTCAAGCACTTAAAGATGCAGCAAAACTTGCTAATCAATCAGTTGATACTGCTGAAATTGAAGATGAAACAAAAGCCCTTGATGAACAGATTAAGGCAAACGGTAACGAAAAGCATAGTAACTATGAGTTCCCACCAATTCAGCTACTAAAACTTGCCGAAAACAAAAATGCATCTAATATTAGAAATGAAATGCAAGAAAAAGCCGAAAAACTTGTTTCAACTCTAGATTCATTTGGCGTTAAGGTTAAAATTACTAATATTTGCAGAGGTCCATCAGTTACTCGATATGAACTTCAACCTGCTCCGGGTGTTAAGATTAGTAAAATCACTAACCTTGCAGATGATATTGCCCTTAACCTTGCAGCTAACGGTGTAAGAATTGAAGCACCTATTCCGGGTAAAGCTGCTGTAGGTATTGAAGTACCTAACAAGGTAGTATCAATGGTTTCTATGCGTGAACTGATTGACAGTGAAGAATTTAGAAATGCTAAGAGTAAATTAACTTGTGTACTTGGTAGAGATATTAGTGGTGAGATTGTTACAACTGACCTTGCAAAAATGCCTCATCTACTTATTGCCGGTACAACAGGTTCAGGTAAATCTGTTTGTGTTAACTCGCTACTAATGAGTATCCTTTACAGAGCAACTCCTGATGAAGTTAAGTTTCTACTTATTGACCCTAAGATGGTTGAATTTTCTAAATATAAAGGTATTCCTCATTTGCTTATTCCTGTAGTTTCCGATGCTAAGAAAGCAGCGGCAGCACTTAACTGGGCAGTAAGCGAAATGTTACAGAGATACCAACTGTTTTCTGAATATGATTGTAAGGATATTAATTCTTACAATGACCTAATCGAAAGTAATTTGCAGTTTATTGCAGAACAAGATGTACCTGAAGGTGAAGAACCTGAGGTTATGGAAATTAACGGACTACCTGTTAGAACAGAAAAAATGTTCCGTTGTGTTATTGCTATTGATGAACTTGCTGACCTTATGATGGCAGCACCTTCAGAAGTAGAAGAAAGCATTTGTCGTCTTGCACAGATGGCTAGAGCAGCCGGTATGCACCTTGTTATTGCAACACAAAGACCATCTGTAAATGTTATTACAGGTGTTATCAAGGCTAACATTCCATCAAGAATTTCACTAAAAGTTTCTTCAAATATTGACTCAAGAACAATTCTTGACTTTGGTGGTGCTGAAAAGCTAATCGGTAAAGGTGATATGTTATATTCACCTGTTGGTGCACCAAAGCCAATTCGTGTTCAAGGTTGTTTTGCCAGTGACCAAGAAATTGAAGGTGTTACAAGATATATCAAGAATCACCATCGTTCTCAGTACAACGAAGAAGTTGAAGCAAGAATCAAGAAGATTACAGTTGAGGGAATGGAAGCTGACAATAAGGATGGCAACAGTGACTTGGATCTTGATGAAAAGATAGAAGAAGCTATTAAGATTGTTATTGATGCAGGACAAGCATCAACAAGCCTTGTACAAAGAAGACTAAAGGTTGGTTATGCAAGAGCAGGACGAATGATTGACGAAATGGAAAGTTTGGGCATTGTAGGACCACACCAAGGCAGTAAGCCAAGAGAAGTTCTGATGACTTATCAAGATTGGCTTGAAAGAAAAAATAATTTAGGAAAAGAAAGTGAAGAAGAAACTTCACAGGAGTAAGAGTTATGGCATTTCTTCCGATTACAGTAGAAGAAGTTGAAGAAAGAGGATGGGACGAAATTGACTTTGTCTTTGTAACAGGTGACAGTTATGTTGACCATCCATCTTTCGGTGTGTCTATTATTTCAAGAGTTTTAGAGGCTAAAGGTTATAGGGTTGCAATTCTTTCGCAACCTAATTGGAAAGATGAAAGAAACTTCAATCCATTCGGTAAGCCAAAACTAGGTTTCTTTGTTACTTCCGGTAACATTGACTCAATGGTAGCACACTATACAGTAAATAAGAAAAAGCGTTCTGATGATGCCTATACTGCAGGTGGTAAATCAGGTAAAAGACCTGATAGAGCAGTAATTGTATATAGCAGAATTCTTAGAAAGCTATATCCTGATTCACCTATTATTCTTGGTGGACTGGAGGCATCACTTAGAAGATTTGCCCATTATGACTATTGGGATGATTCTGTAAGACAGTCAATTCTATTTGACAGCCAAGCAGATATTTTGACCTATGGTATGGGTGAAAATCAAACAATAGAAATTGCAAAAAGACTTGCACAAGGTAAGTCAGTTAAGCAGTTAAGAGATATTAAGGGTATTTGTTACTATGTACCTACAAGTGAATATAAGCCCGGTCCTGTAGTTGATTTGCCAAGCTATGAAAGAGTTTGTGAAAGCAAAAAGGAATATGCTATTGCAGCCAGAAAAGAACTTGAAGAGGCTGATGCAGTAAGAGGCAGAACAGTTATTCAGCGTCATGGTAAGTATATTCTTGTACAAAACCCACCAATGCCACCACTTACAACAGAAGAACTTGATTGGGTGTATTCTTTACCATACGAAAAGTATTATCATCCTAGTTATGAAGCACTTGGTGGTGTACCTGGAATTAAGGAAGTTGAATTTTCAATTACCCACAACAGAGGTTGTTTTGGTGCTTGTAATTTCTGTTCAATTGCATTCCATCAAGGCAGAGCAATTACTGTCAGAAGTAAAGAAAGTGTTCTTGATGAGGCAAGAAGATTAGTTGATAATCCAAGATTTAAAGGATACATTCACGATGTAGGTGGTCCAACTGCTAACTTTAGATTGCCTTCTTGTACTTTCCAAAAAGAACATGGTATGTGTAAGAATAAAAAGTGTCTTGCACCAAAGCCTTGCAGAAATCTTCAAGTTAATCACGAAGAATATATTGATATTCTACGAGAAATGAGAGCAATCAAGGGTATCAAAAAGGTGTTTATCCGTTCAGGTATTCGTTTTGATTATCTTATGGAGGATGAAAGCAAAGAGTTTTTCCATGAACTTGTTAAGTACCATGTAAGTGGTCAGTTAAAGGTTGCACCTGAACATTGTTCAGCAGCAGTCCTTGATAAAATGGGTAAGCCTCATATTGAAACTTATAAGAGATTTCAGGATGAATTCTATAAATTTACAAAACAAGTTGGTAAGGAACAGTACCTTGTACCATATCTAATGAGTTCACATCCCGGTTCAACTTTAAAGGATGCAGTAGAACTTGCATTGTTCCTAAAGAAAGAACACATAAGACCTGAACAGGTACAGGACTTTTACCCAACACCGGGTACAATCAGCACTGCTATGTTCTATACAGAACTTGACCCATATACACTGGAACCTGTATATGTGCCAAAGACTATGAAAGAAAAGCATATGCAGAGAGCATTGCTACAATACTTTAACCCTAAGAATAAGGAAATTGTTGTAGAGGCGCTTAGAAAAGCCGGTAGAACCGATTTAATCGGTAATGGCAAGAACTGTCTTGTATCTATGCCACAAAATATGAGAACTCAAAAGAATTCTCAGGGCAAACAAAATAACCGTAACAAAAATAAAAACAAAAACAGAAATGTAAACAGAAACAGACACCACAACAATCACAACAGAAGTGGCAGAAGATAATTCTTTACAAAATCAAATGTTTTTGTTATACTCTATATAATATATAATTAAATGAATGAGAGGAAACTAGAAATGGGCGTTTATGAAGAACTAGTTGCAAGAGGATTAATTGCACAGGTTACAGATGAAAAAGAAATTAGAGAACTTGTAAACAGTGGTAAAGCTGTATTCTATATTGGTTTTGACCCAACTGCCGATAGCCTACATGTAGGTCACTTTATGGCACTATGCCTAATGAAAAGACTACAGATGGCAGGTAACAAGCCTATTGCCCTAATCGGTGGTGGTACTGCAATGGTTGGTGACCCATCAGGCAGAACTGATATGCGTCAAATGATGACACCTGAAACTATTCAGCATAATGTTGATTGTTTCAAGAAGCAGATGAGCAGATTTATTGACTTTTCCGATGACAAGGCTCTAATGGTAAACAATGCAGATTGGCTAATGAACCTTAACTATGTTGATGTACTTAGAGATGTAGGTGCACACTTTAGTGTTAACAGAATGCTAACTGCTGAATGTTACAAGCAGAGAATGGAAAAAGGTCTATCTTTCCTTGAATTTAACTATATGATTATGCAGTCTTATGACTTCTACGCACTATACAAGAAGTATGGTTGTAATATGCAGTTCGGTGGTGACGACCAGTGGTCTAATATGCTTGGTGGTACTGAACTTATCAGAAGAAAACTTGGCAAGGACGCATATGCAATGACTATTAACCTACTTCTAAACTCAGAAGGTAAGAAGATGGGTAAGACACAGTCAGGTGCAGTTTGGCTTTCAGCTGAAAAGACTTCACCATATGATTTCTACCAGTATTGGAGAAATGTTGATGACAGTGATGTTATTAAGTGTCTAAAGATGTTAACATTCCTTTCATTAGAAGAAATTGCCGAATTAGAAAAGTTAGAAGGTGCTGAAATCAACAAGGCTAAGGAAATTCTTGCATTTGAACTAACAAAACTTGTTCACGGTGAAGAAGAGGCAACAAAGGCTCAGAATACTGCAAGATCAGTATTTGCCGGTGGTGGTAAAGATGCTAATATGCCATCAACAGACCTAACTAAGGATGAACTAGGTGAGGGTATCCAAATTCTTGACCTACTTGTTAAGTGCGGTCTTATCTCAAGTAAAGGTGAAGGCAGAAGACTTATTACTCAGAACGGTATCTCTGTAGATGACGTTAAGGTATCTGATGTTTTCCTAGAAATTAAGGAAGATGACTTTACTGATAATGAACTTGTTATCAAAAAAGGTAAGAAAGTTTATCATAAGGTTAACCTAGTTTAATTGTGTTTAGCAGTATAGCAACATAAATTTATTTGTTATCGTAAATTTATGTTTTCTATTTAAACTGATATAATATTTTTCTGCTTATCTAGTTGTAAATACTATTAGATTAAACAAAATATAAATACTAATGTAAAAACCACTTACCCAGCGTAAGTGGTTTTTCGTTTATATAATATGGTATTAAACTTTTTAAATTAGTAAATTAGTTTTTAAAATTCGTTTGTGGGTAAAAATAAGTTATATAAATTAGGGTTTGTAGGGCTAAATGTAAAGTGCTAAATTTTAGCAAATAAGGCTCCCTTGTGTAAAGGTATTCCCTTGCTAAGGGAAATGTCCCGAAGAGACAAAGGGTTTGCCGTTTTCGCTAGAAAAGCTAGTCGCTTGTAAATTGGAAGAATGACAATTTACTCTTAAAGAGCGACTGAGGGATTGTTATGGTATATACTTTTTGCTATATCAATTTTATTCGATAGATATATAATAGGTTTTGTTTTCCTATCTAAATTTTATCTATCTATTACTGCCTACTAGACAATCCCTCTGTCAGCTATCGCTGACATTTCCCTTTACACAAGGGAGACTGGCGAATATGTACAAATTTAAGGTAACTACATAGGACAAAATTACAACAAACTTTTGGCTCACAGTCGTAGGGGCTTCACTACAAAAGTTTTTTACAAAAAACTTTTGCATAAGTTCACATTAGCAAATCAAACTTCGCCTATGGCTCGTTTTCTTTG
>CAKSNZ010000036.1 GCA_934476515.1 uncultured Ruminococcus sp. | reverse complement strand
TTTTATCACAAAACTGTATACCATGTCCTTTCTCTGTTGTATACCATCTTATTACTCTATACACAGTGTTCGCCCGTAATGAAAGTGTGATGCTTATGGGATTTTTGTCCTGTTTACAGACTATAAATTTATAATATCTACAAAGGACAAAATACAAATAGAAAGGTTAATTTTCAAACGGGACATCAATGATGTCCCCTACAACTGTGAGTCATAGTTTAATATGGTTTTAAGTTCGTATTCTCACTTTGAATTTTTCTTTATTGCCGATTGTATTTAAAAGGAATTTACCTTAACACACAATCAAAACTAAAAGACAAATCCTAATTTATAAAACTGACGCTTATACACAAGCAAAAGGCTGTTGCCTCATTGCAACAGCCTTTTCTTATTTTTTATCCGAATCATCTTTAACTAAATCGTTATAGATATCATCAATCTTTTTCATTTTAGGGTCATCAATCTCTGATGATTTTTTCTTTTCTTTTTCTAATCTTTCTTCCTCTTGAAGTCGCTTAATAATATCATTAATATCAGCCTTAGGTTTTGCATTACCTGTAAGAACTCTTATAAAATTAATAAGTTCATCAAGGAAGATTAGTATAATCAGTAGCAAGAATATTACCAGACCCCATGGTGACAAGAACAAGTTATACAAAGAATTGACAAGTGGTATTTTTGCCACAAATTTTGCTTTAACTTGGCTTATCTTTATTGGATGGTCAGGTGTATTGTTAGCAATACCTTGAGTTTGCAACATTGTGTTGCCATTATCATCCTTATAGGGAGCTTTAATAACCTTATGGGTGATAACCATACCGTCAAGTGAACCACTGCCTTCATAGGAAATTACGTCCCCTACTTTGATTTCACTTTCTTCTACCGATTTATCAAGGATAATATCTCCAACATGCAATTCCGGTTCCATACTACCGGTTGATACCCTAAAAATAGTATAGCCAAATACTGTTGGAGTTTCTCCATTTATTCTGGTTGCCACAATAATAACCATAGCAATTCCCAGTAATACAACTAAGAACCACCCGATGGTGTTCTTTACTGTGACAAATGTTTTATGCTTTTTTGATTTTTCTTTTACTGCTTTCTTCACACTATCACCAAATAATATTTATACTATAAGATTATAGTGTAACATTGATTTTGTCAACAGAAACATTAATACTTTTGGAACTTGTGTTCTTTATGTACCAATAAACCGTTAAAATATTCTGGTCTGTTTTACTGTCATACTTTGAAATTTCCATATTGGTAACTACAGGAACGTCAGTTAATTTAACTGGCACCCGTTTAACATGAACTACACAAGTAAATGTTTGGGTATCCGGCTCTCTGCCATCTTTATTATCACAAACAGTACCGGTAGATGTTACTGATATTTTAGCGTCACCTTCACTGACACCTTGAACATATACTTTACCATCAGAGCCGGGTACAATTTTGGCTATACCGGGTTTGTCAGATTTGTATACCAACGTACCATTACCGGATGCAGTTAAGTCAATTTCACCATTTACATTAATACTAGCCTCAGAATAGAAGTATTCTATACCGGCCGGTGTTACATTTTCCTTTCGACCATAGTCTTGATTAAAATTACCATTATCATCTAGTCGCAAGCAAACAAAGTTACTATCTGCTAGATAAATATTTCCACCTTGCCATTCATTATCTTGTTTAATACCAACGCCTATAGCATCCCAAGGTACTTCTGCATGATAAACATGGTAATTATCATTAGCAATTTTATATTCTACGCTGTGTAAATACTCTATATCTGCATCACCATCTGCATCACCATTTTTTGTATTATCAGACTTCCACCAATGAAGTTTAAATCTACTAGGCTCATATGTTGTAGATCGTGAATAAATACCAACATAAACATTCTTCATACCATTTTCGTTTTTAGTCTTACTTTCAGGAGTACCGACATTCTTATATGTTCTCATTGGATTATTAACACCAACATAAGTGTTATTATAATCATCACTTTTTACACCGGACAAATATAGTGAAACATTTTGTGCAGTTTGGTCAGTAGTATCTTTGCTAGTACTTACTATTTCGGTTTTGAAACATTTTCTTTCTCCACTCTCAATAGCAAGAGTACTGATATTGTTATTTTTAACTTCCTCAGTATATTCCCCATTCTTCTGCATATATGTGGTGCTGGAGAATGTAACGGTATCACTACTTAAACTTTTCTTATCCGACTTATTATATTTTCTATCATTTAGAACAAGTGTGTTACCACTTTCTTCAGTTCGGTTAAACCATGAGAAAGTGTTAGTTGTAACACACATAAAGCATAATATTAATGATAAACATAAAATTACAATTACTCTTCCTTTTCTCATGATTTCACCTCGCTATCTTTTAAATTTATTAATTCCAATCACCATTAATTAAATTACCGGTACCCCAGCCGGTTGCTGTGAAGATACTACCTTTACTTACATCTAAGTCCTTCGACTGATTCCAACAGTTATCCCAATCATTTTCAGTTGTGCTACCCTTCATTCTGCAAATGATTAATTTATCATAATAAAGGGATACTTTAAAGGTGTTGTTTTTAATATCTATCCACTTATCATCCGATTTATTGCTTGACTTCCAAATATAAGCAGCCCATCGTTCACTAACAGTATTATCTGATGTTTTTGAAATGTCAATTGTAATAGTCTTTTGCTTATATTCAAATTTAGCATAGTAATTATCTTTTGTATTATAATCAACAGTAATATCATACCTACTTAATGTACTAATAGCACTACCTTCACAATTAGGATCTGAATACCAGCCAACAAATGTATGTGTATCATCCGGTGTAGCAACTAAAGTAATTTCTGAGCCATACACACAAGAAGATGTTGTAGTTCCTTGTGGAGTACCGTTATCAATAACTGCAGTAGAAGTACCATACTGATTATCCGGTTTACAAGAAACACTTATACGCTTTGCTTTCTTAACAAGTTTAACATAATAAGTTTCGCTTGTTGAGTCGCCTACTGTCAATGACAGTTCTGTCTTACCTTCTGATGAAGAAACTTTTTGACTACAGTTTTCATCCATATACCAAGCCACAACTTCATAATTAGAAGCAAAAGATGCAACAAGGTTTATTGTTTCACCGTAACTAAAAGTATTGGAAGCACCTTTATCTACATTGCCCAACATAATTTTAACTGAAGAAGTTGTATCATCAATATCCTTTATACAATTTACGGATATTGTTTTAGTTTTTATTTCAAACTTAGCATAGTAATTATCTCTTGTATTATTATCAACAGTAAATGTATAATTTTCACCTACAACATTATTTCCACTATCTTTAATTGGGTCACCTGTACAGTTTGAATTAGTATACCAACCGGCAAATTTGTAATTTTCATTAGCTTTTGCAGTTAAAGTTACTTTTTCACCGTACTTAAATGTACCACTAGTTAAACTTTCGTCAGTACCAATATACACTTTGCCATACTGAGAATAAGCCTCAGGAACACCAACTGTAAATTTCTTCGATTTTACCGAAAACTTAGCATAATAGCTAAAAGTCGTACCATCGTCGCCACTTAACTTAGGTGTATGGTTGTTTTTATCAACATTATCAGTAATTTTAGTTTTTAAACCTTCATCGCTATACCAGCCGACAAAATCACAATATTCACCGGGTTCAGCGTTAAGTACTAATTTTTTACCATATTCAACTTTAAAATTCATTGAAGTATCTGCATCAGCCTGAGTTCCATCATCAATTTTATAAGATACTTTACCATACTTTTTATTAGTATCTTCTATCTCTGTATTATTATAAAAACTCTTTGCATTTAGATTTATCTCATACTGTTTCAATCTAAATTTAGCATAAATTTGTACACCCTTTAACTGTTCTTCCTTATTAACATCAACAGTATAACTAGTTTTATTACTAATTATTGCTGAACATTCGCTGTCTTTATACCAACCAGCAAAAACATAACCTACATCAGTAGAAGCTTGTGCAGAAAATGTAATAGAAGAATCGTAATTCACTTTGGTTGTAATTTCAATATCTGTTTCATCACCGAAATTAATCTTACCACCTATATTGTCTTTTACAGTAGCTGTAACAGTAACTTCTTTCGGTAAAAACTTTGCATAATATATATAACTTGTCTTATCTTCAGACAATTTTACACTTTTAGGACTCTCTTTACCTAAAGAATCTCCAACAAAGTCAGAAGTACTATACCATCCTACAAATTCATAACCTGCAATAGGACTTACAGAAAATTTCACAGTTTCACCACAGGCATACTTTTGTGTACTTAAAGATACACCTGTTTTACCGTCTAATGTTACAGAACCAAGATATGTTTTTTTATCCGGTCTTGTTTGAGTAACAACAACTTTTACTTCACAAATTTTCTTAAACTTTGCGTAGTACTCCTTACTACTTTTTTTCATTGTAAACTGATTATTTTCGTTTAAATCAGTTGCAGGGACTGTACATTCATAGTCATCAAACCAACCCATAAACTTATAGCCATAAGGAGCAATATCTGTACTATTGGTATTTCCATCACTACATAAAGTTACTGTTGAACCTTCGGCACAGAAAGCTTTAGATAATTTTTTATCATTATTTAGATAAATATCTCCCATAGAGCTATCGCAATCTTTACCGTATTTTACAGTAACTGTTTTTTGACTTTCACCACAAATAAGGGCTAAATCATTAATTGATACAGTTTTACTTGTAGAGGAGCCACCCTCTTGTAACCATATTTTCACCTTAACTTTTACTTCACCATCAGGTGATACTTTGAAAATACTATTACCATCAGTATTACCATGTGTATAACCTTCAAATTTTTCAACAGTTGGATTTGTAGTATTACCATTAGGATCTGAAACTACACTTGTTGTTGTTGTGCTAGCATTTTTAGCAAAAATTTGTGGTTCATTACCTTCAAGATAAATAGCAACTCTTACATCATCCTCTACATTTGGAACTTTATTAAATGTATATTGCTTTTCTGTACCAGTTGTATTTTTAATTTCAAAATCAAAATCAATATAGTTTACATTCTTATCGTTAATTGTGCCTTGTCTATATTTATCGGTTTCACCAATTATTGGGAAATAAAAATTCTCACCATCAGCACTTGAACAAGCAGCTAGGTGAACGTCACCGGCTTCTCTAAAATAATTATCAAGAGAAATTGTACCACCATTATCTGAAATATTAACTAATTTCTTAACTGCAGTTTCAATATTACCTTTTGCACCCTCAAACTTGATAGAAGAAATTGTTTCTACCCAGGAATATGTTGCACCAACTAAAAGCAAAGCAATTTGAATAAGTGCCACAAGAGAAAGTGCAAAGGTTCTAAAAGAAATTCTACCAAAAAACTTTTTAGTTTCTTTTTCTTTAGTGCCATATTTTGCTCCGTGTTTTCCGTTTCTATTCAATTGTGACACCTCCATCTATTAGTGTGCAACAACTGTATCTTCGTTAGTTACTTCAAAAGTTGTTGTTGTATGTCTTTTAGTAAATTGATAATGAGTATCCATCTTCAAAAATTTGGATGATTCACCACTTGGGTTAACTAATTTAAATCCTGATACTTTTGCACTTGAACTAATTGGATAATCATATAATGCACATCTATCACCCAATGTTGGATTGACAACATTCATTTCAGCTTCCTTACCATTATCAAATACAATATAAATTTTATATGAATCTTTAACAAAATTATCACGAATCCATTGTTTACTACTTGGAATACTCAAAATAGCAGTAACTTTCAACTCGCCGGTTTCATCGCCTGTATTGCCGTCACTTGATGAACTTCCTGATCCCCAATATCCTACACTTGGTGATAATCTTTGAGAAGCATCATTAGTTTTCTCAAAACCATTACCACGCTGAGCTATATAAGTTGTGTGATTTATACGGTCAGAATCTTGTCTTGAAGTTTCAAGTTTTTTTTCGCCTAAATTAATAGGATATTTTCTTCCAGTAACAGCATTCCACATTTGTTGTACATTTTCTTTTGTATACCACGCATTGTAAATAATTTCGGAATTAGGGTCATATCTGTTAAAAGTTATATCTGTAATAACATCTTTTGGGATTGGAGCTTGCCACTTTATAGGCTGTGTGGTTCCCGTTTTATATGCAATAGGATTCATAACAACAGTACGATACGGTTCACCTATTGTTGTAACATCCTTATATGTCATAGTTACAAGACATTTATCATTACCAACCCACTGTTGTAATGTACCGGTTGAATCACCAAGAGTCTGGTCTTCAAATGTAATCCATTCCATATCATCCCAATTAGATTCAAGCTCTAAGTCGATAGATATTTTTTTATCTTTATATGCGTCACAATTTTCCCCTGTACCTTCCAACCAAGCTACCATTGTATAGTTGTGAGATTTAGAATCCTTAAGACTAAATAAAGGATAATTATTAATAAAATAGTTATGTGCAAAAGAGTATGAAGTTGACGCTTTTGTTGATAATAACTTACCTTCCCTTGACACAGAGTCAACTGCACTATAAGTTTTAGAATATTGGTCAATAATCGCTGTTGGATCAAAAACCATAGGTGTATCTTGACTATCGTCGATGAAAGCTATTCTAATTGGACACTTCTCATGATGAACAGTATCTTGAGGAATAAGCCCTGTATCATCAAATGTAATCTGAGTTGAGCCATTAAAAGTTTGGTCACCAACTGTTACGGTATAACTCTTAATATATACATCTGTTTCACCTGCTGAATTACCTTTTAATTTAAAATCAGCATACATAAACTTCTTGTTTTTATCACCGGCAGTTGCTTCTCTGTAAAGCATATCACCGGTAACACCTGACTGCAATTTTCCGTTTGGTAAAAATATATTTCTACCATCAACGCTAGATGCTTCATCAAGTTTGAAATTTTTTACCTTAATATGGTTTGTAATATCTTCACCGTCATTGACTCTTAGACCTGAACCGGAATTAAATACCATCACTCCGGACTCAAGTGTTGCAGTATCTTGAACTGTAAACCAAGACACCGTTGTGCCTATAAGCACCATAACAATAAGAAAAAGTGAAATATATGAATATGCAGCTTTCTTCAATGATTTTTCTACATCAACGGCATGTTTTGGAGTATGCTGACTATTTTTCATAATTTCACTTCCTTTCATAGTTCTTTATTTATCACTAATTTTCAATTTTATACTGGCAGTAAACTTTCCACCAACCATAGCTTGTCTTGCTTCGGTATCTTCGCCATCAACCCAAATATTTAATGTAAAGTTTGCTTTGAACAATTTATCATCATTATCCTGAGATAACGCAATATTTAGGGCATCATTTTTTCCGATTTTATAGTCACAGTTATTATTAACTATTACGTCCTCTGCCACTTGTTCATCAGAACTTGGTTGAAGATCAGTCACTTCCCAATACTTATGCTTAAAGGATTCAGAATTTTTATCCTTTATTTCTGTGCTGACTGTTCCTTTATCATAATCATATAGAATATTTGGTGCAGGAATCCAAAGTTTAGGTTCATTTCCGACAACTGTTGACATTCTTACAGCGCCAACTATACAATCTTTAGAAAAATCACCTAATTCACTTTTATTACCACTATCAGCACCATTCAATTTATCTGAATTTGGCTTAATATATGTATCACTTCCTAAGACTATTGTATGAGCATTTTTTGATCTCATATATATATCCAATGATAAATATGGAATAGAAGTACCATCACTATGATTTTTATAAGCATAATCTTCTGCATCCAACCACTTATCGGTGGTATCAACGGTAACAGTACTACCGGACTGATTTAGCTTAGGCTTATAAAAATGTAAACCATCACTTGTTAATTCTTCAAATGACAAATTTGAAAATAAATCTGATAATGATTCACATTTTGTTAAATCAATTTTACCGGCCTGATAATTTAGTTTTTCATTTGATCCATGTGGTACAATAGCAACTTCCAGCCCATCAGGTGCTTCGCAGATAACATTGATACCATCAGCAGTTGCCTCGGTCTTGTTTGTAAACCAAGAAATTACACCTGTAAGTGCAATGGCAATAAGTACAGCCATAACTATTAAGTTTTTCATAACTAGGGATTTGGTATCCCTTTTTACTTTTACAAGTTTCTGGTCTTTACTCATATTACCCTCACTACTTTTAGGTTATTTAATATTCTCTAGTTCCTCAGCAGTAAACATTTTTTTCTTAGCTTTTAGCTTAATGACTTTAACCTTTTTAGCCTCTTGTTCTCTAATTTCTTTAACTTTCTTATTATACTCTTTTTCCAGTCTTTTTTCAACTTCTTTTAGCTTTTGATTAAACTTCTTTTCTTCTTCAGAATAAGCCTTATCTTTCTGCTTTTTAACCTTAGCAATTTCTGACTGATGAATCTTTCTTTCCTTTGCTAAGGAATCAGCAGCACTTCTGTGTAGCTTTTCTATTTCTTTAGAATGGTTAGTGTTAATCTTGCTAATTTCTTTTTCTTGTTCATCTTTTAGTACAACAAGTTTAGCTTCATAAATCTTTCTTTCTTTTTCATTAGTCTGATTTAAGCTATCCTTTTCTTTTTGGAAAGATGCCTGTTGCTTTGACATTTCATTTTGAAAATTAGCTTTTTCATTAGCCATTTTCTTGTCAAAGTCAGCATTTAACTTGTTGATATTTTCAGCATTTTTAGAATTAATTTCTTCTACTTCTGCTTTATGCTCTGCATTAATAGAGTTAACATTTTCACTATGCTTTCTATTAATTTCAGCAACTTCATTTTGGTGGTTACTATTAATAGTAGAAATTTCTTCACTATGCTTTGTGTTGATAGATGCAATTTCATTATTATGATTTGCAACTAAAGTATCAACTTCATTTTTATGTTCTAAGTTCAAACGGCTAATTTCAGCACTATGTTCTTTTCTTTCAGTTTCAATAGTGTTGTTTAGAGTTGCAACTTCATTATTTAAAGAAGAAATTTCTGCTTTTTGGTTAGCGATAATTCTATCTCTTTCGGCAATGTCTTCTTTTAACTTTACAATAATGCCGTTTAACTTTTCTATTTCTTTATTTAAAGAGTCAATCTCTGCTCTTAACTGTTTTTCAAGTTCAAGTAGTCTTGTGATTTCTGCTTTCGCCTTTTCAAGTTCAGCAGTTAACTTTTCTACCTTATCTTCCAGTTCGGCAATTTTCTTTTTCTGTTCTTCAATGATACCTAATAATCTTTCGATTTCAGCCTTGAGTTTTTCAATTTCCTCCTCAAGTTCCATAATCTGTTTCTTTAGGTCTTCAATCTGTTCATAAGCTAAGTTCAGCTTATTTGTCAGTTCAACAATCTGTTGTTCTCTTAGCTCAAGAGTCATATTTAACTGTTCAATTGTTGCCTTTAATTTATGAATTTCAGTTTCTCTTTCACGAATTTCCTGAAGTCTGATATTCATTTCTTCCTGACGAACTTCTTTTAGCTTTTTCTCAAAAGCCATTCTAGACTTAGTACCTTGGTCAGCAAGAGCCTCTTCTTCAGCTTTTTCTTCTAAATACCTTTCGTGAAGAGCTTCCTTCAAAGCCGGACTTTGTTCAATTTCCATAACGAAACGGTTAAGGCTCATAAGTCCGTAAATATCACGCTTAATATCCTTACTCATTTCACCGTTAAAGGCATTTTTCTCAACAACAAAGCCAGGTTTTTTGTATTTTTCTAGGAATGTCCAAAGTTGAACAGCCTCTTTAAAGTTAGGGTTTTTCTTCAAAAGGTTAGTCATTGTTAGTGGTGAACGAACCACTTCGCAACCAACTAACTCTTTCATAAGCTGTGAATTTAAGATACCTTGGGTAATCTTTCTAATTCTTACAACTCTGTCAAAGTCACTTAAACTTTCAACATTATCACTAGGGTTTACTGCCTCAACCTCATGGTTTTCATCTCTAAAGTCAAAGTTAAACTTTATCTTCTGACCATGATAGTCAACATCTCTGTGGATATGTGTTTCATAAAGTGAGTCCTCAGGGGTTTCTCTTAACTTTCTAAATCTTTCAGAAATAAATCTTGAAATGTTAGTAAGAAGTGTAAACAACATTCTGTTTTCATAAATGTTATATGTATCTTCTTTTCTAACATTCAGTAGATTGTTAGGAATAACATCACCATGTTCATCAATTTTTGAAATGAAGTTAGCATGAGATGCCAAGTGTTTAACAGTATCAGGGCCTACCTTTTTGATTTTTGCAACATTAACTACTTCTTCTTCAGAAATAATTGTTCTACGCATTTCATCAACTGCTTTTTGGATATAAGGCAAAGCATATTCAATTGCTTCAACCCAGTCCATATCAATATAACGAGAGAAGATTTCACCACTGTGTTTATCCTCACCGTTATCGGCTCTATCCATACCGTCAATGTAGTAATTAAAGGTGTAGTCATCCTTTAGGGTTTCACGCAATTCATAATATGCACGATACAATTTATTATATTTTTTGCCCATAGGACACACCTCATTCTCAATAAAATAATCTTAATTAATAAATCTACCTCTCCCATAAGGAAGAGGTGATATTGTTTTTATACTAGCTTTTGAAGTCTATGTAGATAAGCCTTACTTTCGCCCATATTTTCTCTACCATATAGGTGATCCATATAAGCAACCAGGCCATCAATTTCGTCTCTAATATATGATAGGTTTAGAGATTCAAACTTTCTAAAGATTTTTCTTGCTAGGACATAGTCAAGACCGTCAATTTCTTTACCACCACAAGCAACATAACATGGTGTAAAGGACATTACCTGACGCATAATTCTGTTACCAAAAGCAATACGGAAATGTTCAATAACATAATCATCAAGCTTGTTTAGTTTATCAATTAGTTCTTGGCTAACAGGATATTGCTTCTTAGCATTGTCAAATAGACTCTCCAGATAATGATAGTTAATCTGTACAGGTGGAGTATCCGGTGCATCAAATGGAGTACCCTTACTATCAATATCAATAGGCATTGCTCTATCGTAAACCTTATCGGCAATAGCAAAAGTAGAGTCATCGTTATTAGCAGTACCGATATACCACATATTTGGTGGTATCTTAAAGTTACCTTGTTCAAAGTGTTTAGGGTCATCAGGCCATACATTTGGAACCATTGAGATTACCCATTCATCACAATCCGGCATTTCTAGAATTGATAACATTTCAGCAAAGTAATATTCAACTCTGGCGATATTCATTTCATCAAGTACAATAACATAAACATTATCGTTATAAGTTGCTTCGTACATTGCACGCAATAGTTCTGTTTCGTTAAATCTCTTAGTAAATTCGTTGAAGTAACCGAATAGTTCAGTTCTATCTCTCCAAGATGGCTGTACAGGTGTGATGATTGAGTCGTTACATACAAACTTACCAAATGCACGAGCAAGGGAAGTTTTACCTGTACCGGAGATACCTTGTAGGATTATAAGTCTGTTACTACCGAATGAAGCAACAAAATATCTAATCAACTTAGTATCATAATAAAGTCCAAGTCTTGAACAAGCAAAGTTACGGAACTGGTCACAGAACTGTTCAAGTGTAATTGTATTGTTGTAAATTGGTGGCTGATAGTCTGCCCAAACTTCATCAATATGACATAGCTTGTAGAAACGCTGAGTTGTTTCTTCTTCACCATTATTAAGAGCTTCCATTTCTTCCCCTGTAAGTTCAGAAATTTCGTTAGGGTTAAGACCAATCTGAGAAACCTTCATTGATAGAATCTTATCTTTCTCAAGGTTTAGTCTCATAACCTCTTTAGTTAGGTGATTAACTTCTGCTACTAAGTCCCCTGTATCCTTAACCTTTTTCTTATAACGGAAAAACTTTTTTAAGGATAGAACAATAAGCATTACTAAAAATACAAGGACAGCTGCAAGTAAAATCATTGCAAATATGGCAATTACCCATTCTAATCCTCCAAGTTCTGATGTGTAATCGCTAATAATCTTTCCGTATGCCGGAAAATCAAACATACCAACAATGCCCTTGAAAATTCCTGTTACAATACTCCAAAGTGAAGTAAAGAATTGTCCCAGAAATTCATATAAAAATTTGAATACTGTATCCATAAGGAATCTACTCCTCTTTCTGTTCTTAAAAAAGTTTTACCCTTAGTCCTATGACTAATCGCCTCAATCATAAACAAACAACAAATCTTTCCGGCGTTGCTGACCCGTTAGAAAGATTCATCGCTTATGTTTACATATTTGCTTAACCATATAATTCTTTCCGGTTTAGCCCTCATATGCAGTATTTTCATTAGTGTACTGCCAACTAATTATAAGTGAAAATTCTCTGCAACAGTGGACTTTCACCTTTTAGCAAGTGTTTAATTTTTATTCTTGACTTTTAGAACTTTCTTCATCAGAAGTCTGTTCCTTAGCCTTTTGACTTGCTAAATATTCTTCGATTGCTTTTTGCTTTTGCTCTTCACTAAGCTCTGCGTTTTCGGCAGCCTCTTGAGCAGCGGCAATAGCTTTTTCCTTAGTATAAGCCATCACATTACGGATAACACGAATTAGCTCATAGATAAAGAATAAAATCATTGGTAGGACGATTACGAAGAAGAATCCCCAGAAGCTCTGTAAATAGTCAATTACAGAACCAAAGCCACTAAGTTTCTTACCCTGGTAATCACTTGTCTGATAAATACCGATAATCTTACCGGAAGTAATCCAACCGTCTGTCTTTGCATCAGACGCTGCGTTGTTATCACCTTGTGTTAGGTAATACTTAACTCCGTCTTCATCCTTAGTCTTTATAATACGGTGACACTTTACCATTTTATAGGAGCCACCGTCTTCCCCCTTGTAGGAACTTTCAAAAAAGACAATGTCGCCTTTGTTGTAAGTTTCGCCAACATCCATTGACTTACCGATTAGCAAGTCGCCGGCATAGAACTCTGGTTCCATGGAACCTGTTTGGATAGCGTTTAAAGTGTATCCAAGTAAATTAGGAGACCCCGTATCCTGAGAAGTTAAAGATAATGTTAAAACTAGAGCTGATACTATTAGTATTAATACTACTAGTACATCAATTACTATATTTACAACTTTCTTAAATACTTTCATTTACGGGGTCTCCATTTCATCTCTTAATTAATTATGTAATTTTACCTAAATAAAATTATCAATTATACACCAGTATCTTCAACAGCCTGACCAGTTACTTCGAATGTGATTGGTGGAAGCATTGCACCAGAGTTAGCATTCTTACAATCTGGGTCCTGACCTTCGAACCAAACAACTAGTCTGTAGTAAGCATAGTCACCACCATTTTTATCATTATTAGCCTTTAGAGTACCAACATTGATTGTCTTTGATGTTTTTGGTGTGATTTCGTCAACATCAGTTAGCTTAGTACCCCTTAGACCATTGTACTTATCTGTGCTATCAGCTAAAATAAAGTCCTTGAATGTCTTAGGATTTTCAGGATCATCTTGCTTAATTGCTGTTTCATGTTCTCCAGTAACAGGAACAAGAGCAATTCTTAGGTAGTTATTTGGAATGCCGCTAACTGTAATTGTAACGTTAGAACAGTCAGCAGTACCTTTGTTATGAATGTTAAGTTCATCACTGATGTACCAGTCGTTGAAGTTCTTGCTTTCACCGATTGTTGTCTTAATCTGTGAAATAGTTGTTTCATCAGCAGCAAAATCATTAGCAGCTAAAGCAGATGCAGAATACCAGCTTAGACCATCTACTGTTGAAACAGGTAGGAACTTCTGCTTTGCATCAGCTGTACCTACATTATAGTGAATGTTTGTAGCATAAGCATTATCTAGTTTACCCTTGATTTCAAGTTCTGAAACCTTCTGTGTTCTAACATTGATACCGTCTGCTGTTGCAGTTGTATTTGATGTGAACCATGCGAATGTTGCTGTACCTAGAGCAATAATTGCTACTAGTAGCATTGCTACTGAAGAGATAAGAGCTCTCTTCTTTGTTAATAGATGTGTTTTCATAGAGATTTTCCTCCTAAATTTTATTACCCCAAAACACCACCGGGGTTTAATTACTTATATTCCAATGTTCTACCCATTACCTCTCGTCAGCATTCAAGGTCAATAGAACAATATGGACTTTTTAATTTTGATAGGTTTGTACTGAATATAAGTTTTCACATAAGACAAAATATCATCTAAAATTAAACTTTCTTTACTGGCGAACAATGTTCGCCCCTACATAACCTACATTGTAAAGTATATGTACTAACTATCCAGGCTCCCTTGTGTAAAGGGAGCTGTCGCCGTTAGGTGACTGAGGGATTGTTTTGGTACAATCTTTCCTATTTATCAATTTCATTCGATAGATATTATTTATAGTTTTATCTTCTATCTAAATATCATCTACCTTTAAATTTCTACTAGACAATCCCTCCACCACTTGCGTGGTCCCCCTCCCTTTACACAAGGGAGGCTAGAGAGTTTGTACTAATTTTTTAAATTTTGCTGAACCGTCATATCTATGTATCTACACACACCATCAAAATTTTTATTTACTTCATTATTAGGAATTCTAACAACTTTTATATTAAACTTTGAAAGATATTCTGTTCTTGCTTTATCGTAATCTAACTCTTTTTCTTGATAATGTTGAGATCCATCAAGTTCAATTACAAGATTTGCTTTTGCACAATAAAAATCTGCAACATACTTGCCTAAGATTTTCTGTCTTGAAAAACGGACTTTATAATTTTTCAAGTAATCATACCAAAGATGTTTTTCTTCTTTGGTCATATTACTGCGAAGATTCTTTGCAACTCTTATCAAGTCTTTGTTATGTTTTCTATCCAACTTATGTCTCTTTATCATCCTCAACTGAGAATGTCATAGACATTTTCATATGACCACCAAGGATTTCGTTGATACATTCAGGGTCATTGCCCTCAACCCACATTAGGACTGTATATTTATCAACTTGGTTTGGCTTAAAGTTTTCACTTTTTGTTGTCATAATTTCTTTATCATTTATCCAAGCCTTAGAATTAAGTGACTTTGGAATAAACTTGCTATCGTCTTCCGGTTCATTACTTTTATGCTTTTTGTGAGCATAAACAGTAGGTTCACCGTTTTTGAAAACAATAACTCTAACTGCTTCATCCATACTCTTAGCAGCACCCTTATTAATAAGAGTTGCATCGTAATTAAGAGTTTTGTCACCAACATTTTTACAATAGAAAGTATATGCCAAATAGTTTTCACCGGCTGAATTAGCACCGGTAAGTTTCTTTCTATTATTATTACTGTCACCGTTATGACTGCCACCGTCAATAGACTTATCTTTCTTAGATACATAATTATCTAAGTAAGAAATATCACCGTCAACTGTCATATTATCAGTTAGCCAAGCATATGTAATGTTGGTTACATTATCAACACCTTTACCGGATAAAACCGTTTCAGGATGTTTAAAATCTGAGGTTTCTGAAAGAGCAATACCTTTTTGGTCGGCTAGTCGGTCAACATCAATAACAAGGTCACCGGCTCTTGTCCACCAAAACATTAATAACCACAAGCAAAGTAGAAAAGCAATTAAAAGTAGACTTAACCAAAACAAAAGTCTTTTTCTTCTTCTGGTTTTGTCCAGAACCTCTGCATCTCTGGCTTGTCTAAACTCACCGTATGAACTTTCTTTTCCGGTTTCTCTAGCACCTTTTTTGGTTAATTTACTAAGGTCACTTGGAGTAAAGTCCACATTTTCATTTTTCTTTTTCTTAAACAACTTTTATCTCCTCCCTATCTTAGTAATTTTATAAATTAACTTGCGTCAGCCTCTCCACCAAATGTTAGGATAGCTTCCATAGTTGATTCTTGAATTCTGTTTACACATTCAGGGTCTTCACCCTCAAACCAAACTCTAACAGTTACTTTCTGTGGAGTTAGCTTCTTAAGGTCACAAACTTTATTTGCATTACCGTAAACCATTGGCGTTGACAAATCAAATGTTGTTTGACCTGCAACAGCAGTTCCTTTGTTTGGTTCATATATAATAGTTTTACCTTCTTCATTAGTAAAGCTAAAACGAACTGCCTTAACAATATCAGCCTTAGCACCTGTTTCTGTAGTAGAAACTCCGGTACCTTTGATTTTGTTTTCTTTATCTATTTCGTTAGTAATATGAACTGTTAAATCTTTAGTTGCAATTAAGTAAAGGTCAAATTCCAGAAAAGTGTTTTTATTTCTTTCCAGTGATGTACCACCTCTACTTTTAAAATCTCTACCGTTTGAAGAAGTTACAGGATCAAGAATTTGGTCTTTCATTGTTGTGTTAAATCTATCGGTTAGTTCTTTATCAATCATTTTGTCGGTAACAGTCTTAACATACTGCTTAAAGTTGCTACCATGATTTTCTGTACTAATTCTAAGGTCCGGTGCCGTACCAATAGACATATCCAACTTTTCTACATTGGCAAGGGTACTAATTGTAAACCAAGCAAATGTTACAAGTACCAAGCTCATAAATGAAAGAAACAACAACACCCAACTAGTCTTTCGTCTTACACGAACATTGACTTTATCCATTATTTCTTTTTCAGCAAGAGCCTTTTGAAGTTCAAAGGTTAACTCATCCTTGTTATCCATCATTGCACCACCCTATTTCACCTTATAATAGATAGTTCACAAATCGTACATAAACTATCGGAACATTTACTATTATACTACAATTTAGTTGTTTCTTCAACAATATGTCCGAGTTTCTACCTTTTTCATAGTCAAAATTGCCACGATTTATGCAAAAATTCACAAAATCATCAAATCAAGAGTAAAGTTGCACAATAAAAATTTTCAATTTATCACAAAATGCACAAACAAAATTTACCATTTAATACATTTAGAAATTTTGCACAAAATTTATGTAATTTAAATTATGAACATATTGTAAATATATATGTGATAATTCTTTAACAAAATTATAGTAGCATATATTTCTACTGAACAAATATAATTTAAAAAAATATATGTTAAATGTTTATTTTTGTCTAATTATGTGGTATTATAGAGAAAAACGATTTAGGAAGTATTATATATGAAAGCGAAATCAATTATTATCACAACTATACTCGTAATATTAGCTATTATTTCAGTTGTCTGTGCCGGTCTTACACTTTATGGTGTTGACATTGTTGAGGAAACAAAAAGTTTACTGAATATAACTACAAATGCTCAGTCCGTTAGTTTTAAGACAAAAGAAATCACCTTGGGTGTTGGTCAAGAATCTTCTCTTGATGTTGTCATTTCTCCTAAGGATGCAAAAAACACCTATAAATTATCCTCTACTGACAGTAGCATAGTTAAAGTTACCGGCAACAAGGTTATGGCACTTAAGAAAGGTGATTGTTCTATTAAAGTAACAACAGATAATAACCTTACTAATTATGCTGACATTACCGTTGTATCAGCACCTAAAAAAATCTCAGCACCTAAAAAAATAGTTATGGCTAATAATGAAAGCTATACATTTAAACCGGATAATAGCGAAAATACACCAAGTGACTTCTATACATATAATATAGATAATAAAAATGTCGCTACTATTGATAAGACCGGTACAATCAAAGCAATATCAAAAGGTAATGCAACAATTACCATCACAAGCTACAATGGTATTGAAAAGAAAGTTAAGCTACAAATATTTAATGAACCTACCAGCTTTAAGCTAAACTTAGCTCACACAACAATGGGTGTTGATGGTACAATCAATATTGTTCCGGAATTTAACAAAAATGAAGGTACATCAAGCTATACATTCACTACAGACAATGACCATATTGTTTCTGTTGATAACAAGGGTCTTGTAAAAGCACTTAGAGAAGGTGAGGCTAATGTTACCTGTACTTTATACAACAACCTTTCTGCTACCTGCAAAATTGTTGTTACAGAACAAAAGGCTAAAATCCGTAAGAACCTTGACAGAACAAAACCTATGGTAGCACTTACATTTGATGATGGTCCTGATGCAAGTAATACAGAGCAAATTCTAAAATCACTAAAGAGTGTAAACGGTAGAGCAACATTCTTCCTTGTTGGTTCTAGAATTGAGGGTGAAGAAGATATTATTCAGCAAGAATTTAATGCCGGTCATGAAATCGGTAATCACTCTTGGGATCACCAATATGCAAGTAACATCAGTGAAAAAAAGCAAAGAGATGAAATGAACAAGACAAACGAGGCAATTAAGAAAGTAATCGGTGAATATCCTACTGTTTTCCGTTGTCCCGGTGGTATTACTTCTAATGTATATGAAACTGAAAATATTAACCCTATTATTCTATGGTCAATTGATACTCTAGACTGGAGTACAAAGAGCAGTCAGGCTACATTTAATGCAATTAAGCGTGTATTTAAGAAAGGTCAAAACCTTGATGGAGACATTGTTCTAATGCATGATATTCAAGATTCAACACCAAAGGCAGTTGCAAACATTGTTAAGTATCTTGATAAAAAGGGTTATCAGCTAGTCACTGTTTCTGAACTTGCTTACTACAGAAACACAACTATGAAAAATGGCGAAACATATTCTTGTTTCTACCCTACAACAAACTATTCTCATAAGAGAAACAACAGTAATACAAACAGTAACCAAACTGAGTTCAGTACAAATCAAAGTAACAACTCAAACAATACAACAAGTACAACAGTAGCAAATAATCAAAATGTTGTAACCGATAATACAACACCTACTGTTGACTAAACAAAAGAATTAAGGAGTGGCCAAAACGGTCACTCCTTTTTTGTTTGAAAAATTTTTAATTTTAAATAAACTTCTGTAAATCGAAGTTAGAAGTATCAACTTCTTTATCAAAATCAACTTCAGTTACCTTTTCAAGGAAAATCTTATTTAATTCTCTATACTTTTTAATATCTTCATCAGCAATACCATCTGTAACCTGATGAATTAGATTAAATAACTTTTCCTTTTGCTTAAGAATAACAGGATCTGCAACTTCTTTATTAATGAAAATTCTTAGAACTCTTCTATCCTTTTCATCAACTGAGGTAGTTACATAGTTACCTTTTCTCAAAGTTTCTACTTCTCTTGAAATTAGACCTTTGCTAAACTCTAGGCTATCTGCAAGGTCACTAACTGTGTTTAACTCCGGATAGTATCTTAGTGTTGTTAAAACCTGTAAACCACAAACGCTTACCTTTTCCCCTTCTACAGCAAGTTTGCTGAATGTACGGTAAGCCTTTAGTGTTGTTTTTACAACACGCATAGCCTCTACACCGGTATCATGTAAAAATTTTTCGTCCATCATAAGCCACTCTTCCTTTTACATAGTAAACAATTTTACATCCCTATGTTAACAAATATCTATTTAGTTGTCAATGTTATCACACTAAAAAGAAAACAAATAACAAATCAGTTATCTAATTTAAAATTCTTTTATATATATTACTGCACATTTGTTTATTTTCATATAGTAAATATTGCATATACATATCATTATTTTTACATTTTATAGGTGTTATATTCATTGGTATTGATATTTGTATTTTCAATTTTGTTTGTGCGTTAAGATTAATTTGATAAATTATGGTTTTTCAATTTTGTCTGTGGGTAAAGGTTAGTTAGATAAATTAGGGTTTGTGGGGATGTTTAAATATGAAAAGTGTAAACTATGTCCTTGTATAAACTGTAAACTATTTGATTGTACAATTCAAAATACAACGATATTTTGTAGCATAAACAATAGTAATTTATATATCGTATTGTGGCTCACAGGTGTAGGGGACATCATTGATGTCCCGTTTGAAAATTAACCTTTCTATTTGTATTTTGTCCTATGTAGATA
>CAKSNZ010000035.1 GCA_934476515.1 uncultured Ruminococcus sp. | reverse complement strand
GCACTTCCTCAAACTCCCTGTTGTAGCTCTTCCTCGAACTCCTTTCTTCTGCCACCGGCAGCAGTCGTTCTCGTCACCTTTAAGTCCTGTCACCCTAGGGCTTGTTGTATAAATAAAAAGAGAAGTACCAATGTACTTCTCATTATGGTTATGGGTGACATACTTTCTTCTTGCACTACTGCCTACCTCGCTTATTAAGCACAAATACGAAAGGATAGAGGCATCTACGCCCTCCCTAAAAACAATTTATAGAATTGTTTTCTTAACTCCAAGTACAACATGGTCGTTTAGCGTTGTGCATAAATGCACTTCCTCAAACTCCCTGTTGTAGCTCTTCCTCGAACTCCTTTCTTCTGCCACCGGCAGCAGTCGTTCTCGTCACACTTTCAAGTCCTGTCACCCTATTGCTTGTTGTATAAAGAAAAAGAGAAGTACCGATGTACTTTTTATTATGGTTATGGGTGACATACTTTCTTCTTTCACTACTGCCTACCTCGCTTATTAAGCACAAATACGAAAGGATAGAGGCATCTACGCCCTCCCTAAAAACAGTCCACCGGACTGTTTTCTTAACTCCAAGTACAACATGGTCGTTTAGCGTTGTGCATAAATGCACTGCCTCAAACTCCCTGTTGTAGCTCTTCCTCGAACTCCTTTCATCTGCCACCGGCAGCAGTCGTTCTCGTCACACTTTCAAGTCCTGTCACCGCTTTGCTGGTATAATAAAAATAGACAACACTAACGTGTTGTCTATTTTTATGGTGCGGGTGACAGGACTTGAACCTGCACGTCGGTGAACACTAGAACCTAAATCTAGCGCGTCTGCCAATTCCGCCACACCCGCATATATTTTATTTTGCGTTTTGTTGTCCTCAACAACGATATTTATTATATCTTATGATGTCCTAAAAGTCAACACTTTTTTGCAAAAATATTTAAAAAGTGATAAAAACACAGAAAATTGCCCCAAAAACAGCCTATTAATGAGGTTTTGGTGGCAAAAAAAGATTTTATAATATCCTTTAACAAGTTCTTTATTTAGTTAATGTTAATAAACTTTTGATAACTTATTCAACAATTCCACTTCTTAAGACTTTTATCATAGAAAATTGCACCTTCATTTTTATAACTTTTTAATACAAAAACCAACCTACAAGTAACTACTCATAGGTTGGTTCTATACTTATTAAGTTTTAATCAAGAGTTTAATTCTTTTTCGATTTCATCCAACAGGTTCTTGATTTCAGCTTTAGGAGATAGATTATAAGCAATATCCAAGAAATATTTTGCCATTTCAAAATCTTCTTCAGCATAAGCCTCTTCGCCACAATCAACTGCTAATTTTATAATTTTTTGATTTGGCTTTAGTGAGATACCATAATTATTAGTAAACTTCATCTCATCACCAAATGAAATATCATTTTCAGTTATACCACTTTCATCCTGAATAAACTCAAGTTCATTGTAAGCGTCTCCGGAATTGTCATCATACTTTAGGCTGGTATTGTAACAAATATAAGCCTCTTTCCACAATTCATTTTCAGAAAAAAACTTTCCTAAGGTTCTGTAAACATAAGCTAATTCCTTTGGTTCAAAAGTATATTTAAAAACTTCATTAAAAAGCTTTAAACATTTTTCCCACTAATATTACCATTAATACTTAAAGTTTCAGCATATTGTAATGTGATGCTTGCTGATACAGGATTCCATTTTCTTGCTTTTTCAAAGGCTGTTTGAGCTTTTTCAAATTTTTCTAAATTCCATAGTACAGAACCATACATAAAATATATTGTTGCATACGGAAATTGTACTGCATATATTTCTCTTCTTTCTTTTCTATGCAAAGAACGGTAAAGTACCTCTTGCATAGATTCTTTAAAGCTGAAAAATACCATTTTGGAATTTTCTTTAAATGTACCATCATTGATATAGCCTTCCCCTTCTTCAATCAACTTTTCTGCTAATGAAAGTGCTATATCATAGTCACCGTTTCCAATAATATTTGCAATCCTATCTAGTTCTTCACTTATTTTGGGAACTTCTTTTTCAAAAGATTGCACAAGTTTTTCTTTTTCGGCAAAAGGAACAGCTTCACTAATAAGCAAACCTATTGCGCAAATTGTATCCTTATCCTCTTTACTGCCCTCGAATTTTTCAATTATACTATCTAGGAACTCAGTATCTTTCTTCTAAGTCACCGGTCATTACACTCTTTAGTTCTTTAATAATTTCTTTATCGTTCATATAACACCTTTAATATTTCAAATTTTTCATAATAGTATTCTGTCTATATTGGCATTTTAACACATACAACTATAAAAAAACAATAGGTATATTAATAATAACAAATACACTTTGCAATTTTCATAGATATTTTTCGATTAATATTTACTTATCAACCTTATCACATACAAAACAAAGATAAAAGTATTATTCAATACTCCAAACAACTGTTACTGTATCTGAAACATCAATATCATCAGGGTCAATGTCAATATCGTAAGACTCGGTTGAAACAGCTGTACAAGGTAATGCTACACCAGAGGCATACATTGAAGTTCTCATAGGACGGCTGACAAAATCCACCTCTCCCCATGAATAATCAATATTCAAGATATTTCCTAGTTTAACTCCTGATGCTTTAGCCAACACTTGAGCTTTTTCCATAGAATCTTTGATTGCCTTTTCTAACAACTGATTTTTTGGTTTCTCAGGGTCAGCAACTGTATAATCAATATCAAATTCAGGGTGAATCAATGAACGACTTAATGCATACAAAACTTTACCCAACATTTCGTTATCAACCGGAAATTCAATTTTTGTTCTGTGGGTATATCTATAGTCTTTAAATCGTTTCTTCCAAGTTCTGTTAATTTGGAAATTTTCAAATTCAGCTTCAACATTAAAATATAAAGTCTTTACTTTATCCCTTTCAAATCCAAGATTTTCAAACATATCCTTGATTTTCTCAGTCTTTTCAGCAGACTCCTTTACTGCCTTATCATAAACCTTATTTGTACCTTCAACAGTCATAATCAATCGAATAGTATCAGGCTTTACCGATATTTTTCCTTTACCCGTTACTCTTACTGTTCGTATGGTACATTATCTTTCCTTTCTAATTCATCAAGTAGTTGTTTCACTTCATCAAAGTGGGTTAAGTCATAGGCAATATTAAGAAAATATTTTGCAAATTCATCATTGCCATTTTCTGCACTATTCCTACCATAAGCTATAGCTAATCTTACAACATCCTCATTAGGCTCTAATGGAAAGCCGTATTTCCTACTAAACTTCTTCATTGTTTCAATAGGTGCAGGTTTTATTTCCAAATGTTCAGTATTAGAATCAAAATTCAAACTATAATCTTCACAAGCAATAGCCTCTTGCCACATTTTCTTTTTAATAAAGTAATAACCAAGATTTCTATAACAACGGGCTAAATCCTCAGATTTATAAGCAAAATTGAAAATTTCAATTGTATAATCAAAGAATGTTTCAATGTCCCCCATAGCCTTGTATGTTTCTGCATATTCAAAGGCTATATCGGCATCCATAGGATTCCATCTTTTTGCTTTTTCAAGGGCAACATTTGCCTCTGTATAACGACCAAGTTTAAACAGTATATTTCCATAAAAGAAATATACTGTGGCAAATGGAAAATTAGATGGTCTAATATCTTTCTCACTATCTCTATGTCTATAACCATAAAGTAATTCTTGCATAGGGTTAATGAAACAAAAATAATCACTGACTGAATCATTCTGATACATACCGGCAGAAATTAACTCTTCAGCATTTTCCACTAATTTTTCAACTTTATCAAGTGCCAAATTATAATCACCTGATTGTAGGGTAGAAAACAAATCATCAAGTTCATTTTCTATTTCTGCATTATCTTTCTCAAAAGCATCAGCAAATTCATTGACCTTTTCTTCAGGCAACATTCCACTTATAAGCCTACCACAAGTCCTGATATTCTCTTTTCCAAGTTCATGGTCTTTGTACTTTTCCATTTGTTCCATTAAGTACTGTAAATCTTTCTCTTTATCACCGGTTAAACCACTTGCAATATCTCTCATAATTTCTTGATAATCCATAATATCCTCCTTAAATAATTAAATTTATATAAAATAATTAATAATCAATATCAATTTCTGTATATTATGCATTATATCATACTTATTTTTAGAAATACAATAGAAAAAGAAAAATTATAGTGTTTTATAATAGATAAGTCCCATATTTGGGACTTTGGTTGTTATTTTTATACTTATTATTATGGAAAAACAAATAGTTTAAATCTCCTAAAAAGCAATAATCCCCACCATACAATGATGAGGATTATCTTTAAGGAATTAATATGAATAGTAGAATTCTGTTTTACACTACTTTGTTACAGTTGTTTTTGCTGATGACCATGAAGAATAGATATTATAATTTTTGCCGGAGAATTTTGTTGTTTTATAGGTACGGACTCTGACAAAATATTTTTTCTTAGCCTTTAACTTAGTTATCTTTTTAGCAGAAACAGTATTCTTTACAGTAACGGTTTGTGCATTTTTGAAATTCTTAAATGTACTGTACTGAATTTGATAACCTGTAGTTTGAGTTTTCTGTAGTTTTAAATTAACTTGCATACCCTTTGAAAGTCCTTTTACTGACTTAACAGAAGTTGCTTTAGGTACAATATTATAATAGAAAGTCTTTTCCCCACTATAATTACCTTTAAACTTAACCTTTACAGAATATCTGCCTACATTCTTTCTACCTCTAGAATATGTAACTGTATAATTGGTTTTATTCTTCAAGATTTTATTTTTACTGTCTTTTACTGTAACAGTAGGAGTTTGAGTTTTACCGTTATATGTGAAAGTAGTTTTTGAAATACTTACTAATGAAATCTTGCTGATTACATTGTCATACTGCACATTATTACAAAATGAACACTTACTGATTTTTCTACCGTTACTTTTCATTGTAGCAGGTGTTATTGTAGTTACATACGAATGACCTTTTGCCTTTATAGTTTCGGTATAAGTATCTCCACAACCTTTGCATACATAAGTTTTCACACCATTTTTTGTACAAGTAGGTTCTTTAGTTACTGAGGATGTGTAGTTATGCTCATGGATATTTTCTATTTCATAAGGATTGACACTATACAATGTAGGTGTACTGTCATCAGTTACATACCACTTAACTGTACCATCACTACATACAATAGGCTCACAATCGGACAATCTAACAGGCATTGTCTTTTTAGCTGAAATGGTATTGCCGCTAGCATCAACTGTCATTGCCTTCGTTATAACTTTATTTGTAGTAGTGTTTTTTTCTTCCCACATAACTAAGAAAAAGTTATCATTAATTTTTACCAGCTGAGGATTACCACAAGTTACTTTATTATTTGCCTTATAATTAGTTAAAGCTATTTTCTTTGTGTTATTAAATAGCTTATCGGTTACAGTTAAATAAACATTTCTGTTTTTGTTATCCTTTGAAATATCTCTTGTAAATGCTATTAAGCAATTACCACTACCAACTTCAAAGCCACCTACTGTTGCACCGGTATAGTTACTAACATTCACATCAAATTTTTCCGGTACAGTTACTGTTACAGAAGTTGACTTATCATTCTTGTTGTATCTTGTAAGGGTGATACCATTTACAGAAAGATATTGGTCACCAAAGGAAAAGTTGTTTGATTCAGAGTGGTCAACTCTATAAATATAGTTGCCGTCAGTCTTTATAAACTGATTAAATGAGTGGCTGACATAACCATTCATTAGGTTTAACACATCATACATTGAGTCGGTAGTTTTCATTGTACTTTCATCAATGGTAAATAACATATTTGCTTGGTGGTTTATTTTATTCTCGTCAGCATACATTTCATGACAAGTATGTATATATATTTTACCCTCAAATTCTGTCATTCTAAGTGAACCAAAATCAAATGGCTTTGTTGTATTTGAACCATTAATTTTACATTCACTTATTTTTGTCCAATCTTTTGAATACTTTACAACTCTGACTACTTCTTTAGAATCATTTTCTGAAGTGTTATTTTCACCGAAAACTATGTAGTTATTATCTTCACCACAGAAATAGCCACCGAATTTGCTTAGTTCATTCTTAACTGTTTTTGTAGAAAGGAGAGTTTTGCCATCACTTGAATATTTTTCAACTAACACACCATTTGATGTACTTTCAACTCTGTTAAGTGTACCGTCAGTATTTTCACTTAAATTTGAAGTAATAACTGAGGACCACTTATAATAATCATTCTTTGAAATATTTGAAGAAGTTTTTCCTGACAATTTTACCTTATCAACTGCCGGTGCAGAAGAATTTTTCTCAACTGTTACAGTACATTGAGCAGTAACACCGTTAGTGGTTTTTGCAGTGATTACTGCTGTACCCACACTATTACCGTAAACTTTACCTTCACTTGTAACAGAGGCTATCTTGTCATTGCTACTTGACCAACTGTAGGAATATGTTGCTAAAGCATTACTTGTTGCTGAAAGTGAAAGGCTTTTCCCTACCTTTATAGTAGCAGAAGTTTGTGACAAATTAATTTCTGTTGGAAATTCCCAAGTAAATTTTTCTACATAATAATTACTGTCAGTATCTTTTTCAATAGCAAGAATATCATCACCGTAATTTAATAGTGCAAATACAGGGTACTCAGTATTGATTGTAGAAATATGCTTATAGTTACTGTCAAACTCCATAAGCCTATTATCATTCATATAAATTACAGTAGTATTGTTCAGGTTGTTATGTACTGCTCTAGCACCTATGTTACTATAAAATTTATCATCACCCTCATAACCTATTCTTGATAAGCTACCTAGTAATGGTGGGTTGTTAGGATTTTTTGTATCAAACTTTCTAGAGTCTAGAACATTAACTGTTGAATTATATGATGAAGTCCAAGCTAGTGTACCCTCAGTCAACATAATTGCACTACTGTAATGATACTGAACATACTTTGCGTAAAGAATATCTAGAATTTCATCACTTACGGTTATCTTATTATTTGTTACATTACCGAAAGCCAATGTTCTGTAACCACTTGAAGAACCCCATTGACTTTTTGCAGTTTTATAACTTTCAAAATAGAAATTGCCGTTACTACTGTCAAAACCATAATATTCAAAACAATCATCTTCCATATCAGCAGAAGAAAGTTCCTTATAATCTTTTGATAGTAAGTGAATTGTATATTTCTTTTCACTTTTTAAACCGTCAAAAGTAGTTAGATAAATTCTACCTTTACTGTCAACACCTATTGTTTTGATATAAGAATTATAATTATTAGCAACAAATTCTGTTACATTGTGAGTTGACTCTACCTTTTCGGTTTCTATATTCAATTCATCAACATAGTAAATTATAGGGTTAGGATTTCCACCATCTCTATATACAACATAAAACTTTGAGTCAGTTGCAAAAACATCATAAACAGCCTTGTCTTTGTAGTCCTTAATCTTTCTTACTGTGTTGTTATTAACATCATAGAAATTTATACTTCTATTGTAATAACTGTTGTAGTAATAGAAACCACCCTTTTCCGGTGACTCTATCTCCTTGAATTTTTCTTCACTACTATCAAACAAAATGGCATCACTAGGCATTTTTACTGCACTATTTTTAGTTACTGCTTTAGCTGAACCGGTTGTTTTTATAACACTGTTAAAAGTATCTGACAATGGCAATACCATTGAAGTTACTGCCACTAAAAGTGCAACTAATATTGCCGATAGCTTTTTGACTTTCATTTTCATTTCCCTTTCTTAAATAATTTAACATTATCATAATATCACATTAAATAATTATTTTTCTATTGCTTATAATTAGAAATTTTTATAATAATTTTGTGATACATAACGGATTTATTTTACAAAAGAAAAAACCTCTCAAAAGAGAGGCTTAAACTTTTGTTATATAATTTTTAGCAATTCTTATTTTACAACTTCTTCAACTACTTTTGACAAAGCAGAATAATCTTCTTCTGAGATTTTATACACAGAATTTTTATCAGTATTAACTGTAATATGATTTTCATTAGCTATAGTAAAGGTATATTTTACTTTACTGTCAACATATCCGTTAATTGAAAAACCACCATCATAATCATTACTGTCACTACTGCTTTCAGCATTTTTTAAAGCTGAAATAACAGTATCTTTTTGATTAGAATTAAGGGTATATTCTTTTCCCTTATCAGTTACAACAGATAGCCTATCTATCTTGTCAAAATCAACCTTGTCGGTAATTTTACTGCATCCACACATAACAGACATAGTCGTTATAATCATCAATATAAATACAATTGTTCTTTTCATAAATTCTCCTTATGGCGACTCAACACAATCAGCATATTGCTGAAGAATATAGTCACCGTAATAATCTGCTTCAATTTCTCTATCATCCATAGACTTTTCTACTCTATTTATCCATTGATAATAGTGCGTAATTTCGTGAGATAATGTATAAATAAAACTTGCTAATGCGTTATTCTTACCTATTTCGTTTAACAAATCTTCATAATCACCTGTAGAAATTTTAATATAAGGTTCTGTAAAATAATCATTAGGTTCAAAAAAGCTACCTACTACATAGTCACCATCTTTAGTTTTTACATAGTCAGTTGCTTTTACATAGATAGGTAATCTTATAGGAAATTTATAATTTTTTCTTAACCATTTAGCAAACTTTTTCAATGATTTTTTTACATCATCATTTACATTCTTTTCTATCCTTAAATATATTCCTTTTCGGATATTATCCTTTCCACTAAAATATTCTTGCCAATCTTCTGATAACCAAGGGTTCAAAGCATACTCCTAAATTAACTAATTTTAAACATTCAATTTTTTATGCCTATTATACATTTCAACTGCAATTTTATATAACTGATATACACACATAAAACCAACCACCAATATAAATGATGCAAGGTAAAAATACTTAACCAAAAGATATGTAAATGGGTCAGGTAGTTCATTTGTAACTTTTAGGTAATACCATTCTGTATATGAATTATGTAAAAAGTATGCACCCACAATTACTGCACAGGTAGGTACAACTCTCCATATATTAATTAATGACTTTTGCTTTAAATCACAAGATACATTTGCATAAATCAAAAACAGTGGTGCTATCCATTGTAAATAAAGTGGTGAAAAATAATCAAAGAAAAACAATGGTACAATAAATAATGCAAATGAAATAACATACATAAGTATATTTCTTAAAACTAACCTTTTCATATAATCACCTCATATAATTCTATCATAATAATAAATAAAAAATTAGTGTTTTTACAAGATTATTATATATTATTTATTAAACTTTAGCAAGAATATTATCAATATTTATAAAACACAAAATGCCAATAGAGCTACTCTACATAGTTTTATTGGCATTTATCATTATTTAATTTTTAAAACATAATAGGTTTTTGTATTGTAATAGTTTTTACTCTTTACAGTTTGGGCATAAATTTTTACTTTGCCTTTGCGTTTAAAAGTAACCTTTCCTTTTCTGTTAACTACAGCAATTTTTTTATTGCTACTTGAATAAACAATTTTTCCATCTGTTTTTTTCTTAAGTTTATTTACATATGTTTTCTTACTTTTCTTTATTGTAACAGATGATTTAGCAAATTTAAGAGTTGGTTTTGCTTTATTAATCTTGAAATGTAAAATTTTTGTTCCAACATAATTATTTATTCCACTAATAGTGATTTTACCTTTACCGGCATTTTTGTTATTTGAATAAGAAATTTTGTAGTCTTTATTAACAACTAATTTTCTGTTTTCATATTTAACTGTAACAGAAGGTTTTATTATCTTTCCATTGTAAGTAACAGTTTTTAGCTTATTTGTTTTGCATTTATTAATACTTTTTCTTACTATAACTGTTGCTTTTTTGATTACTTTATTTTTAGTAAGGTTTTCTTTTGTAACTGTGTTATCAATATAGTTACTTCCAACTGCATTTTCTAAACTATCAGATGTAGTAGTTAATTTATTATTGTTTACAGTTGTTGTAGTATTACCTTTTGCAGTACCCTTAACTTCAAGCATACCTGTTTCTTTTGTTGCTGAATTAACAATACTATCTGTTGAGCAAGTAGCATTAAAGTTGTATTTTTCGTTGCCATTACCACTACAAATAATTTTTTTATTATTTAATGATAAATCAGCAGATTTAATGTTATTACCTTCTAATGATATAAAGGTTTTATCATTACTAATTGACACATTACACTTTTTATCTAAATAAGATACCTTAAAGTTACTACCCTTAATATCAATAGAAATCATACTTTGATTACCAATTGTATAGGAATATAAGCTATTAATTTCGGTATTTGTATCAATTTTACCATCTTTAATTTGAATATATTTACCACTTTCAATTGTGATTTTCATATCCTTATTTAATGCCATTTTTATAGTAGAATCAGATCTGTTGTGGTCATTTACAGCATATAATTCTGGTTTATTGGCAGCTTTCTTAACTTCGTCTAAATCAAATAGTTGAATGTTGGTATAATTTTCATTATCAAATTTTATTCCATCACAATCATAAATAAAGCTTTTATAGTCATCTGCAATTTTTAATGTACCATACATACCATTAGGGTATTTTGGAGTAACAGTATTTTCATCGAATATTGTTAATGTATATTCTTTATTATCTTTATTATATTCTATGTCAGTAATTAATACTGCATGGCCATACCCTTCTTTAGTTGAAAAAGTAAACATATATGTTTTATGTTTTGAAGAAGTATTTTTAACTTTTTCAACTATTGTTTTTAAACAATTTTCTTCACTATCATCTTTAATCCAATCACTAAAATAGTTTAGACCTCTTAAAACCCATCCCATACTATAAGAGCTGGTTACTGCAAGACTTCTGCTTCTGCTATAGCCAATATTTTGTATCATATAGTAATACTGAATATTATTTAAGAATTTTTTATCTTTATAAGGCAAAGGTAATTGATAATAATTTTTGTTTGCAGAAGATGATATATCTTGACTTTTAATATTTTTGTTATATAACAAACCCATTGTACTGGCTATGCCAAAGCAAGAACCACTCCAAGAATTTTTCATATTCTTTTGCAAGTATTTAATTTCCGAATTACTCCTGCCTTTTATTAGTTTATCATAATAAGATTTATCTAGGCTATAATCTTTGACACCTTTAAAACCTGATTTTGAAAGGTTTTCATTTGAATGATAATAACTATTATTATTCTTTCCTAAAGTGAATTTTGCTTTTTGTGTTGGTTTATCTGAGGATGTATTATCCTTTTTCCCATAGTGGATAGTGATATTTTCATCTAAATTTATATCAAGCTTTTCCCATTGAGATTTTGTTCCTTCATAGTATATATCTTTTAAACTTGTACAACCAGAGAAAACACTATAATTAATAGATGTTACAGAATTTGGGATTGTAATACTTTTCAGATTTGTACAATTTTTAAAAGCATAATTATCAATAGAAGTTACGGAATTTGGAATTGTAATATTTGTTAAACTAGAACAATGTTCAAAAGTACTCCAACCAATAGATGTAACACTATTCGGAATTGTGATATTCTTTAAACTGTAGCAGTATCTAAAAGCAGAATCACCAATTGATGTTACACTATTTGGAATTGTGATATTTGTTAAACTAGAACAATGTTCAAAAGTATTCCAACCAATAGATGTAACACTATTCGGAATTGTGATATTCTTTAAACTGTAGCAGTAGCTAAAAGCATAATTATCAATAGAAGTTACGGAATTTGGAATTGTAATATTTGTTAGACTGTTACAAAAATCAAAAGTATAATAATTAATAGAAGTAACACCATTTGGAATTGTAACATTTGTTAGATTTTTACAATAAGCAAAAGCACCTTTGCCTATATTTTTTACTGAATTAGGTATAGTAATATTAAATGCTTCTGAACACCAAAAAGCGTAATTTCCTATAGAAGTAATTCCATTTTCAATAATAATGTTAGTCATATAATTATTATATTTTTTCCATGGTGCTTTAATATCATGTTCATTATAATCATCCATTTCTCCAGTGCCAGAAATAGTTAAAGTCCCTGTTTTGCTATCAAAACTCCATTTTATATTTGAATTATCGGTAGCACTTACGCTTAACATATCTGTACTAATGACAACACTAAATATCATAATAACAGTCATAAATAAAGAAATAAATCTTTTCATTTTTCTACCTCCAACTAATGATTTAATACTATAATTGTACCAATACATATTTTACCATTTTTTCATTATGTTTTCTAGGTTAACACCTTACAAATTTTGACTTTATACTTCAACTTTTTAACACACTTTCAACATTTGCCTATTATTCAATTCTTCATTTCCCTAAAATAATCACTATGAAAAATATATAGAACTAACTTTTTAATAACAAAAGAAAAACAGGTGGCAATATAATCACCATCTGTTTACTTAATTGTATATATTCTGTTTTATATGAGGAATGTAAAAAAGTATTAGTCTGCAATCTTAGTCATATTACCATTTGAGAAAGTATATGTACCTTTTTCAAAATGATAGTTCTGACCGTTTCTGCTATCCCAACTACCGTTACCGTTGTTAAAGCAAACATTTGCATAAGTTGAAGTACCTAGGTCAATTGTATATGTATGTGTGTAACCATCAACTGTTGTATCAGGTATCATTGCTTTACCCGGTACTGTAGTCCAGTTACCATCACCTACCTGATAATGGATATATGGTGATGAGTAACCTTTGTAGTAAATTGTTACTGCATTCTTATCAGGAGTAGTACCGCCACCATTTACAGTAATATCTTTTGAATTACCATTTAATTTTACTGTACCGTTTAAATCTGACTTATATGTTTTATTATTGTTATTATCTACAATCTTAACATCTGATACAGATAATGTACTGTCATCACTTGTATCATCAGTAAATTTTAACGTCCAGGTATAGTCACTAACATTATTAGAATTTAGATTTTGTACAATATTACTTAAGTCATATGCAAAATCACCTGTTGAATAATTTTTAGTACCATCAAAAGAACAACGATAGTTGCCGTATTCTTTTTTATAAGATTGGAAAGGTTCTACATTACCTTCATAAGTTTTACCGGTATTTATATTTTTTGCAGTTAGAGCAATACTGACTTCATCACGATACTTAGTGTTTAGTGTGTATTCAAGATTAATATTTGAACAAGCATCAATAGGCTTTACACTAACTCTCATTAAGTCAAAAATAGTAGGTTGATTTAAACGATTTGGTAGAGAGTCGCTAACTGCTGATTCATAATTTAATGCATCATATGAAACCCAAGCAAAACCATTGTTTCCATAATTGGTACCCCAAGAATTTACAATTTTGAAAGCACCTTTTTCAGCTTCTTGAATTTTGCCATCACCATTAATATCTACCCAAATATCATCGTCATATCCAACAATAGTCATTCTATGGCAACCACTATATCCTGTAGAATAAATAGCGATATCATCATTAGCATATTTAGTGTTTTCAGGCACTCTGCTATCTTTTTGAATAGTTTTATTTTTCCAACTAAAAACATATGTTGTGTATGTTACAAGTTCATTATTATTTAGAGCAGCCTTAATTGGAGCAATAACTTCACTCTTAGGGTTAGTAATTTTATTATTATATGTATCCAAATAGAATAAATTATAGTTGTTTACTCTGTATTTAGGTGCTTCTGTAAAAGCTTCCTTAGTTGTTGTCCACTTTGCATTTACAGTTGTATTTGGAGAAGTTTTTAATGAAGATACTCCAATTCTCTGTGCTAATCTAAAAGCATTAGTAATATCGGCACCTGTACTTGCATCTCCTCCGTTTGCAAAGTTATAAATCCATATCGGTGAACAAGTATTATCATGTGTAGCAGTTCTGTTAAGTGCAACATTTTCAGCATAACTCATTTGATAATAAATTTCTGCCCATGTTGTACATGAACCTAACGAATGTTGGTTACCGATAGAAGGGAAATACTTACTTTTACTATTATCAATTGAAGAAGGATAAGATGTAGCAGGAATATTATTAGCCTGTGTTCTTGGTTTTCCTTCTTATTTATTTACTATTGAATAGTAATCAGAAATATTTTCAATCTTTGATAACTTTGATATTTTCTCTTCTGTTAAAGGTTTACAACCAAGATTATCGTGTTGGTTTGTATTATCTGTAACTGTAGTTTGTGTATTATTTGTTTTATTTTCAGTTGCAAATGCAGTTAGAACTGAAAAACTTGACACTGTCATCAATACACATAACAATACAGATAACGCTCTCATTGTTTGTTTTCTCAATTTTCTTCCTCCAATTTGTAGCTTTTGCTACATTTTTGAACTTATTTTTATACAAATTCCACAATCAATTATGGTGCATTTTCGAACTTTTTACGACTAAAATTAAACAAAAATAAACTTTTTTCTATAATAAACACTATATTTATTTCAATTCACTTATAGATTTATGTACATTTTTATTTTGCAATCTTTTATTTATCAAAAAGTTGTACAAAACATTTTCATATTGTTTGTTTTAAATATCAATATATCATAATTAAAATATAGATATGTCGAATAGTATATATGCCCAATTAATTTATTTAGTAATAAATTTGCTAAAAATATACAATCACTATAAATACCGTACAGAAAAAAACATAAATATAAACTTTATTTAATGTAAAAGTACTTTAATTATACAAGGTACAATGATATAATTAATTTAAAGATTTATCTTTGAAAGGTGGTGCTATTATGGCAGAAACATATGAACAAAAGATTGAAAGAAAATTGAAGGTTAAGCAACAAGTTATTGCAGTTGCATCCGGCAGAGAAAAAGCTGACCTTGTACTGAAAAATGCAACATATCTAAATGTATTTTCTAATGAATTTTTAGTAGGTGACATTGCAGTTTCTAACGGTCTAATTGCCGGTATTGGAAAATATAACGGTAAAGTTGAAGTTGATGTTAGGGGCAAAATTGTATTACCCGGATTTATTGATGCACATATTCACCTAGAAAGCTCAATGGTATCTCCTACCGAATTTGCAAAGGCTGTTATCTCTCACGGTACAACTACTGTTATTACTGACCCACATGAAATTGCAAATGTTATGGGAACTGATGGCATTGAATATATGATTGAGGCTACAAGTAATTTGCCTTTAGATGTTCACTTTATGTTGCCGTCTTGTGTACCGGCTACTGAAATTGATGAAAGTGGTGCAGTTCTTGAATACAATGACATTGACAAATATTTTGAACACAAAAAAGTTCTTGGTCTTGCTGAAATGATGAACTATGTTGGTGTTATAAATGGTGACAGTAAAGTAGTTTCAAAGATTATTGCATCTCAAGCACACCACAAAAAAATTGATGGTCATGCACCTGAGCTTTCCGGTAATAACCTTAACGCATATATTTCAGCAGGTGTATATTCTGACCATGAATGTTCAACCTTTGAAAATGCTCTTGAGAAATTACAAAAAGGTCAATTCATTATGATTAGAGAAGGTACTGCTGCTCACAACCTAAAAGCACTAATGCCTTTACTTAATGACAAATACTATGCAAGGTGTATGTTTGCTACTGATGACAAGCACCCAAATGATTTATTATATGGTGGCCACATTGACTACATAGTTAAAGAGGCAATCAGAAATGGTGCTAATCCTATTATTGCACTAAAGGTTGCAACTCATCATGCAGCAAGATACTTTTTACTTAACAATAAAGGTGCTATTGCCTCAGGTTACTTAGCTGATATAGTAGTGGTAAACAACATTAGGGACTTTGACATTCAGCAAGTTTATAAAAGAGGTAAACTAGTATTTGACGGTAAAAAGGTTATTGACTTCCCTACTCCTACTATTGAAAGTAGATTAGTAGAGAAATGCCACAAAACTTTCCACCTTGACAAAGTTACACCTGAAAGTTTTGATATTAAAGGTGATTTAGGATTGATAGGTTTAGTTAGTGGTGAACTGCTAACAAAAAATCTCGGTACTGCTAACCATATTGATGTTGAAAATGATGTACTGAAAATTGCTTGTGTTGAAAGACACAAAAACACAAACCACATTGGCGTAGGATATGTTAAGGGTTATTCCCTAAAGTCAGGTGCAGTTGCTACTTCTATTGCTCACGACTCACACAACATTATTACAGTAGGTTGTAGTGACTCTGATATTGCAATTGCAGTTAACGCAATTAAGGATAATAACGGTGGTATTGTTGTGGTTGAAAATGGTGAAATCAAAGCATTACTTGAATTACCTATTGCCGGTTTAATGTCGGAAGAACCATTAAAAGTAGTTAATGATAAACTTGAAAAAGCAAAAGCCTCTGCTTATAGCTTAGGTGTTAGCAAAAATATTGACCCGTTTATGACACTTTCATTTATCAGCTTGCCTGTTATCCCATCACTTAGAATCACCACTAAAGGTGTTTTTGATGTTGATAAATGGAAAATTGTTGAATAAAAAAATTAATATAATATACAAAATAGTCACTACAAATTGTAGTGGCTATTTTTTAGTATAAACTAGAAGTAATTAATATTGATTTAAAATCTAACACTCATTTTTGTGTCAGATTTTGCTTTTGTAATAATTATTCGATTTTATGTAATAATTAGCAATTGTGATATATTGACAAAATATTTTATAAAGATATAAAATTAAATTAGTAAGGTTGTATTAAACATACAATATAAAATGAGGTGGTAAAATGGTAAAAATAAGATATTCAATACTATGTGTGATGTTTGCTATTTTGATTGGATTTAGTGGTATTGCATTTTCTCAGCAAACTACATATGCAAAAGAAAAAGTAGCTAAAGTCACATACACAACTAAAATGAAAAATGATAAAGAATGTATGATTGTAAAGGGTTTGTCCTCCAAAAAGAAAACTATTTGGAGTTACAAAACACCTTACAGAACCTGTGCACAATGTTCAACATTTAAATGCATTCTTAAGAAAAACAGAGTATATGTTTTTGATTATTTAAGACTTTTGATTTTAAATAAAAACAATGGTAAAAGACTATATACCGTAAAGAATACACCTGAGCGTGGTCATTTTGCAACCGTAACTAACAAATACAATTGTTATGAAATAGGTTACATAGGTAAAAACAGTGGCAGATTATATAAGATTTCTCCTAAGGGAAAAATCATTTATAAATCAGCAAAGATTTCTAAATATTCATACGGATGGCCTACATCTATCAAGGTTTCCAGAAAATATGTTTATGTTGGTTGCTATAAATTTAACGGACAACCTAAGCCAGTTACAATAAAGTTTAACGAGAAAAACGGTAAATTTTTAGGTGAAAAATAAGAGGTATTAGCAATGAAAAAGATAGTAAGTTTATTAATGACAATTCTTATGGTTGTCAGTGTTGTAACTGTCAGTTTCTCACAAACTGCTCTTGCAAAAACTAATAAGGGTGTTACAAAATACAAGATAACTAAGGTTGATAAAAGTAAGAAATTCAACAATGATATCAAATACGTAAAATATTACAAAAAAGTTACATTAAAAGGTTCATCAAAATCTATAAAGAAGATTAACAAAGTACTTAATGCTGATTGTAATAAGTATATGAACAAAAAAAACAGTAGATCAAGAGTATAAATCTATTGATTCTTTAAACAAACTACCTAGTGGAATGGTATCTACTTTTAAAGCAACTCATACTGCAAAGATGAAATACAACAAAAACAAAATTATCAGTATATCAGTTTCATCTTATAACTCTATGGGTGGAGTCCCTAATACCACATTATACGGTTTCACTTACAATGTAAAAAGTGGTAAAAAGCTTACACTAAAAAATGTAACTAACTATAATAAAAAGAAATTAAGAAATGAAATTATTAAAAAGTTACAGAAAAAGTATGGAAAAAGTTTATTTGATGACTACAAAAAACATGTAAAAAATGTTTATAAACTTCCTTTCTACATTAAAAGTGGTAATAAATGTGTTATCGCATTTAAGCCATATACTGTGACATCCGGAGGTACATATTCTTCTGTAACTATAAAAAGCAAATATAAATAATCAAAAATTAACATCTATAAACATAAAAGCTGGCACTATAAAAGTGTCAGCTTTTGTATATGGTAAATTAAGCACCGCATATTAACTTTATTCTCTACTTAAAAATTACACATATCGGTAAATTTAAGATTATTTGACACGAAAATTATTTTATTATATAATTTCGTTAAGTAATTAAGCTGAAATATGCTTAAAACGGAGGGAAAACTTTATGAAAGTAAAAAGAATATTATGTGTAATACTAGCTATGGCAGTATTACTATGCGGAAGTTCTATCACCTCAGTATCAGCTGACACCACCGACACTAAATCAAATGTTACATGGAATTATGACGATAAAAATTGTACATTAACTATTTCAGGTAACGGTGATCTTGGTACACTTTCTGATGGATATGATAATTATCCATGGAAAGAATTCCGAGATGATATTAAGACTGTTATTATAGGTAATGGTATTACAACTATCAGAGAATTTACTTTTGATTTTCTTTGTGATCTAACTAGTGTTACCATTCCTGATACTGTTACATTAATTGAAGGTTCATCCTTTAGATCTTGTCATGAGCTAAAAAGTATAACTATTCCAAAATCTGTTAAGTATCTAGGTGAAACTGTTTTTGAACATTGCAATAATTTAACAAATATTATTGTTGATAAAGATAACAAATACTACTCATCACTTAACGGTAACATTTATAATAAAAATAAAACTAAACTGATTGAATACTGCTACGGTAAAAAGAATTCTTCTTTTACTGTACCAAATACGGTAAAGACTATCGGTAAGCGTTCACTTTGCAATAACCCTAACTTAAAAAGCATCAAAATATCTAACTCGGTAACAACTATCGGAAGTTATGCTCTTACCTACTGTGAGAACTTAGAAAATATAAGTTTAGGCAACTCTGTTACTACTATTAAATCAGTAGCTTTTGGTTATTGTCCAAAATTAAAGAGTATGTATTTTCCTAAGTCAGTAAAAAAACTTGAATATTCAATTTTTGCTAATTGTTCCGGATTAGAAAAAATAACAGTTGCAAAAGATAATCCTTACTTTGCATCTATTGATGATAATCTATACAGTAAGAATAAAACAACATTAGTAAAGTATTGTGGAAACAAAAGTGCTACTTCTTTTACAATTCCTTCATATGTAAAAGTTCTTGAATCCGGTTCTTTTTCAGGTTGTAACAACTTAGTATATTTAAACATTCCTAATACTGTTGAGGATATGGCTATTGCTGTTAATAATTGTCCAAAATTAAAAACAGTTAAAATTTCGAATAAAATCAAGCACATTTATTCAAATTTTTATGATTGCGAGAATATAGAAAATGTTTATATTCCTTGCTCTGTTGAAGAAATAACCTATTCTTTTTCTAATAGTAAAAAAATAAAGAATGTTTACTTTGAAGGTTCAAAGGCTCAATGGAATAAGATAAACGAAAGTGAAAATTTGAATAATGCTACTATTCACTATACAATTAACGACAATCAAGTATATGTCAAAACATTTTTAAAGAATGCAACTATAAATAATAAAAAAGAAATAGTTACAATCGGTTCAAAACACAAGGTTAAAATAACACCTAAAAAAGGATATAAACTTACTAATGTTAGTGTAAACTATGAATACTTAAATTTTCCTTATGGTAAAGTTCCTTTCAATTCAAATTGTTGTAACATTAATTTTAACATTAACGACCATAACCTTTTCATAACTGCTATTGCAAAGAAAATACAGACTATCAGTGCTAAATCATTTGTTAAAAAGAAGGGTTGCAAACCTTTCAACATTAATGCAAAGGCTAAAACAAAGCTAACCTATACTTCAAGCAACAAAAATGTTGCTACTGTAAACAGTAAAGGTAAGATTACTGTTAAAAAGGTAGGTAAAGCTACTATCACAATAAAAGCAAAAGAAAATTCTACATATACATCTGCTACTAAAAAAATTACTGTTACAGTTAAGAAAAAGTAATTATATTATAAATTCATAAACAAGTAAAGATCCACCGGCTTAGCCGGTGGCTTTTCTTTTAACGCCTTAAAGGCTATGTTACTAGCTTCGTCTA
>CAKSNZ010000034.1 GCA_934476515.1 uncultured Ruminococcus sp. | reverse complement strand
CCGCAGGTGTCGCAAACATTGTCAGAACCGTAATCGTGAGCCGCTTCGTCCTTTTTGTCGTGGCAACGAGAACATTCGTGCCAGTGGTTTGTAGAATCGTATTTCCAATCAGAACCATATGCATGACCGAGAGCAGTATTCATCGCTACGAAGGTATCTGTTGTGCTGATTGCACCGCAGGAGCAGCTCTTGAAATATACTGCGTTGCTTGTGCAGTCAGCAGGGGTTTTAAGTGCTTCCGGTTTTACAGTTTCCTGATTGTAGGTGTGCGTATGTGGAGCGTTCTTATAGGTCGCTTTCACACTTACTGCTTCCGCAGGCATAGTAAATGTTGTGGTTGCGCTGTTTGCGTCTGCAAGGGTAATGCCGCCGCTTACAACTTCCCACTTATCAAATACCTTGCCGGACGGAGCCGCATTTGCAGTCAGGGTAACAGCTGTACCTTCTGCCGCTTTGCTGATTTCGCTTCCTGCGCCAATTGTCGCTTTACCGTCTGTAACGGTGATGTTGTACTCTATTGCTTTGTATGTTACAACAACGGTTTTGTTTTCGTTCATCGTAACATTCAAAGTATTGCCAGATACAGATGTTGCAGTACCGTTCACCGTAACGGTGTCGATTTCATAGCCAACTTCAGGGTTAAAGGTAATCGTTTCGGTTGAGCCTGCCGTCAGTCCGGTTTTGCTTGCGGAAATCGTTCCGTGACCACCGTTTACGCTTGTTGTGAGGTCATAGGTCGTGACCGGGATCGGCTCCCAAACTGCGGTTACGGTAGTGTTAGCAGTAACGGTAATCTTATCGCCAACCACCTTTTCAACACCGCCAACGCTCCAAGCCTTGAACTGCTTACCGGCAGGAGCAGTGAAGCCGTTTGCAGGGAGCGTGTATTCGCCGGAAATATCGGTTACATCTGCCATTGTGCCTGTACCGCCGTTAGCATCAAAGGAAACGGTATAAGTAACAACAGGGATGTCCTCCCAAATTGCATATACAGTTTTATTTTCAGTCATATCTACTTTAGTAACAATTGCTCCATCAGTAGTTAATGACCATCCTTTGAATTGCTTTCCAGTTGGTGCTGTAAAGCCATTTGCTGGTAATGTGTATTCTCCAGTTAAATCAGCTTTTGGTGTCATTGTTCCACTTCCACCATTAGCATCAAATGTTAGTGTATATTTATTTTCTGTCCAGTTTGCATAAAGAGTCATATTATCAGTAATCGGTGTGTCGAAATTAAATTTCGTACTGAATGTTGAATCTTCATACCATCCATCAAAAGTAAATCCTTCTCTTGTTGGTGCTGGTGTTGGTTCTGTTAATTTTTCTCCAGCATTTACATTTTGTGGTGCAACTGATGTTCCATCATTTGAATTAAATGTTATAGTATAAACAACTGGTGTTCCAATTGCTTTTCCCAAATCAACAGTAACATAAGCACCCCAAGAGGCCTTCATTATATCAACAGTTGAAGTAACATCTTCACCATTATAGATAACTTTTAAATCTGAAGCAAGTTGATATCCATCATTTGTCACTATACGGAAATCATATCCATACTTTGTTTTACCATCATTGTATGCAACTGGTGTCTCTACACCAAATCTAGACCAGTTGCTACCATCATAGTAATCCCAGTCACTATTTGTTCTATCAATAGTAATACTATCAGTAGTAGTTCCAGGATTAAATGCAGGTAATATTCCTGCTGGAACAGTTCCATATTGATAATTACCTGTCAAATTAATTTCGGTAATATCAGTTGTTTCTGCATTTACATTAGTTGGTCCAATGGCGAAAACTGATACTAATGTAAATAACATCGTAAATAATATCATAGTTAATTTTTTAACTACATTTTTAGATTTGCTCATCAAATCTTCCTCCTTTCATAAGTAATTCCTCCTTGTTTCTTTTCGGCATTTCGCCGGGTGATCTGAGCGTGTGAGTTGATTTATCGGCTCTCCCACACGGCAAAGAGAGCGTCCGCCATTGCCCATCCGTTCGGAGAACGAAGAAGCGTCAAATACATTCATATCATTCCATCACCACCTTCCTCCTTACAAAGCATCGATAACCGCCGAAAGATAGGTGGAAGAAACAGAGCCGTAGATGAAATTGTCAACAAGCCCGTCCTTCTTCGCCTGACGCACCTTGTCCGCCAGCTTCTTTTCGGTATTTTCATCCACCACAAGAACGATTTTGCAGTTCGGGAGTTGTGCTTTTACTTCATCTCGAATTTTCATGCGTTTCCCAAGCTTCCACGGAGTATAGGCGGTGACCTCCATAATCAGGACATTCGCCTGTATATCGAAACACATCTCGGTTGTTTGCTCCGGAGCTTCGCTTTGATAAACGCTGAAATCCGAATCAAAATTTTTTAGTGCTGAAGATATTGCATCGGCAAACAAGGCGTTCTGCATATCCACAACCACTCTGCGCATGATACCACCTCCTAGTATAATACGGTATAATATTTCTATCGTACTTTTATTATACAAAGCGATTCCCTGACGCACATCACCCATATGGGTGATTTTTTTAAGTTTTTTTCAAAAGAATAACCCCGACCTCAGATGAAGTCGGGGAAACGGTCTGCCTGTATTCAGATTTCTTCTTGATCTTCGTGAATACTCGGAATAATAAAATTCTTGTTGGTGACCGCTATGGCAAGGCGGGTTTTATTGGCATAGCCCGTTCTTTGCAGAATGTGGGAAACATGGGTTTTTACCGTGTTGACAGACACATTCAGTTTCTCTGCAATCTCACCGTATTCCAAACCCTCACATATGAGCCTCAAAACCTCAATTTCTTTGGATGTAAACTCTGCACTGGTTGCAAGTCCCAATTTTACCCTCGGTGTTTCACCCGGAAAAAGGTGTTCGCCCGCCATTGTGCGGTCGATTACATCGATCAGTTCTTCCCGGCTTAAATCCTTATACCAAAAACTGTCTGCTTTGGCGTCTTTGGCACGCTCAAGATAACTTACCTCAACCATAGAGGTTACAATAATAATTTTTATATTCGGAAACTGCTGTTTGATTTCGGCGGCAGCATCAATACCGTTCTTACTGCCTTTTGTGCAGACATCCATCAAAATCAAATCAATCGGCTGCTGCTTACACTTTATAATGGCAAGTTCCGCACTGCTGATACTTGCCGCAACCTCATAGCGGCCGCTGGCGGCAAGTATTTGTTCCATATTGTCACGAGGCATTCTCTGGTCATCAACGACAAGCACCTGCATCATTTACATACCCTCCTTTGCAAATGGTACTGTTACGGTCAAGGCAAACACCGGCGATGACTGTATTTTTACAGTACCCTGCAGATTTATAATATAGTGTTCCATATTCTTCAGTCCGCCTTTCGGCACAATCTCTCCTTTGGGAACGGTTCCGTTGTTTGTAATGCGCATAGACAGGCTGCTGTCGTCTTGCCGTATGTCAATCTGAAGTTCTGTTGCCCCCGCATGGCAAACACCGTTGGTAAGACATTCCCTCATAGCAACGATAAAGGCGTTGTAAACCTCCGTCTGCTCGGGCATCTCTCCAGTCAATATTATCTTTACACCAATTGCATCTGCATCGTGCATAAATTCCGCAAGTTCGCTTCGTTCCAGCGGATTTTCATTATCAATTTTCATCATATTTACAGCTTTTCTAAACAGGCGAATAGCCTCCACAATGTCTTTAGTCGTCTGCTTGTGCTGTAACATTCTGCGCACGGCAATCATGCCTGCGCCCATTTGATCGTGCAGCTTTGTTTTCGCCGCAAGAACTTCCTTCTCCTTAGTCAAGGTCAGAACATTATCCGAAAGGAACTTTAATTCAAGAGAAATCTTCTTGAGCTGTTTTGTCTGTGCTTTTAGCTGCAGATTTTTTTCATAAAGTTTGGTTACATCAAAAAAGATGGTTTCCGTATACTTGCCGATGCTTGGCGCAGTTACCTCGGTCTGTGCATAACGCCACACCGTTCCGTCAGGAAAAAGGTAAGTCTGTCTTTCATCGGAAAGTTTTATGACGCCGCTTTTTCCGTCACATTCTTTGAGTGCCTGCTGTAATTCATTGAATGTTTGCAAATCGCTTTGTGCCAAGGTTCGAAACAGGCGATGCATTTGAAAATTACACAGTTTAACAATACCTGATGGAGCAAAATAGCAAACAGCGCTTGGCAGGGTATCAAAGGCTTGTTTGATTGAATTACGGCCGAGTCCTCGGTTTTTCTGACGAAAAAGAGCAATTGCACCGAAAATGAGAAAAACTCCTATTATGCCTGTAATGCACCACAGCGACCACATAGGAAGCGGCAGCAAGGTGCGATACTCTCTGCCTTCCCGAATTTTTGAAAAACTCTCTGTCAAAACAGACAGCAGGGCAAACAGTGCCAAATATATTCCTGCGTTCAGGACTGTAATCCACCGTTTTCTGCTTCGGGTAAGAGACACGATAAAGCAAAACAAACTCAAAACCAACGAAAAGAACAGACATACCAATAATACCGATTGTTCCGTTGAAGCAGAGTTATAAAAGGTTGTCATAACTGTTCACCCGCCTTTCCTATTCTCAGCGTAAAGCACCATACGCCATCCTCAAAGAGACAGTTTTCGCAAGACTCTGTAAAGTCCGCAAGCGGGCAGCTGCTCTCCACTTCCAAACGAAAGATAACGGAATCGGCAGCACTGCGTGCTTTCATCAAGACGGATTGCAGGTCATCTATGGCGGTCTCTATCACTTTCTCGAAAAAGTCATATACCCGAATGGCGTCCTCGACGAGAATTCTGCTGCCGCCAGGAATATCCATCGCACAGTCTATATCCATAAGTTCCAAATTGGCAAAGGATTCCTCCATGCAAAGCGACAGTTCCGCCGTATCTGTAGTTTTTGACTGTTCACCGATAAAGATTAAGTTGCCGCAGCGTTTTATGTAGGCACCGATTACGGCGAGTTTTGCAAGCAGACTGCGGCGCTTTTCATAATCTGACCCTGCATTGTACTGAGAAAACAAGCGCTCTAACAAATCAACTTGTTCTGCTGTCTTGTCCTGCAAAAGGTCATACAATCGGTTCTTTTCCCGCAGTGTTTTGATTTTCAGTTTAACACGATAGTTTTCCTGTTCCAGATAATTGCTTTCTGCAATCGTCTCGTTGTTTTCCTCAAGCCGTTCAAGCAGTGCGGTAATCTCGGTAATATCCTCCTGCCAAAACACATAACCGCCATCAATGGGATGGCTTTTCAGTAATGTATTTTTATCAAGGCTGACAGTGGCGGTTTCCGCTTTTTGCATTATTCCTTTTGAAATCTCAGGGGAATTAGCAGAGGTGTAACGGATTTGATAGTCATTATCGGTAATTTGTGCACCGAAAGTTCCTGCTTCAAAGAGTGCCGCATACCCTGTATTGGTGGGAATAAGCCCCACCTGAATACAACATTCCAACATTCCAACAAACATAAGGCACTGCGCTGCCGTGATGTCTCCACCGATGATTTGCATCCACTCTGCACCGCTTGCATAGATAACCGCATACACAATGGAGCAGGACAGCACAAGTACAGGCAGATATTTTTTACGCTGTGCCAATCGGCACTTGTACAGCGTGATCGCAAAGGCGGTCAGTGCACAAACGACCACCCAAGCGATGATAAAATAATAGCCAACCGCATATGTATAGGTTCCGCTTTCGCCAATACAAATTCCTCCTGACGGAAAAGAAAATACAAACTGATGCAGGTCATTGGTCAGTACCAGCAGCACGCAAAGCACGGTGGGGAGATATAGCAGCAGTTTTGCCCATATCGGCAGACGAAATGTTTCTGATTTACCGAGATACAGGGAAACTGCAGCAAAGAGAAGCGGTATGAAAAGTATCGGGACATAGTAGCCGTACCATAAATGCCGTATCACATTGGGAGAAGCGACGAAATGATATTTCAGCGTTCGCAGCATAAACCAAAAAACAGCCAAAAATGAGACACCGAGCATATAGCGTCGTACAGGTGCATAAAGGATACGCCTGTAAACAGAAATTCCCCAGCCGATATACAAACCGATATATATCACTGTACGCAGTAATCCGATTGTTTCGGGGAGAATATCATTCTTTCTTAAAACACGGGCAAGAATAGCGCAGGCGATTAAGGCTGCAACAACGATTGCAGTATAGTACTTTCTGTTTTCCGATTTTGCCACGCAAGCCACCTCACTTTTTCTTTGCTTGATAGGGATTGTTTGTTGGTTACATAGTAACCAACAAGGGGATATCCCCTTGAAAATTTTTATTTTCCCTTACCTTTCGGAATTAGGTACATTTACTCAAATTAAAGCATAGCATAAATTCTCACATTTTTCAATGGAGCTGTCCGACTTTTGTGAAACAATGGACAAGTTGTAACTGCATCCAGTTTTCCCAAAACTATTTATGTATTAAGCCGCCTGCAAGACCTCCTCGGGTAAGCATTACCACCTTCGCCTCGTATATCTGCTACATTTACACCTTGAAATTTCGGGCAGTATTGGACTTCGTTTTGATTGGGAAACTCGTCCGTTTCAAGTATGCCTTATATGTAGTTTCTGTTCGTCAGACCGAGGTTTTGCCCATTGGGAACTTTTCATCCCTCAATCCGGCTTCCTTCATCTCCACCAAACAAGTATTGGATGAACACCTACTTTTTCAGCGGCGGATTTGCCGTCAGATGTGTTCTCTGATACAAAAACAGAACGCCGTTTCAGTGTAAAAGCTGAAGCGGCGTTTTTCTGTCTTTAAAAGATTTTTTATCCACATATTCGATTTTTGGGTAAGCTCCGTTTATAATGAAATCATCAAAATGAAACGGAGGTAGCAGAATGAGAAATCCGAGATATCACTTATATTTATCACCCGATGAACGGCGTACAGTCATTAACAGCCTTATTGATTTGAGAAATGATCTCATCTCACGAGGAAAGTACACCGACGTTATAGATGAACTGATAATCAAGTTCACAAAAGCCAAAGTCAAGAAAATCAAGATTAAGGTGGTTTGAAAATGAATATCACATACACACAACAGGGCGACTATTTGCTTCCGAATTTAACACTGCCCGAACAGGATAGCCGACCAATCGGCTTGTGGGGACAACAACACCTTCGCTATATCAAAAGAAGTCGCCCGATTCTTTACACCAACCTGCTCATAAAATGTAGGTTGAACGAATACCTTGCCGACATTGATGAACAGGCGCAGAAGATGTACGACGAGCTTGTGCAAGCCTTTGCAAAGGAAGAAGGCTGCACCGAGCAGCTAAAAACTACTGACCAAATGCTGTGGGTACGAAAAATGAATAACGCAGCTCAACGAACGAGAGAACTTGTTAATGCTGAAATAATTTACCGATAAAGATAACAAATATACAGCGAACCCCTCTGTTGTGTTGACAGAGGGGCGGTTTCTGTGGCGTGTAAGTTGGAATTTGAAATCACTTACACGCTTTTTTGGGCAGCCCATAAAATTTTGTGTTGTGTTATTAATATTCTTGTCATAGTTCCATACAAGATAGTATCTGCCGTTTGTAGCAACAATCTGATACGGATTAATAATGTAGTTTCGTACTTCATTATTGCTTGTCATGCGTGGATCCAGTTTCTTATCAATGTCATATGAGTTGTATGTAAACGATACCTGCAAGCCTCGGCTTATCGCCTTGTCAAGTGTTTCAATAGTCATAAACAGTTCACTGTTTGACGGCTGATTCTCAGGCAGATTGCGAATGTGCTTTACCCTTGATCTGAAGTAAATATTTGAAAGTCCCTCAAACTTTTCGACAAGATCCCTGCACTGCGAATATGAGATATGGTTTGAAAACAGGACGCTGTCTATTAAAAGTCGCAGTTCACCGTCTGTAAATGGTCTGTTGATATAAAAGTCGGACAGTATTTTGCTTTCCACTTCCTCACCGTTTTTATCCTTTACAAGCCTTATTGACTCACTGTACTCAATAGCGTACCCGAATTCAATCAGGTTGCGCTTGACAGTCTTTCTGTCGATTTTCATACAGTATTCTTTGTCGAGAATATCAATTATATCCTTCTGGCTGAGCCTGTGGTTTTTGTCTGAATATTTTTTGAGGATATCGAGGATATTTATAATCAGCGCTTTTTCGGCAGCGGAGCATACATACAATCAACTCATAACAAAAATATCATTATTTTACGCAACAGTAAATCAGTTCTCTTTCGATTTTTGTAATTATTGCGAACAAACAAAATTTACGAGCTTGGCGGCGTGCTTCACCTGTACATTTAAGATTGATATTGAGCAGAGCTACAGTTTTCTTATAAGAAAAAGACTTGCACGCTTCGGATATGCCAAAATATTCTGTGCAAGTCTTTGATTTTTCATTTTATAGTTATTATTTCTGATTATACTTCTTTTTTAAATATGAAGGCATCTCAGATTCAATTTTTATATAGTATGAAAGTCTTTCGTTTCCTTTCTTCAAATCTACAATGCATTTCTAATTATTTTTCTTCAAGTCAATAATTTTGATTTGAGCATATTTCCACAAATATGTATCAATCTTTTTATTTGATATATCTGGATTATTACCAAAATAGCGTTTCTTGAACGCCATATACATTTCATAGAACACTCTATAATCATTCAAGCTTACCTTGATTGGCGTTTTAACGCCACCTATTTTATAGAAAGGATCAGCTTTGTTTATATAAAACAACATCCCTTTTGAATAGCTGTCAGCGATAGGATATTCCAGATTGTGCCAACTGCAATATTTCGAGGCGAATGAATATACATTGCTGATTTGTATATTTAAATCTTCCGCATCTTCTTTCTCTTTGTCAAAGATTTTTTCTTATATTTTGATGTCCAGTATGCGATATCATTTACCAAATCAACATCAATCTCTTCATTGTACAGTCTTTCATCAATGTTCATAGCTTTAATATGTCTTGCTATCGGAACAATATTATTTGCAGGAATGCGTGTACGATAAAAAATATCCAGCAAAGCAGCCTTAATCAGCACTTCTTGTAGATCAGTGTTTTTTGAACCTTCAAAACGTTTTTCCAACACCACTTCTCTTAATTTATTGTTAGTGAGTTCGCCATCTTCAAAATTAATTTCGTATTCGTGTTCATAGTAAGTGTAAAATTCTTGACTATAGTTTTCCATCACATCAGTTGGGTTGTCAATTTCGATAGAAACATAGTCTGAAATTTGCAATGTAATCTTTTCCATAATTTTCATCTCCTTATAAATTTATTCTTATGTTTATTATACCGCAATATAGATAAATTTCACCGATTGATCTATATTTTTTCGTACAGTTTGATTATTTCATTAAAATTTATTAGGAAAACTCCTGCCCAACTTTTAAATATGCGTTATTATATGAATCTTTCTGACCGGATTAATTCAGTCCACTACCTGCTAAAAGCCCCTTGCCGTTTAAAGCAAGGGGCTTTTAATTAAGGTAGATTTATATCATTTTATCCTAACGCACTGCTTAAACCTGCAACCTTTTTCTGAATTGCTGTTACGTCACGAATATCAATTTTTCCGTCACCGTTTACATCTGCAACCTCTTCGTGGATTGTAACAGGTCTGGAATTGATAAACTTCTGCAAAATTGTTGCGTCTGCAACATTAAGAACACCGTCACCGTTTACATCGCCCATTTGGTATGTAGGCTGTGATGATGTAGGCTGTGATGATGTTGTAGTAGGCTTTGTTGTAGAAGTTGTTGTTGGCTGAGTCTGAGTTGTTGTAGGTGGAATATAGCTTGTTATATCGCCGTTTGACATATTATATGAATATGTTTCTGACGCCAGACCCTTTCTCTCAACATCAACATTGATTACAGATGAAGCTGTGAGCGCAGTTGCCTCAACAGTAAATTTGCCTGTGATTTCATCTGAATGTGTTGTGTAGGACTTGCCGTTCACTGTTACAGTGATGTCTGCGTCCTGAACTGCAACACCAACTATTGTAGTTTTGCCCTTAACAGCATATGAAAGACCTGCATTTGCAAGCACGAGTGCTGATTTTGCATTTATAAGCGACTCAAGTGTGCTTTCAACAAGCGCTTCGTCTGCAACGCCCTCGCCCTGTGCGATGAGCTCATTGGCTGTTGTCATAACAGCAGAAACATTGTTCCAGCTTGAGGCAGTATAGTCGCTTGATGTCATTGCAAGTACTTCTCTTGCCCCTTTCTTGAGCGTCTGGAATTTTGAAAGAACAATCTCAGGCTTAGTGAGCTTAAAGGTTGTGCAGTCCTCGTTTGTTATTTCAATGCAGGAACCGTCGATAATGCCTGTAATATCTTGGGTCCTTTTGCTGTCGCTGCCCAAACCTACGACTGCGCTAACCTTATCGTAGCCGTTTACTGTGAATATATAGTTACCGTCAGCGTCCTTTTCTGTAAGTTTCATGCCCGGCCATCCGCCTGCCGGTAAGCTATCGTCGTGAGTCCAGACATAGAGATGATAGCTTGCCGAAGGGCTGTACGGCTTAATTGTGAATGTAACTGACTTTTCAGACGAATCGTCACCGCTTCCGCCCATAACCTTTGCCGCACTGTAATTGCCTGACGGAATTTCAAGATATGTATCTCCGTTGAGATTTTTGAAGTCGCGGCTCTTCTGTGCGTCGCTGCCGTTATTGAGAACAACATTGTAGGTATCTGTTGTGTTAAGCTCCATAACATAGTAGCCGTCGCTGTTCTTTTCTGTCATCTGTGTTCCCGGCCAAGAACCGCAAAGCGCTGTGCTGTCACCTGTCCAAGCATAAATATAAGGTGCGCTGTCGCTCTTTACATAGATCTTTCCTTGCTGAGGAGGAACTGTAGAATCAGGATCGACTGTTGGCGGCTCTTTTTCGCTCTCAAACATCTTATAGAAGGATGCAACCGCTCTTGATGAACCCTTTTCGTTTGTTGCCTCGAGTGTGATTTTGATTGTGTCGCCCTCGTAAGCAGTTTTACCGATTTCAAAGGTTGTGCCGTTTTTAACAACGAACTTATTGCCGCCGTCGATTGAGCAGGTTGCGCTGTCACATTCCTCAAGTGATACCGTAACAGTCTGTGTACCCTTGAACTTTGCCGCGCCTTTTACGCTCATAAGAGGTTTGCCGTCCGGCATCTGAATGAGAATTGTTCCATTTTCACCGCTGTTAAATGTTACCTTGCCGTCTGTAACTATTGCAGATGACTGGTCATAGGTGTTCATAAGCTGCTGACCGTCGCTCCATATTGAAGAAACATCAAGAGTTATATCTGTATTTGAAGAAGCACCGATTACGGCTGCTACCTTGTCAGAAATACCGTTCTTGTCATATGTTCTTGCAAATGCAACGCCGTTTGTTGCAGAAAGCATTGTGTTGCTGCCTCCACCGACTGCAACATGGTCGTGACGGAACTGACCAACCTTCTGCCAGTGAGCGAGAACAGTTTGGTCAAGGCTGTCCCAGTTCATATCACTGCGCAGTGAGTGACCAGAACCACCGGCGCCGTCAAAGGATAAGCCATCAACCATCGGACGGTTTGATTCGTCACCGTAGTAAATCTGAACGCCGCCCGGAGTTAGGAGAAATGCCGAGCCATTGTAAATCATTTCGCTTGTATCACCACGGGTTAAAAGCGCATCGTGTGATGAAATGAACGAAAGCGCATTGAAGCCTTCCTTTGTGTTGATTGTGTCAGCATAGTTCTGATACAATCCGGCAACTCTTGAACTTGCAAGCACGCCTGCGCCCCAGGTGTCGAAGTTAATCATAGAGTCAAAGCCGCCCTGGGAATAGTATTTATCATAGCCAACGCCTTTGTCCCAAGCCTCGCCTGTCATCCAGAAGTCCTCCTGCCAGTTTGCACCCGGCTTGTCAGGGTTGTTCTCTCTCCAAGTCTTAAGAGCAGATACACATTTATCTTTTAGCTTTTTCCATGAAGCCATTTCAACGTGCTTAGCAGTATCGCAACGGAAACCGTCAACACCATACTTAGAAACCCATTCAGAAAGCCATGTTGTTAGGTAATCACTAACGCTACCTGAGTTGTCGCCGTATTTAGCAACCTTCTGGTCATATGTACCTTCCTGAGTCCATTTTGTTTTTAAAATAGGAGGGATAGATACTGTCTTTGTCTGCTCTGTTTTGAAGTCAGGCAGGCCGGCGAGGCTCATCAATTCGTTACTGCCGCCGCCCTCGGTGTATCCCGGAAGGCCGCTTCTTACCCAGTCGGGGCCCCACCATTTGCCCCAGTCTTCAGATGATGTTTCGTAATCAATATGTTTGTTGAAATCACTGACATTTTCAATGACATACTTAAAATCAGTTGCACCTGGAAGAAGTGTACCAAAATGATATTCTTCCATATCAGCTACTGTATTGTAGCCGCAGTGGTTCATAACTATGTCCATGATAACTCTGATGCCGTGCTCGTGAGCAGTGTCAACCAAAGTTTCAAACTCCTCAGGTGTACCGAAGTTTGCGTCTGTTTCGGTATAGTCAAGCACATAATAGCCGTGATATGAATAGTGCGCAAAGTGGCCATTGCCTGAGTCGCAGTATCCGTGAGTCTGCTCATACGGAGCGGAAATCCACAGTGCATTTACGCCGAGGTCGCTGAAATAGCCCTCCTCGATAGCCTGTGTAATACCTGCAAAGTCACCGCCGTGGAATGTGCCCGGAGCAGTGTCCCAGCCGGAAATCGGCTTACCGTCTTTGTCGAGTGTTCTGCCGTATGAGTGGTCGTTTGATGTGTTGCCGTTTTTGAAACGGTCAGTAAGCATAAAGTAAACTGTTGCATTGTCCCAAGTAAAACCGTCGTCTTCAACAACAGAGCCTGCTATTGCAGAACCAGTTGCTTTGTCATTGACCGTCACAGCCGATACATCGACAAACGCAAAGGACATACAGCAAATTACCACACTAAGCGCAACAAGCACGCTTATAAGCTTTACTGTTAATTTGGATTTCATTTGTTTTACTCCTTTCAAAACTTTTGTATTTATTTAGAAAAACCTAACAAAGTTATAGTATCACATTATGGACAAAATTTCTATTAAATTTCCATTAAATTTTCATTAATTTATATAGTTATAAATAAAACGGCGATTTGAATAGATTTACACACAACTTTTTATGCAATTTTTATAACAAAAATTACTGATTATGTGAAAGTTATACAAATATATTTTTATTATATTATGCTTTTTGCTAAGTGTATTTTTTAACAGTTTTCAAAAATTTCATATATAAAAAAGAAAAACGACTGCCAAAGACAGTCGCCCGAATTCTATGTTGTTTATTTATATAACGCTTACTGAATAAACGGCAACACGCCGTTGCCGTTTTGTAAAAACACCGAAAGCAGTAATGCTTGCTTATGGTCTTGACTTTTACACACCTCAGACGCTTTTAATAAATGACGGCAGACGAATTATGATAGCGTGGATGCTATTTGATGAATAGTTCGATAATGTAATTTAGTCTGGACAAAAAGGTATTTCTGTGATATCAGAAATATTGATTTTAAGAACCAAACAGACAAAAAACAATGCCCGTCAGGAACAATTTATAATTATAAAATTGCATAAAAAATCAGCCCGAGGGAATACCTAAAAATCGTATTCTCGCAGGCTGAATATATTACTCCTACATAATTTGAATATTAATTTTTTCATAAGAAATCCATTTGGAATATTCCTTATATTTAAAGCTATCCTATTATATTAGGAGCTTTATCAATAGAGTATTTCGGAATCAATTATTGACCGTAAGGTGTGTGGAATGTTTTCAGATAACTCACACAATAGTTGTGTCGAAACATCTGCTGTAGTTATGGGTGCCGGTTGCATAGGACTTGTATCTATGATGGCATTAAAGGCAGAGGGTGTAAGCAGAGTGTATGTAGTTGATATTATGCAAAAAAGATTAGACAAGGCAATGGAATTAGGTGCTGATGGTGTAATCAATGGCAAAGGAAAGGATGCTGTTGAAGCTATTATGAAGTTGACAAATGGAGCAGGTTGCGACCTTGCAATTGAAACAGCCGGAACAGAATTTACAACTCGTCAATGTATCCATATGACTAAGAAAGGCAGTAACATTGTGCTTGTAGGTTACTCCAAAACAGGCGAAATGAACTTGCCGATGAGTCTTGTTCTTGATAAAGAATTAACCTTTAAAACAGTATTTCGTTATCGCAATATTTATCCTATGGCAATTGACGCTGTTGCCTCGGGCAAAGTCAATTTAAAGGGAATTGTTACAGATATTTTTGATTTTGATGATATTCAAAATGCTATGGATAAAAGTATCGAAGACAAAGCAAACATTGTGAAAGCTGTTATTAAAATCTGAAAAGGGTGTTAATATGGATAACATAAAACAAACAAATATTAAAATCCCATTTATCAGCAAACTTGCTTACGGCTTTGGAGATATCGGCTGTAATTTCAGTTGGATGTTCGTTGGCAATTTTCTTATGATTTTCTATACAGATGTTTGTGGAATACCAATGGCAGCAGTTTCGTTGTTAATGCTGATATCACGATTCTGGGATGCAATTAACGACCCTATAATTGGCTCTCTGAGTGACAGAACTAAATCTCCTTGTTGTTATACTTACGCTTTAATATTTTTAAGATAAGAAGATGTAATGTTGACAATCTCATTTATATTCTTAGGTAGATCACCTAAGAATTGACAACATTTTTCAAATTGTTTTTTCAAGTTTTGTATATTCATTCCATACTCTTCATGCTTAAAAATAATAGAACAAAGTAATATCAAATATGCTTGTAGAAGTACAGTGCTATTTTTGCAAATATTATTATATTTCCCCAATAGAGTAGATAATGAGTTCTTAAAGTTTTTGCCTGATAATATGTTAGCTGTGAATTGATGAATACACAACAATACTTTACTATAGATTTTCAAATTGTCAAGATCATTTGTCAGTATGTTTTTAATTTTTTCTGTATTAAGTATATTAAACACATTTACATTACAATATGCATATTTAAACCTGTTAACCATTTTCTTAAACAACTCATTCAAATCAGCACAATCTTTATCTGTCATCAACACATCATTTTCAAATATTTTTTGAAAGAAATTAATTATATCTATATTAGTTAATTTAATATTATATACATTTGTAAAATATATGCAGTGGGGATTTTCTATCATTCTTTCCTTATTTTCCAAATAAGGCCTTACAATTTTGAATCGATTTATTTCTCTATCAACTGGTTGCACCTGTTTCCAAAAAGAAAGAAACCATTTCCATTCATATGAATCATCAAGTTTATTTGCTTTTTCTATTATAAAATTATATAGAGAATTGTCATTATATTTAAAAGAAAACCATATTCTAGTCTCATAGATTCTTTTTATTATACGTGTCGAATAGCCAAGATTAATATTATTTACATTATGTTCAATCCTTATTTTATTTACTGATTTATTTCTATCACTAACATATTCCTCGTAATCATTTATAAGTATTTTAAAAAAAGAATGAAAGGTGGAACAATCAACATAGAATAGTTTATCATACTCAAAAGAATCTAATACTTTCTCAATAAACCTCAAATAATATGTATATGATTCGATATATAATTCTTTCCTGTTAAAAGCTTAAGCTACAATACTAGGAATATCTATTTTTTTATCATTTATCCAATTTAATTGATACAAATGATTATAAAGAGTTTCATCATAAAGATATTTTTGTAATCGAGGTAAAGAAACTTTTTCGTTTTTTAATCCACAAAGCAATCTCAGCATTTGCAATTCGTCTCTAAGAATTTCAGTTTTGTCATTTTTCTTTTGAATATCATTAAAAAAATTACTATAAATTTGCACAATATGTTTTCCTAATTGTACCCCTGAACTTAGTTTCTTTGACTTATTGTTACTCGATTTTTTGTTATTGGTTTGATTATTAACACTAAAAGAAAATTTAGAATTATATTTATTAAATATAATCTTATAATCATCAAATTGCTTTACGTTACATAGATCTAAAATTAAATTGTTCTTTTTATGATTTCTTTGGCAGGTTTCAATACATTTATAGAGAAGAATATCTTTCCCAAGTTTACTATAAAGGTTATCAAAAACTGTACGATCAATAACATCACCACTACATTCTTTATTTAATTTATTAAGTATCTCTATACATAAATCTTTATTATCAAAATTATATGTTATCTCATATTGTAATAATTTTTTAGGGATGTTTACAACAAAAATCAATTTACATGGAAGCTCCTCAAATTTTTTCATTACGCTTATATCTTTAACATGGTCTATTATCAAAATTTTGCCCTCATAAAAAGACTTTGGAAATTCATCGCAAAGTAAACCAGATATACATATTTTAGTATTATTATTAACAATATTCTTTGTTTTCTCTTCGTTCCAAAAATCCAAATCAGGATTTAATGCAAAAAACATATCATTGAAGCATATATCCTCATAATTTGAATCAAAATAATACATTTCCTTAAAATGTACATTTACAAAAGACTTTAAAAATGTAGTTTTTCCGCTTCTAAAACTACCATTAAAAATAATTCTATCTTTATTTGCAATATATTCATAGAAAGAAGCCATTTGTTTGTCAAAACACTTTATTTCATTTTTCATACTTTTATATTTTCTATATTTTAAACTATTCTTTAGTGATAATAATATCATTTGATGAAATGAACGTTGATTATCATCAGAAAATTCAGGTAAACTAAACCAAGAATATGGGATGTTATTTTTATAATACTGATTTAATTTTATATTAAAACTCTTTATAAAATCCTCACTATAGCTGATTTTACTAGGAAAAGGAATCTCCAAAATATCAATATCATTATTTTTATTATTAAAATCAATCATTTTCTCTAAAAAATTACGTGCATATGTTGAAGTAAAAAGAATATTTTCGTTATTAATTTTACGTGAATTATCGCTATTATTTTCAGAATTTGACCCAAACAATACTTTTAAAACAGAACCCTTTGTTATTGTTATTTTTTTATCATTTGTCTCTTCATATGCAGAACAATAAAGTCTACTAATGTCATCTAAAAAACGTTCAAAACTATTTTTCGCATTTTTCATATCCAAACCTTCTATCCTATTTTTGTTTTTATAAGTATATACTCATAAAAACAAAAAGTAAAGGAGTGAACCACGGAACTACAAAAAAGAAAGGATGATGCGCTTTTTGGTGTTCAACTCAAATAGTATGATTGCATATTATAGAGTTGAAATATATGCAGTACTAAACTTAGATCAACAAGGGGGAATGAAAGTACAGACCGACTGCATATAAATTCTATTAAAGAATTTTAAACTCCAGGAGGTAATTATGATTACTAATACTTATGAGAATATTAACTATAATAATCACGATAAATCAAACACAAACAATTCATCTCTGCCACTATGGTACAGATGTGCAAATATTAGTCCTAAGGCTTTAGAAATACTGCCTAAGAAGAAACATTCACAAAAGGCTGTTAATACATATTGTTGCAATGATCTTCCTGATGATATGACGAATTATTTTAATTATTAATGAATACTTATTACAGAGGTGATTAATATGATCCAAACAACTAATTACTTTAAGTCAAGCAGTCAGGAAGAAATCAAGGAAAATGTCAACAAACTTTTCGTAAGAATTATCAACAAAGATAATTAAAGAAACTTTGATTAAGCAGTAATATAGGAGATATATTACTGCTTTTTCATAGAAAGGGGTTCAGAATGCCAAAGGTTGCGATATATGTAAGACTATCTAAAGAAGATAGAGAAAAGCTTAACAAGAATGATAATTCTGAAAGTATTATTAACCAAAAACGAATGCTACTATCTCATTGTGAAAAAGAAGGTTGGTCGGTTTATCATATTTACAATGATGAAGATTTTTCCGGTTCAGACAGAGAAAGACCTGAGTTTAATAAAATGATAAAGGATGCCGAGGAACACAAATTTGATATTATTCTTTGCAAAACTCAATCAAGATTTGCAAGAGATATGGAATATGTTGAAAAATACATAAACACCCTATTCCCTATTTGGGGTATTAGGTTTGTTGGATTGGTTGATAATGCCGATAGTGAAAACAAGGCAAACAAAAAGTCACGACAAATCAACTCTATGGTGGATCAATGGATGTTGGAAGATTTATCCGAAAACATTAAGGCTACACTAAAAACTAAAAGAAGGCAAGGCTTATGGGTTGGTGCCTTTGCTCCATTTGGTTATGTTAAGGATCCAAATAATAAAAACCATTTGGTAATTGATAAGGAAGCTGCACAAATAGTTCGCCATATTTTTGATCTTTACCTTAAAGGATACGGTATTAATTCATTAGCTCGCAAGTTAAACGATGAGCAAATACCAAACCCATCTACATATAAAAAGAGTAAAGGACAATCCTTCCATGGTGAATGTTCAGATATATGGTCTCCTTACTCTGTACATAGGATTCTAAAAAATGAGGTTTATATAGGCAATACTGTTCAAGGTAAAACCGAGAGTATCTCTTATAAGTCAACAAAGAAAAAGTTAAAAAACAAGGAGGAATGGGATATAGTTAAGGGAACTCATGAACCTATTATTGATTTAGATACTTTTAATCTGGTTAAAGAAACACTGTCAAAAAACATTAGATCTACTAAAACAGGAATGGCATCTATCTTTGCAAACAAATTGCGTTGCCTTCGTTGTGGCAGTTCTATGAGGTCACAAAAGACAAATACTGGACGGTACTACACTTGTCACGTTCATTATGTTGCACCATCAAAATGTGAGGGTACTTATATTTCATCATCAGTACTTGAAAAAACAGTACTTAATGAAATACAGAAACTTTATAACTCATATATAGATGATGCTGAAATTGAAAATCAGCTTAATTTTACTGATAACAGTAGAATACAAATTGAGCGAATTTCTAAACAGATTGAGTCTATTAATAAAGAAATAGCAAAAGTTCAAAGCAGATTTAAAAGTCTTTACTATGATAAAGTTGACGGTGTTATTACTCAAGATGAATTTTCTGTACTAAATGATGATTGCAAAAGTAAAGAAAATTCTTTACAAAAACAACTGAATGAACTAAATGATGAAATAGAAAGAATTAATCAGAGACAAGCTCATGCAGATAATGTTAAGGATATAATCAGTGAATTTAAGAACATTAAAAAGCTTGACAGATACACCGTGCAAACCCTTATTGACTATATTGAAATCGGAGGTAACAGAACTAATAGAATAATACAGATACATTGGAATTTCTAAAAGTATTATCCCCTGAGATTATTCTCAGGGGATTGTTTGTTGTTGATTAATTTTTTATAATTATAGGTAAATTTGAAAATAAAGAATTAAAGTGATATAATCTAAAGTAAAGTATTAATCGGTAAAAATGCACTTTAAAGTACATATAAAAACTACTACTGTTTAATTGACCTTTTCAGAGCAAAAGGCTAGGTCAACATATGACAACATACTAAGATTTTGTGATGACCCGGATGTTATTGACCCGATTAGGTTCTTACGAGAAAGAGAGGTTGTACACTATCAGCGATTTGGTGAAAACTTACGAATACTAACCGACCGACTTGACTGCAAGAACTTCTATGCCTTTAACCCTGAATTTGACAAAAACTGCTTAAAGAAAAACAGAAAATGATAATTTACAAGGAGCTGCCATTTCATAATGACAGCTCCTATTATTTTTTTAATTAATATCTTAATATTTTTGCAATAAACTATTGATTTATTGATCAATATATGTTATTATTAACTAAAATAATTGATAATGTTTAAAATTTTAGTATATATTTTAAGCAATCAATTAAATATTATTAAGGAGGAATCTTTATGTTAAAGAAAATCACCAGCACATTTTTATCACTAGTTATAGTGTTATACATGGTAACACTAGCATTTCCAACAGCACAAGCTCTGGAAAATGAATATGATAGTGCAAAAAATTACGCACTAAACACAACCGAAAACGGTACAAATAATTCCTTTGATACAGCAAGCAATATTTCTGTTAATCAGTCGTACAAAGGTCAAATTACATTGAATGACGGTAAAGATTACTACAAATTTGTACTAAAAGAATCCAGCAAAGTTAATCTAAAAATTTCAGCAAACATTGAAGGTTCAAATTACTATTTATATGATAGTAAAGAAAATGAGATTTGGAAAAAAACTGCACAGTATTGGGATGAAAATAACAATATAATGAATATTAATGAAGACATTTATCTTAATTCAGGTACATATTATTTCTTAGTTGACAAATATTTCGACTATGAAGGAACATATACCTTTTCAACAACAGCTACTTCTGCTGAGGAAACTTTTTCTGAATTAGAAAATGGTTCGAATAACGACTTTGATGAAGCAAGTAATATCACTTTAGGAAATGAAATTAAAGGTCAGATTTCAGTTAATGATGGCAAAGATTACTACAAATTTGAACTAAAAGAATCCAGCAAAGTTAATCTAAAAATTTCAGCAAACATTGAAGGTTCAAATTACTATTTATATGATAGTA
>CAKSNZ010000033.1 GCA_934476515.1 uncultured Ruminococcus sp. | reverse complement strand
GGTTTCCTCCATTGGAATATTAATTTTATTATATCATATTCCCCCTGTTACTCTATCAAAAATATGATAAACTCTCCGTCACCACCCACACGGGTGGTGTGGATTGAAATCACCTTATTAAGACCTAAATACACCTTATAATCGTCACCACCCACACGGGTGGTGTGGATTGAAATAATGTCGAACGAAAAGATTGGCTTGAAGTGGCAAAGTCACCACCCACACGGGTGGTGTGGATTGAAATAAGTTCATATTCTGTGGCGAGTGCGACCAGGAATACTGTCACCACCCACACGGGTGGTGTGGATTGAAATAAAGAGATGAATGACCCAAGAGTTATGGATTGTCGGTCACCACCCACACGGGTGGTGTGGATTGAAATACCGTTAATGTACAATTTACCCTCACTTTTAAGCGTCACCACCCACACGGGTGGTGTGGATTGAAATATATTCTTTTAGAAGTGAATTACCGATACCCTCCGTCACCACCCACACGGGTGGTGTGGATTGAAATTATAAGGTTGGAACACTTGTTGCTCTGTTACTGTCGTCACCACCCACACGGGTGGTGTGGATTGAAATAATACTATTGTATTTAATAGGGTATATACCTATTGTCACCACCCACACGGGTGGTGTGGATTGAAATTCTTATGCTACTAAAGAAAACATTGAGGATGTAAAAGTCACCACCCACACGGGTGGTGTGGATTGAAATAGGATGCCCTGAGGAGGAAATTCCTGATGAATATGTCACCACCCACACGGGTGGTGTGGATTGAAATTCTTACAGATGACTCCATCTTTATATCTCGACTGCCGTCACCACCCACACGGGTGGTGTGGATTGAAATTTTAAAGTTGCTATGATTGTATCATACTTGTTGTGTCACCACCCACACGGGTGGTGTGGATTGAAATTTGTAATTACTAATTTAGCGCCGTCAACTCGTCCAGTCACCACCCACACGGGTGGTGTGGATTGAAATAAATGCAATTTTTTTGCATTTGAGCATGTTAAGTGAGTCACCACCCACACGGGTGGTGTGGATTGAAATTGTTGTTGCCTCTTGGTTGGCTCGTTGGGGGGTGTGGTCACCACCCACACGGGTGGTGTGGATTGAAATATTATAGTGTGCTTTAACTGTAGTCAAGTTGACTGTGTCACCACCCACACGGGTGGTGTGGATTGAAATCGGTAGATACAAAAAAAATAGCCGGCAGAAAATTGTCACCACCCACACGGGTGGTGTGGATTGAAATATTATCCCAGTTATGTAACATTGTCTTCAAACCTGTCACCACCCACACGGGTGGTGTGGATTGAAATTAGCTTACTGAAGTTCATACCCTGACGCTTACCGGTCACCACCCACACGGGTGGTGTGGATTGAAATTTAGCCTGAAACGGCTTTAAAAGACCACTAGTAAGTCACCACCCACACGGGTGGTGTGGATTGAAATTTTGTAATTACTGAACCGTCACTTGCAATGTATTCGTCACCACCCACACGGGTGGTGTGGATTGAAATTGCCGACAGGTAGAACAGAAAGAAGAACAGAGTCGTCACCACCCACACGGGTGGTGTGGATTGAAATAAAATGTAAACAAGCAATTCAAACTAGGGTCTAGCGTCACCACCCACATGGGTGGTGTGGATTGAAATTTCTACTATATAGAATAGCGCAGGTGACTTGTACATGTCACCACCCACATGGGTGGTGTGGATTGAAATACTTAATTAGGAGGTAATTTTATGACGACAAAAAAGTCACCACCCACATGGGTGGTGTGGATTGAAATTGTACCTCTTGGGTTTGATACGGTTGATAAGAAATGTCACCACCCACACGGGTGGTGTGGATTGAAATATTTCCTGTATAATGGACTACAATATACTTTACAGTCACCACCCACACGGGTGGTGTGGATTGAAATATCAGATAAATTACAAAAATCATATAAATAACTAAGTCACCACCCACACGGGTGGTGTGGATTGAAATACTTATTGCGTATGTTAGAAGTGAAATTATGGAGTCACCACCCACACGGGTGGTGTGGATTGAAATTGACAAACATTGACTAGTGCAGTCGCTAACTATTGCAACTTGTTATTGCAATTTAGGAAAATTAAAAAATTCATAAATTGGAGCAAAAACAGTTCCCTTTTTTTCGGTTATATATGCAACAACCAAACAAAGAGAAAACAAAAAAGAAAAAAATAACCTTTTAGTTTATGATTATAGAATGAAAGGTTATTTTGTTGCAGAAAGGTAAAAGGTATGCTAATGAAAAAATCACTGTCAAATGAATTTATGGAAATATTGCCTAGATTATTACAAGCAATGAAAAATGTAAATGATGCCGGTTATGTTGGTGTTCTTTCCAAGGAAGGTGCTGATAAATTGTGTGAAATTACAAAGACACTACAGAATATTCTGAAAAATTCAAAAGGAATATCAATATCACAGAAATCATATGTTATCTTTAATGCAGTAGGTGTATTGGTGTCGTTTGATGAAATTATAATGAACAAAGAACAGATTAGTTTGTTTGTATCATTATTAGAAAAGTATCAACTAGACCCGGAACAGGCTCCATTAGATATGGAAAGTTATAATGGTGGAGGATTAAATTTTATGGTGCATGATTGCTACAATATTACAGTTGGAGGTTGTGAAAATGAGTAACACAGTAAGAGATTTAGTAAAGCAACTTTATGATGTTGATGACAATTTTAATGATGTATATGAGATAAGGAATCATATTGATGATAACAATTCATATGTAATAGAGGTTATTATAGGTTATGATGATTTTAGTGACCCTGATATTTTGAAGTTGTTTACAATGTTGCTAAGAAAATGTAAAGAATTCCGTATGAAAAGAATAGATAAATTTTCTACAAGCTACCTGTTCACTATAGAAGATAAATTTATACAAGAAGTGTGAATTTGAAAATCTAATTAATAGATATAAAATAATATTTTCTTTCATAAAAATAAGCTGACATTATAATAATTGTAGTTTCAGGGCTTTTATAGGTAAATTAATTTTGAACAAAAATAAAAATTGTTGAAAATTAATTGAATTGCAGTTATAATTAGTATATAGCTATTTTGCGTAGAAAAAAGAATATGAAAGGATAGATAGTTATGAAAAAATTAATTTTAGTTGCATTTATTACTGTAGCTTTGCTATTTGCCGGTTGTGGTAATGAAAGCAATAATGAGGTATCAAGAAACACAAACAAGGTGGAAACAACTGCAATTACTTCTACTGTAAGCAATTCCGATGTTAGTAGTAAAGGCAGTAAAAATGTAGAGCATGTTGCGTTAGGTGATATTAATAAAGGTAAAAATACAAAAGTTGAATATGTTTCTTCAACTGATAAGAAGAAAATCAATTCAACAAGCCTAACTGAAAAGCAAATGGACAAATTGTACCAACAGTTAAAGGATCAAAGTAAAATGGATAACTTTCTAACTCGTTCAACTGTTAAGAATTTCAATGAAGATTGTGGCGTTTCTAATTTTAGAAAGTTAACAGACAAAAAGAAAAGTAAGAGTTATTGTAAAATTACTGATGATTCAGGCAGAACACTTTATGTGTTCTTTAAAAGTGGCAATAACGATTCCATTTGGATGGACTTTTTATTCGTTGATAAAAACAATAATCAGATAAAAGATAGTGAAATTAACAACAAATCCGACTTGCTAAAATTAGTAAGTGATGTGGATAAGTAATTTTGTTGAAATTTGCTGATGAAGAAAGCTGACATTACATTGTAGTGTCAGCTTTTTTGTTGGGTAAATTAAATTGAAAAATGGTTAAATAAAAATTGAAATTAAAATTTAGAATTAAATTATGGGTAATATGGGTTTGGTTTAAAGAGGTAACGGAAAATATCAATAATCCATCCGATACCGAAAATGCCACAAGTGAAGAAATACACAACGCCTAGAAGTATTCTGCCCTCATAAAAACGGTGTATGCCGAAACAACCGAAAAATAAGCATAGAAAAAATGAAACCCATTTGCTTTTTGGATACATAAGTCCACCTCCTTTAGTTTTTATTATATGTTGATAATTTAAATTCTTTATTTATTACTACCACAATTCTACTATTTTATAAAATTATCGTCAAGGCCATAAAGAAGACTGTTAAATAAAAAACTTTGCATTAAATGATAAAATATACTAAATCAATATTATAGTATATTATAATATTAGTAATTATTATTTTATATACAAAAATCTAAAGATAATTATATTTTTTGTTATCTAAGTGATAATACTTGACAATATTTTACTAATGTGATACAATACCAAAAGTTAGGATATATAATTCATAGACAAGCAAAATTATTCATGAAAAAGGAGATACATTATGAAAAAGAGTAGGAATATTTATATTAAAGTCTTGTCACTGTTTGTAGGTGTGATGATGTTGTTTAGTATTATAGAAATTAACACTTTATCTGTTAAAGGTAAAAATAGTAGTTATTCTATAGTATTTAACACCAATGGTGGTAAAGGAAAAATGACTAAACAAACCATTACTTATAATACATTTGCTTATATCAAAAAATGTAGTTTTACAAAAAAAGGATATACATTCTTAGGTTGGTCAAAAACAAAAAAAGGTAAAATCTCTTATAAGAACAGACAAAAGATAAGAAATATTTGTAAAGCCGGTTCTAGATTAACTTTATATGCTCAGTGGAAAAAAGATAGTAATCGAAGAGCAATATTATTAGGTGAAACATCAACAATAGAAGTACCTATTAATGATGTTAAAAGTATGAACGGTGTTATGAAAAATTCAATATATCATGGCTTGAAAATGAGTAGCGTTGTTTATTATCCTAATCACAAAAAGAAAGATATTGTTGCGAAAATAAAAAGTGTATTTAAGCATAACAAACCAAATGATGTTAGTTATATATATATGACTTGTCATGGCGATGAATATGGAAATGTGTATATTGGCTCTGATGATACATACTTTTCTGTTTCTGGGCTAAGAAAATTATTAGATAGGTATGTCAATGGTAAGGTAGTCCTTATTATTGATTCTTGTTATTCCGGAAGAATGATTAAAAATACTATGATTAACACAACTGATAATTCAGATTTTGCTGATAAATTTGTTAATGATTTTATTAACTATGAAAATACTGAAATAAAGGGATTTACTACTAATAAGTATGTAGTTTTATGTTCATCAAAGGCAAATGAGACTTCACAAGGCGGTGATGATGTAAGTCTTGCCACAAGATATTGGTCTATGGGAGCAGGTTGGCATCCTGTACAGAAAAAAACTTGCAAGTTGTTTGCTGATACAGATGGTAACGGAAGAGTAACATTGAAAGAATTGTATAAATATTCATACAATAATGTAAAAAAACAAGGTCAACATGTTGTGGTTTATCCAAAAAACAGTTCATTCGTTTTATTTGGAAGATTTAATTAAGGAGTGTAAATTATGAATAAAAGTATTATTAGATTATTTTCAGCATTAACGGTTCTATTATTGATGAGTTTCTGTACTATCAATGTTATGGCAGTAGAAAAAACTAACGAAAAGAAAGTTTCAACAATTGAAATTAAGTGTGACAGCTTTGCTAAAAATGATTCAACAGAAAATTCAATTGAATGTGGTTCAGGTTCGACATTTTCAGCTACAGTAAAGTATAGTGATGGTACTACTGCTACAGGTGATGATGCTAAAGTACAGTGGAAGATAACAGGCAGTGACAGTAACAACAATGTTTATACTAAAGTAAATGATGATGAAAATTCTATTTATGTTTATGCACCATACCATTATGCAGATAAGTTAAACCTTACTGCAACTTCTGTAACTAATAACACAGTTAGTGGTACTTATGATGTAGAAGTTTTTGATGAACACAGTACAGGTCCATCAAATTTCTTTATTTTCAATAGTAGTGACGATGAAGAACTTGATGTAACCGGTGATGAACCAACTTTTGAAGAAAAGTGGAATAATGAAACTTGTGAATACTCAGTAACTGCACCAAAAAATTCATATGAATTAGATGGCTATACTTTCTTATATTGGAAAGATGATGATGGCAATAAGTACAATGTAGGAGATACTATTACAGTAAAGACAACAGGTAACCCTTCAATTTGTAACCTATATGGTGTGTGGAAGTCTGATACAACAGATGAAACTACTGAATCTGCTGATAACAATATCAGCACAGCAGATGAAAGTAGTGGTAGTGATATGACTTCACCAAAGACAGGTAACAATGATGGATTACTAATTGTAATGTTCTCTCTTTGCCTTGTAGCAATATGTGGTGTTTGTGTATATAAAATCAAAAAGTAATTAATTTAATTTTTAAAGGCTACTCATAATTATGGGTAGCCTTTTTGTTTACATTATGTTTAAAATTAATCATACAAACTATACATTATTTTTTATAATCTATTGAAATTTATATATAAAAGTGCTAAGATAAAGTTAAACAGAACAAGAAAGTAGATTTTTATTTTAAAAGTAAAAATCTTATGTAGCATTTCAACAATTAGTGGGTTTTCGCTTTGTACAAATTCACTATAGCGTTTTAGTAAGGGGTTATAAAAATGAAAAGTAGTTCTAAGGTAACATCATTTATGTTAGCATTTTTGCTATGTGTTTCTATGTTTAGTATTGCACCTACAGTAAGTGCAAAAAATATAAATATAGAAAAAGTTTCAGGTGAAGAAAGTAAAAGTGGCAACTTCTATTATTATGTTGATGATGACACTAACAATGCAACAATTACTCAGTATTTGGGTAATAGCAAAAGCCTTACAATTCCAAGTACTATTGATGGGTATAAGGTAACAAAGGTTGAATCTTTGGCAAAGATTGAAAATGATGATGAAGTTATTAATACTACTTTGGAAACACTTAATATTGGCAACAATGTTCAGATTATAGGTAGCTATGGTGTGACTAATTTTGCAAAGCTAAAGACTGTTAATATTAAAAGCAGTGTAAAAGTTGTTGAAAATTTTGCTTTTGATGGTTGTAATGCACTTACAAAAATAAATATTGATAATGGACTAAAGGTTGTCTATGGTGATGGCTTTAGTAATATTAAAAATTTAAAGTCTATTTCACTTCCTAATTCTGTAAGCAGAGTTGGTGCAAATGCTTTTGGTTATATGTTTGATGATGATACTGAAAAGTATAGCAAGGTTTCCGGCTTTACTGTGTCCGGTTATACCGGTTCAAATGTAGAGAAATATGCTAAGAATTGTAGCTTTACTTTTACTTCACTTGGTACATATAAAAAGTCAGATGATGAAACCGATTATCTTTATACTGTAACAGATAATTTAGTTACCATTGATGCATATATCGGTGCAGGTGGTGTGGTTACTGTTCCGGAAGAAATTGATGGTTGTACTGTGGCTTACAATGCTAATAGCGATATATTCTCAGAAAATCAGTATAAAAATAGTTTGGAGAAGTTTAACGGTAGTTTTGACTATGTTACTGAAATTGTATTTCCTACAATGTGGGACTGTTTCGGCAATATTTCTCTAAGTGATACACCAAAATTAACTGCAATTACTGTAACAAATACCGAGTATAATTTTGATGATGAAGTTAGTGAGAATAAACCTTTTGGTTATTCATATGTTTTTGATGATGATGGTGTAGTTACTGAATTTATCAAAAATGATGACTTTGTTATAAAAGGATATTACGGTTCAACTGCACAACAGTATGCTGAGAAAAATGACTTTACATTTGTTCCTATTGAGACTGACAATACAATACCTGTTGTACCTACTGACTCTGTAACAGAAACTACAGTGAATAATACTATTTCAGAACCAAGTAGTAAAAACAGTAATGTTAATGCTCCAACTTCTAATACAGAGGTTACAGAACCAAATAATGATGTGACAATTCCTACAGAGGATAATTCCGATATTGAAGAACCAACTAATGATTATGATATAGAGCCAAGTTCAAGATATGTTGATTATCCTACTGAACCTGAAATGAAAGAAACAACTTATACATTGCCTAAGGTTAAGGATACTAATGTTTATGTAAAGAAAATTATGTTGAACAAAACTAAGGCTATTGTTTTGTCAGATAAAAGTGTAAAATTAGTTGCAAAGGTTTATCCTAAAAATGCAAATAACAAAAAGCTTTTATGGACTTCATCAAATAAAAGAATTGCAACTGTAGAAAAAGGTGTTGTAGTAGGTTTAAGAAAAGGCACAGTAAAAATTACTGTAAAATCTACTGATGGCAGTAAATTGTCAGCACAATGTGTTGTTACTGTAAAACAGGCAGTAAAAAATATTAAGCTAAACAAAACACTTATTACCGGCAGAAAAGGTACAAAGGTTACATTAAAAGCAAGTGTAACACCAACTAAAGCCGATAACAGATCTGTAAAGTGGCAGTCATCTAACAAGAAGATTGCTACTGTAAGCAATAAGGGTGTTGTTACTGTTAAGGGAAAAGGCTATGCTACAATAAAATGCACTTCCGGAGATGGTAGTGGAGTATATAGCAAGTGTGTTGTAAACAACAGTAGCAAGGCAAAGTCTGTTAAGTTAAATAAAAAGTCTGCAAAAGTTTCTGCCGGAAAAACTCTAAAGCTAAGGGCTACTGTAAAAGGTTCTTGTAAAGAGGTGTTGTGGAAAAGCTCAAACACTAAGGTGGCCACTGTAACAGATAATGGACTGATTACAGCAGTAGAAAATGGCAAAACTGTGATTTCTGCAACTACAATGGACGGCAGTAACAAGGTAGCAAAGTGTACTGTAAAGGTTGTAGGTCACAACTTTGGTGAATGGACAGTTACAGAAGAACCTACTTGTCAAGATGAAGGTGTAGAAACTAGGGTTTGTAAGTCATGTAAAAAGACTGAAGAAAGAACCCTTGATACTGTTGACCATCACTGGCAAAAATATTTTACAGTTGATGAAGAACCTACCTGTACAGAAATAGGTGTGGCATATGTTTACTGTGACGATTGTGACGAAACCTGCGATACCTATTATATTCCGGCAACTGACCATTGTTTTGGAGCATCAGAGATTATTGAATATGCCGATTGTGAAACAGACGGTCTTGTAGTTAGAATGTGCAAATATTGTGACGAAACAGAGGAAATTGAAATTCCTGCTCTTGGTCATTGTTGGACTGATGAAAAGGTTGTTGACTTTGAGCCTACTAATGACTATTCAGGTCAAAAGTCATACCATTGCTTGTATTGTGATGCAACTTATGACGAAGAAGAAATTCCACCACTGGGTTAATAATTAAATATGTAATTTAGGCTGTAGCAAAAAAGTTACAGCCTTTTTTATATTTTTTGTAATATTTCGGATTGTTTCCTTAGTGTATAGGTAGAAAGATGAAAATCTTAATTATCTATTAAGGAGTGTTTATTTATGAAGAAAAATTTAATTAAAACTGTTTCAATCTTAACTATGGTTGTAATGATGGTTTTCTGTACTGTTAATGTTATGGCAGTAGAAAACAGTAAGGAAAAAACAGTAGGGAAGATTGAAATAAAATGTGAGAGCTTTGCAAAAAATGACTCAACAGAAAATTCTATTGAATGTGGTTCAGCATCAACCTTTTCAGCTACAGTAAAGTACAGTGACGGTACTATTGCTAAGGGTGATGATGGAAAGGTAAATTGGAGTGTTGTGGGAAGTAATAGTGAAAATAATATTTACACTAAAGTAAATGATGACAATTCCATTTATATTTACGCACCATATCATTATTCTGATAAGCTGACTTTAACTGCCACTTCAGGTGTGGATAACAAAGTTAAAGGTACTTATCAGGTGGAAGTTTTTGATAAGCACAATTACGGTCCATCAAAATTCTTTAATTTTATTGCAAGTGTTGATGATGAACTTAATGTAAATGGTAATGAACCTACTGTTGATGAAAAGTGGGACTTAAGTAAGTGTGAATACTCTATTACTGCACCGGAAAATACATATAAAATTGACGGTTATACATTTTTGTATTGGCAAGATGAAGATGACAACAACTACAATGTAGGGGACAAAATTACAGTAAAAACAACAGGCAACCCATCAATTTGTAATCTATATGGTGTATGGAAATCTGATTCAACAGAGGATACTATAACTACTGAAAATTCTGATGAAGTGGGAAATAATCAAACAACCACAACTGCCAACAAAACAAGTACACCTGATGAATATAGCTTGTCCTCACCAAAAACAGGTGATAGAGATATGTTGTTTATAGTCTTAATTTCAGTTTGTTTAGCAACTCTATGTGGCGTATGTGTTTATAAAATTAAAAAGTAAATATTTTAACTTATTAAGCTACCCATAATTTTGGGTAGCTTTTGTTGTATTATTACGGATTATAGGCTAAAATAGTATGGAAATAAATTTTAGGAAGATTATATGAATAGAGTAATTGATTTTGTAAAGAAAGAAATTGTACTGATTATTTCTTTTGTATTGGCAATAATTTCTATGCTTTTTGTTCCACCTAGTGAAAGGTACATTGACTATATTGATCGGAGAACATTAGGGCTACTGTTTTGTTTAATGACAATAATGGCCGGTCTTAATAGGTTGGGCTTATTTAAATTATTGGCAGAAAAGTTAGTACATAAAGTTCATACTATTAGGGGAGTTACTGTTACATTAGTTTTATTGTGTTTCTTTATTTCAATGATTATTACTAATGATGTGACACTTATAACATTTGTGCCTTTTACCATAATTTTGTTAGAAATATCTCATCAGAAAAGTAAACTGATTTATATTGTAACGCTTGAAACAATATCTGCAAATTTAGGTAGTATGACAACACCTATCGGCAATCCACAAAACCTTTATTTGTTTTCTAACTACAATATGAATATTGATGAATTTATAATTGCTATAATTCCTTATTCTGTGTTGTCGTTGGTGCTTTTAGTTGTATTATCCCTATTTGTAGGAAATGAAAGCATTACAGTAGAAAAAGAACTTAATAGGGTAAAGGGTAGCAAAAATTCTTTCTTGCCTATTATGTATGGGATACTATTTATTTTAGCTTTGTTTAGTGTGTTCAAAATTTTGGACTACAGAGTATTATTGGGTGTTTTGTTAATTGCAATTTTATCTCTTGACAGAATAACACTGATAAAGGTTGATTATAGTCTTATTTTTACATTTGTATTTTTATTTATTTTTATAGGTAATTTAGGTAATATAGAATATATACATAATTTTTTACAAGGAATAATTATCGGTAATGAAGTATGGGTTGGTGTATTATCAAGTCAAATTTTCTCAAATGTTCCGGCAAGTATTTTGCTTTCTAAGTTTACCGACAATGGCAGTGCATTGCTTATTGGTGTGAATATCGGTGGTTTGGGTACACTAATTGCATCTATGGCAAGTTTGATTTCATTTAAGTTTTTACAAAATGAAAATATTAAAATTTCAAGATATATAATTGTATTTACTTTTATGAATTTAGTTTTCTTAGGAATAAATTTGCTATGGTATGTTTTAGTATAAAAATTTTTTAAAAAAGTTTCAAAATTATGTAACCTTTTGGAAAGTTGAAAAGTGTTATATATGTAACAGGTAAAACCGAGGCTGAGTCGGAAAAAGTTACACAAGAAAGGATTTGATAAAATGAAAATTTTTAGAAAATGTTTTGCAGTAGCAATGGCACTGATAATCACTTGCAGTGCATTTACAGTTATGCCACTAACTACAAGTGCAGCAACAAACAACAATGTATCAGTATCTGCATCTTCTACTAAAAGTGGTAAGTGTGGTAAGAATGTAAAATGGACTTACAAGAACAATGTTCTTACTATTTACGGTAAGGGTAAGATGACTAGTAGGATACCAAAAAAAGTAGCTTTTAATGCTAAAAAGATAATTGTAAAAAATGGTGTTACAAATATTAATAAGCTAAGAGTTTCTGAAGATTACGATAGAGCTACGGATCAGGATCTTGATTACAAAAATTACAAGTTGGAAGAAGTAGAAATAGCTGATAGTGTTACCGAATCTGGTAAAGTAGTATTTTGCTATTGCACAAAACTAAAGAAAATTAAGTTCTCTGCAAATGCAACATCACTTAGTTACGAGAATATTCCTGCTTGTATTGAAAGCGTTACTTTGCCTAAGAAAATAGTAGTGATCGATAGTGGGACTTTTATGTATTGCGAAAAACTTAGGAATATTAAGTTACCAAGTTCAGTAGATACAATATTTGCTCATGCATTTGAAGGCTGTACCAATCTTAAAGAAATTAATTTACCTAAAAAACTTGAACTGCTGGATAGCTCAGCATTCAGTGATTGTAAAAGTCTTAAGAAAGTTGATTTACCTAAAAAAATTAAGAAAATCGGAGCTAATCCATTTTCAGGTTGTGATAAGTTAAGTAAAATTACTTTGGATAAAAGCAATAAGCGTTACAAGGTAGTGGGTAATACTTTGTTTGATAAATCTCTAAAAAGAATTGTTTTATATATACCAAATAATAAAAAATCAACTTATACTGTTCCTAGTAATGTAAAAGAAATCGGAAAAGATGCTTTTAAAGGCAACAAAAATTTAAAGACTATTAAAATGTCTGACTCAGTTACAAGTGTTGGTGCTTGTGCTTTTGCAAAAACTTCTAAATTAAGAAATGTTAAGTTATCAAACAAAATTACTTTTTGGGGTGACAAAGCTTTTAATAAATCTAATATTTATAATGTGAAGTCAAATTGGAAAGATAATATTTTGTATTGTGATAATGCTGTAGTTAGTTGTAAAAATAAGACAAAGATTGCTAATATCAAAAAGGGTTCAAAGTATATTTTGAGTAATGTATTCTCCTTTTCTCCTATTTCTAAGTTAACAATTCCTAGTGGAGTTACTTATATAGGTAAGAGTGCTTTTGAGGAATGTAATAAGCTAACTAAGGTGGATATTCCAAACAGTGTTACTCAAATGAATAAATTTGCTTTTTATAACTGTTCCTCATTATCTAAAGTAAAGCTTTCAGATAATTTAACTGATATTCCTTATGGTGCTTTCACATTTTGTAAATCCCTAACAAAAATAACTTTTCCAAAGAATTTAAAAAATATAGGTGAAAAAGCTTTTTTTGGTTGTGAAAAAATACCTGAAATAATTCTTCCAAGTAAAGTTGAGTTTATTGATGAGGCTGCCTTTGCAAACTGTTTTAATTTATCAAAGCTAACATTAAATGAGGGCTTACTTGGTATTGGTGCATATGCATTTGAACTAAATAAAAAATTAAAGGAAGTAACAATTCCTAAATCAGTATTTTCTATAGGTACATGTGCACTAGGCTATTTAGATGGTGGTACATATTTCTATCCACCTGTTGGAGATCCACCTGTTGGAGATAGTGGTGAAAATAGAGATGATTCATTTAAGTTTACTGTATATAAGGGTACTGAAGGTGAATCATATGTCTATTACTATGGATTTAAGAATTACACAGTAATTGAATAATTTTTAAGTAAAGCTTAATATAGCATTTAACAGAAAAACACCCACCAAATTTTTTGGTGGGTGTTTCTTTATACTTTTACTGTTGTGGCTTTCCACATGAATTTCTGATTTTAATAGGACAAGGCATATATATTTTCATAGGAGAAAGTAGCTTGTTGTTCTTAGAATGTAACATAGTATTGATAACCTCTATACCATAAATACCCATTGCATAAACCGGTGCATTCATTGTTGTCAGTGGTGGGTTAGTGTATCCTGAAAGTTCAGTATTATCAAAACCGATAATAGAAACATCTTCAGGAATTTTGTAGCCGTTTTCTTGTAATGCCCTCATAGCACCGATAGCTATAGGGTCACTTGCTGCAAAAATTGCTGATGGTACTCTTTCACTTTCAATAAGTTCTTTCATCATACTGTAACCGGATGCAGTAGTGAACTTGTCCTGTGAAATATAATTTTTGTAGTTAATGCCTTTATTTTCACAAGCATTTTCAAAAGCTGATAAACGCTTATCAGGATAAACTGTACCATCCTCAAGCTCCTCAATACCACCTAAGAAACCTATATCCTTGTGACCTAGGTTAAATAGATAGTTAACTGCATCGTTAACTGCTTGTCTAAAGTCAAGTGAGATAGAAGTAATTTCAATATTCTCAACAATCATATCTAGGAAAACAATATTACTGTTTAAGTTTCGTAAATTTTCTACCTCTTGTTTACTAAACTTTCCTAAACAAATTATACCGTCAACATCGTTTAGTGCTTCCATATAGTTAACATCTGTTTTGAAAGTCCTTACAATATTTATATTATTCTTAGAACAGTAGTCCTCAATACCCTGACGCATCAAGAAGTAGTAGTTGTCCTCAATCTCTTGCTTAGATGAGAACCATTGTAAAATGCCGATAGAACAGGTAGGAGCTGATACTGTTCGCTTTTTCTTAACATAATTCAGTTCTTTTGCTGCTGCAAAGACTTTTTGTCTGGTTTCAATAGAAGTACTAAGTGTTGTGTCATTGTTTAGTACCCTTGAAACAGTAGCAACAGAAACATTAGCTTTCTTTGCTACATCTCTAATAGTAGCCAAATACATCACCTCTACTCTTATTATAGTGAATATTTACTAAATATGCAAGGGCTGTTTAGTGAAAAATAGATAAACTTTAATTTTGTTTACTAAAACTATTGACATTTTATAAAACAAAACGTATAATTTAGTTAACAGATAAGCAAAAAGCATATTAATAATTAATAATATTAATTTCTTTTATGCATTTTGCACGGTAAGTTTCATTTTTATATTTAAGGAGGATTTTTTATGAAACGCAGTTCTGAACGCAGACTTGACGGCAAGATTCCTGCAAGAATCAAATATACCTTTGCATTTGGTGCTTTAGGTAAAGATATGATTTACGGTATGATTGCCACATTCTCAATGATTTACTTTACAGATATTATCAAAGTAAATCCTGTATTTATCGGTGTAATGTTCTTTGTTGCAAAACTATGGGACGCATTTAACGACCTATTTATGGGTATGATTGTTGACAATACAAGGTCAAGATGGGGTAAGTTCATTCCTTGGCTTGTAATCGGTACACTTGTTAACTCAGTAATATTTGTAGTATTGTTTACAGATTTCCACCTAAGTGGTGTTGGCCTTTGTGTATTTGCTACTGCAGCATATATTATGTGGGGTATGACTTACACAATTATGGATATTCCTTATTGGTCAATTATTCCTAACCTAACTACTAACCCTGAAGAAAGAGAAAAGGTTTCAGTTTTACCTAGAATTTTCGCAAGTATCGGTCAGTCACTAATTATTGCCGGTTTTGGTGTAAAGATTATTGAAGCACTTAGTGGTGGCACAACTAACCAAGCAGGTTATCACCGTTTTGCTTTAATTATTGCAGCAGTATTTATCCTAACAATCGGTATTACAGTTATTAACCTACCTAAGGGTCAGGACAAATCAGTTCCTGAACAGAAGGTTAAGTTCAAAGATATTTTTAAGATTATCGGTAAGAACGATCAGCTAAGATGGGCTGTTACACTAATTTTCCTATACAACATTGGTATTCAGTGCATTATGGGTGTTGCAACATACTACTTCAAATATGTTTGTGGTAATGCCGGTATGATGTCATCATTTATGATTAGTGCATCAATTGCCGAAGTTGTTGGTTTGATTGTATTCCCTAAGGTAGCTAAGATGCTTTCAAGAAAAACATCATTCCTACTTGCTTGCATACTTCCTGCTTTTGGTCTGATTATGCTACTATTTGTTGGTATATTTGCTCCAAACAATGTTGTACTAACTTCAATCTCAGGTGTTATTGTAAAACTTGGTACAGGTCTTGAACTTGGTTGTGCAACAGTATTCCTTGCTGATGTTGTTGACTATGGTGAATACAAACTTGGTGTTAGAAACGAAGGTGTTGTATTCTCACTACAGACACTAATTGTTAAGTTTACAGCAGCTTTAACTGCTCTTGGTATCGGTGCTGCTCTAGGTAGTACAAAGTATGTTCCGGGTCAGGAACAGTCATTTGCAACAGTTGCATCAATCAGTGCTTTAATGTGCATTGTTCCAGCAGTTTGTATGCTAATCGCTTATGTAGTATATAAGAAAAAGTATAAACTACATGACAATATGCTAAAGAGAATTATCAATACTATTACTGCCAGAAGAGAAGGCAAGATTGATATTACAGAAGAAATTAACGAAAATGGTGTTACAGAACCATCACATTTTTCAGCTAAAGATACTTTAAAGGTAGGTGCAAAGTAATGATTAACACTAAGGATGCTATTACTAAAATATCTAACGGTGAATATGACAATGTATTTAAAGATGTTTATGTAGATGAAAATGTACTTGATTATCAGAAGAAAAGATACATCAATGCTATTGAACAGTACGAAACAATCTTTTGCCCTGACAATGTAGAAATCTTTAGTGCACCGGGTAGAAGTGAAGTTTGTGGTAACCACACAGACCATCAGCACGGTAAAGTTCTTGCAACTTCAATTAACCTAGATACAATCGCTATTGCATCAAAGCATAACGACAACATTATCAAACTTGTATCTGATGGTTACGATATGATTACAATTGATATTAACGATTTAAGAATTAACGATGATGAGGCAGGCACAACAGTCAGCCTCATCAGAGGTGTGCTAAAAGGTCTTAAGGATAAAGGCTACAAAATCGGTGGCTTTAATGCTTATGCAACAAGTGATGTACTTGTTGGTGCAGGACTTTCTTCTTCTGCTGCTTTTGAAGTAATTATCGGTACAATTATTTCTGGTCTATACAATGATATGAAAATTGACTCAGTAGAAATTGCACAGATTTCTCAATTTGCAGAAAATGTATATTTCAAGAAACCTTGTGGTCTTATGGACCAGATGGCTTGTTCAGTTGGTGGTATTATCAATATTGATTTTAAAAACCCTGAAAAGCCTATTGTAAAGAAAATCACTACAGATTTTGAACAGTATAATTACAGCCTATGTATTGTAGATACCAAGGGTGACCATGTTGACCTTACTGATGACTATGCAATGATTCCTTCTGAAATGAAGAAAGTTGCAAACTATATGGGCAAGGAAGTTCTTAGAGAATGTGACTCAAACGAATTTTATCTTCACCTTGCTAAAATTAGAGAGGCAGTAGGTGACAGACCTGCTCTTAGAGCATTCCACTTCTTTACAGAAGAAAAGAATGTTCAAAACGCAGTTGATGCTCTTGAAAAGGGTAAGTTTGATGAATTCCTAGATGCAATCAAAAAGTCAGGTAACTCATCATTTAAGTATCTACAAAATGTTTATACAAACAGAGATGTACAACATCAGAATATGTCAATTGCCCTTGCACTAAGCGAAAGCCTACTAAGAACATATGGTGTATGCAGAGTTCATGGTGGTGGCTTTGCCGGTACAATTCAGGCATTTGTACACAACGACTTTGTAGATAGCTACAAGTCATTTATTGACAATGTATTTGGAGAAAATTCTTGTCATATTCTAAAGATTAGAAAATACGGTGGTATCAGAGTAATTTAAGGAGGAAACTTATGAAAATTTTGGTTTTAGGTGGAGCTGGTTATATTGGCTCACATACAGTATATAGACTTATTGAACAAGGTCACAGTGTAGTTGTATTTGACAATTTGGAAACAGGTCACATAGAGGCAGTTCATCCGGATGCCAAATTTTATAAGGGTGACCTTAGAAACAGAGAAGATATTGACAATGTTCTTGACAATGAAAAGGACATTGATGCAGTAATTCACTTTGCAGCTAATTCTTTAGTTGGTGAAAGTATGACAAACCCACTTAAGTACTATGATAATAACCTTAACGGTACTAAGGTGTTGTTACAATCTTTAGTTGCTCACAACATTGACAAGGTTGTATTTTCTTCAACTGCTGCAACTTATGGTGAACCTGAAAGAACACCTATCCTAGAAACCGACCCTACTAATCCAACTAACTGTTACGGTGAAACAAAAAAGTCAATGGAAAGAATGTTCTATTGGGTAGAAAAGGCTCACAACTTGCATTATGTATCACTAAGATACTTCAATGCTTGTGGTGCTCATATTAGTGGTGAAATCGGTGAGGCTCATTCTCCTGAAACTCATCTAATCCCAATTATCCTACAAACTGCTACCGGTAAGCGTGACCACATCAGCATTTTCGGTACAGATTACAACACTAAAGATGGCACTTGTGTAAGGGATTATATCCATGTTACAGACTTAGCACAGGCTCATATCCTTGCAGTACAGTACCTTGTTAATGGTGGCAAAAGTGATATTTTCAACCTAGGTAACGGTGTAGGCTTTACAGTAAAAGAAGTTATTGAAAAAGCAAAGGAAGTTACAGGCAAGGACATTAAAGTTGTTGAAGAAGGTAGAAGAGCAGGTGACCCTGCAGTACTTATTGCTTCAAGTGATAAGGCAAAGAAAGTTCTTGGTTGGTGTCCTGAATATGACAGCCTAGATACAATTATCAGTACAGCTTGGAAGTGGCATTCTACCCATCCTAACGGATATAGTAAGTGAGGTTTTAGCAATGAAAGCAAGTTTATATAGTTTGATTTTACGATTAGTTTCTTACGGACTAAACACAGGTCTTATAGAAAAAGAAGATACTATCTATACTATCAATCAGTTACTTGATTTATATAAGATGGATGAACCTGATGACAGTAATGCAGAACTTACTGATGACTCTGAAAGTAACCTTGAAGAAATTTTAAGTGGACTGCTTGACTATGCTTATGAAAGAAATCTAATTCCTGAAAATACAGTTACATATCGTGACTTATTTGATGTTAGAATTATGAGTACAATGGTAAAAAGACCATCAGAAGTTATTAAAGAATTTTGGAGTAACTACAATGTTTCTCCTGTAAAGGCTACTGATTATTATTATAAGTTTAGCAGAGATACTGACTATATCAGAAGATATAGAGTAAAGAAAGATTTAAAGTGGAAAACCTCCACAGAATATGGTGACATTGATATTACTATTAATCTTTCTAAGCCTGAGAAAGACCCTAAGGCTATAGCTCAGGCAAAGTTACAAAAGCAATCAAGCTATCCAAAGTGCTTACTATGTAAAGAGAATGAAGGTTATGCCGGTAGAATTAACCATCCTGCAAGAAGTAACCACAGAATCATTCCTATAACACTTGATAACAGTCAGTGGTATATGCAGTATTCACCATATGTTTATTACAATGAACATTGTATTGTTTTTAACGGTGAACATACACCTATGGTTATTGACTCATCAACATTTAGAAAGCTATTTGACTTTATCAAAATGTTCCCACATTACATTATCGGTTCAAATGCCGATTTGCCTATTGTTGGTGGTTCAATTCTTACTCATGAACATTTCCAAGGCGGCAGATATAACTTTGCACTTAACAAAGCTGATGTAGAAGAAAAGTTTTCCGTATCAGGTTACGAAAATGTGGAATGTGGAATTGTAAAATGGCCTATGTCAGTTATTAGACTTACAGGTGAAGATACCGACAGTCTTATTAAACTTTCAGAACATATCCTTAATAAATGGAGAAACTATACTGATGAAGATAGTTTTATCTTTGCTGAAACTGACGGTGAAAGACACTCAACAATTACACCTATTGTTTTCACAAAGAATGGTAAGTATGTAATTGACCTTGTACTGAGAAATAATATTACTACTGAGGAACACCCATTAGGTGTATTCCATCCACACAAAAATTTACATCATATTAAGAAAGAGAATATCGGTCTTATTGAAGTTATGGGACTTGCAGTTTTGCCATCAAGATTAAAGAAAGAAATGGCTATGCTAAAGGATGCAATTCTACAGGGTAAGGATATTTCCGGTATTGAAGAAATCAGTAAACATACTGACTGGGTAAATGAATTTACTGAGAAATACAGTTCAATCAATGAAGAAAATATTGATGAAATTCTCCACCAAGAAATCGGTGAAGTGTTCTTAAATGTACTTAAAGATGCAGGTGTATTTAAGAGAAACGAAAGTGGCAAAAAAGCATTTAAGAAGTTTATTGAAACATTGTAATAGGTAGGTGAAAATAATGTCAAAGGTAGAAATCAGGGATTTTGAAACAACTTCAAAAGGTGAAAATACTCACCTATATACTATTGTTAATAATATAGGTGAAAGTGTAACAGTATGTGACTATGGTGCAACTATTGTATCCTTAATGATTAAGGATAAGGATGACAACTTAACTGATGTTGTGCTAGGCTATAAGCATATTGCAGATTACGAAAATAACGGTACTTACTTCGGTGGTACAATCGGCAGATGTTGTGGCAGAATTGCTAACGGTAAATTTACTTTAAAGGGCAAGGCATATACTTTGCCTATTAACAACGGCAACAACCATCTTCATGGTGGCAATGTAGGTTTTAACCGAAAGCTATGGAATACTAAAATTGTGAATGACAGTGTTGTATTTACAATGACAAGTGCTGATGGTGAAGAGGGTTATCCCGGTAACCTAAAGGTAAAAGTAAAATATACCTTTGACAATGACAGTACCTTAACAATAGAGTATGGTGCAGTTTCTGACAAAGATACTGTTTGTAATATGACAAACCATTCTTACTTTAACCTTAACGGTGACACAAGTGGTAGTGTTAGAAACCACCTACTGAAAGTAAACTCAAAAAGCTATATTCCTATTAACAAAAACCTAATTCCAACAGGTGAGATTACTCCTACTAAGGATAGTCCATTTGACTTTAGCGAATTTAAGGAAGTTGAAACTGCACTAAACAGCAGTGATATACAAATTAGCCTTGCAAAAGGTATTGACCATATGTTTGTGCTAAATCATAACGGTGATGACCTTGTACTTGCATCATCATTAATCGGTGAGAAAACCGGCATTAACCTAAAGTGCTACACAACACAGAAAGGTGTTCATATTTATTCAGCTAACTATGTTGATGTACCTCTCACAGAAAGTAAACATAGCAAGGCATATAAAGAAAACTCAGGTATTTGCTTTGAAACTCAGGGTTTCCCTGATGCAGTAAATCAGGATATTTTCCCTACAACTGTTATTAAAGCAAATGAAAAGTATAAGCAAACTACTAAGTTTGTTTTTAATTGATTTTATCATTATTAAAAATGTGTTTATAAAGTGTGTTTATGAAAAGTGATTTTCATAGAATAAAATGCCCAACTCCTATTTATTTATATAACCCCTTGTAAAGAGAAATCCCCCAAATTATGGGGGATATTTCTTTTGTATGATTAGTTAAATGCTTTTGGCAATATGTTTAAATAAGTATATTGATATTGTATATATTAAATAAAAATACTTAGAAAAAATATAGTGTTGCACAAAAAAAGTGCCAAAATTTAGCTACTTCTGCTCTATTATTCATAATCTTAAAAGATTATAATATTTATATAAGAAAATTCTAATAGTTTAAAATTGGAGGTAATTATATGAAAAAATTAATATCAATCACATTAGCTATTATGATGGTATTTTCTACAATGGTTGTTGTAATGGCTGATGAAACAGAAAAAGATGTAACAAGTAAGTTTAGCGATAAGTTAAAGCAAAGAATAGCTGAAGCTACTGACACAGAAGAAATCTATGTTGATACTTGGTTTACTGATTTAGGTAGCATTAGAACCTATAATGTAATTGACAAGAAAATTGTTGATGACATATTAGGTGAAGGTCAATACAGATATTCTTACTATTGCTTTGGTCTTCCTAATGCTGATTTGTACTTAACTAAAGACCAAATTTATAAACTGGCATCTTCAGATGAAATTACCAGTATGTCAAGCTATCTGTTAAGCGATTTGGTTTATGGTGACAGAACTGAGTCCTCAAAGAAAAAAACACCATATGATATATTTTATAATTATATGAAAAAAGTCGGCTACAAAAATCCTAGCAGTAATGCTGACTACGGTATTATCAATTTAGGCAAAGTCGGTAATAATACAATCTTTTATGGTAGTGCTCAAGGCCCTGATCCTGATACATCATCTGAAACAATGGAATTAGATGATTATACTTTTGAGTATTACACAATGTATCCTGATGCTTTAGGTTTATTTGTTGTAAAGAATAATACAGTAAAGCCACTTCGTTATTGTTATGATGAAGATAATATCAGTATAGCTAAGGTTATTTCCTTGCTAAATAAGGTTGATAGCAAAAATGTTATCCACTTTACTGCTTATAAGGATGGCAAGAAAGTATATGACCCAACATCAGCAAGATTCTTAAGTTCAAAATATTCTGTAAAGTCCGGTGCTAATGTTGCTGTTAAGTTGATTAATGGTACTGTAAAGAACTATAAAGTGTCTAATAATAAGGTAGCAAAGGTTAACAATAAGGGTGTTGTAACCGGTTTAAATAAGGGTAATACAACAGTTACTGCTACACTAACTAATGGTAAAAAACTTACTACTAAAATATCTGTAACTACTGCACCAAAATTATCAAAAGCTAATGTTAATATAAAAAAGGGCAATAGCACAGTAGTTAGAGTACAAGGCAAAGTACCAAGCATTGCTATTAAGTGCACAGGCAACAAAAAGAATGTTATTGTATTTGTAGCAAAAGCTAAGGAAACAAATGAAATTTTCATTGTAGGTAAGAAAAAGGGTACTGCTAATCTAAAGGTTAAGGTTAACGGTGTTAGAACTCTAAATCTAAAAGTAAATGTAAAGTAAATTTATAAATCAAAAGTCACCTATCATATAGTAGGTGGCTTTTGTTAATATAAAGTAAAATTTGCATAAATAATGTTTGCATAAAGTATATATATATGTTAAAATATATATAACCTTATTTTAGGAGGGCTTTTATTTATGCAACTAAAAGAATCAGGCGAAATGTATCTGGAATCAATATATGTACTTAGTAAAGAACACCCTTATGTTCGTTCTATAGATGTTGGTGAATACTTAGGTTACTCAAAGCCTAGCGTAAGTAGAGCAATGGGACTGCTGAAAGACGGTGGTTATGTTACTGCTAACAGTGACGGTCACCTTACTCTTACTGATTTAGGTAGGGAAGTAGCTGAGAAAACTTATGAAAGACATACTGTACTAACTGCATTATTTAGAAAACTAGGTGTTGATGAAAAAGTAGCAGCTGCTGATGCTTGTAAGATTGAACATGTTATCAGTGATGAAACATTTTCTGCACTGAAGCACCATGCAAATAAAATGGAAAATATGATGAAGAATAATTGATTTTATTATTTTGTGAATTTAAGGACTTTTTAAGTCCTTATTTTTTTGCCCAAAAATTTGCAAAATAAAAAACAAAATTTGCATTTAATATTTCGTTTATATACTCATACAATACTATTGCAACAAGAAATTGTTGCTTGAAAATATAAAGAAAAATAAAACAACATTCAGTATTGTTACACTATAAGGATAAATTATTCGCAGAATAAAGGAAATAATTCTTATGGTGAATATGCTGAGAAGAAAGGAAAATTTATATGTCAAACTCAAATAACAAGATTAATGTACCGGAAGCAAAGGCTGCTCTTAATAAGCTAAAGATGGAAGCTGCATCAGAAGTAGGTGTTAACCTAAAGGACGGTTACAATGGTGACCTAACATCCCGTCAGGCAGGTCAGATCGGTGGTAATATGGTTAAGAAAATGATTGAAAGCTACGAAAACTCAGTTAAATAATAAGCCGAATTTTCAGCTATAAAGAATTAATGAACTGTAGTTTAATAAAGATAAAACTATAGTGAAATTAAATCAACCGTAAAATAAGGGGCAGTGAATACACTGCCCCTTAGAGTTGTTGTAAGTTTTTCAATTTTACTTGTGAGTATATGAAATTGATTGTGAGTATATGGAAAATTTTTCTACAAATTTGGGTTTGTGGAGTTGATTATGTAATGTAGGTTAATTAGATGGTAACCGATTAATCCATCTAATTTATAATTTTTCCCTCCTTCAGTCGATTTATAAAAGGTAAATTGCCGTTCCGTCAATTTACAATCGACTAGCTTTTCTAGCGAAAACGGCAAACCCTTTGTCCCTAACGGGACATTTCCCTTAGCAAGGGAATACCTCGTCTGAGGGAGCCTTTGTCTTTATCACAATTTCTACTAATATATAAAGTTCGTACTATTTAGAAATTACTTAATAAGTTTAGATTTGTACAGACCTTGTTGCCTCCCTCGCTGAGGGAGGTGGCTTTGGGGACTTTGTCAATAATTTGATATAAAAAAAGTAAAAAAGAGGGGGATATTTCATTGTTAATCGGTGAGAAGTGAC
>CAKSNZ010000032.1 GCA_934476515.1 uncultured Ruminococcus sp. | reverse complement strand
AAATTTATAGTCTGAAAACAGGACAAAAATCCCATAGGTATCACACTTTTTAACGGGCGAACGATGTTCGCCCCTACAACTGTAAGCCAAAATTTTGTTGTAATTTTGTCCTATGTAGTTACCCTAAATTTGTACATATTCGCCAGTCTCCCTTGTGTAAAGGGATAAGTGAGCATCCAAATTTTATATTTGGCTTTGCGAACTTATGCAGTGGCTGATGTCAGCGATAGCTGACAGAGGGATTGTTTAGTAGATAGTGTTCTCTAGATAAAATGTGTACGATTAGATAAAAGTTATCTATAAATATAGGAACGAACAGTGTTCGTTCCCTACATCATATATCGAATAAATCTTATATAATCTAAAGTGCCTACCAAAACAATCCTTCCACCACTTCGTGGTCCCCCTTCCTTTACACAAGGGAGGCTGGTTAGTCTCTGCTAATTCTAAATATCTACCACAAAACTAGGTGTGTTCTATCCCCACAAACTCCAATTTGTTAAAGTATTTTCAACTTAACACAATCAAAACTAAAAAAGACAACCCCTAATTGATTAAAGAAATTTACAGGTTAGCACAAAAATTAAAACAAAAATTAAAACAAAAATTAAAACAAAAATTAAAACAAAAATTAAAATTTGAAAACTTAAACTGCTTTTTTACGGTTAATATTCCAGATTGATAGGGCAGAGAATAGGACTAATGCCACAACAAGAACAAGGACACTAACTAATGTTGCACATTCTGTGTCACCAAATTTAAAGGTAACACCTAGGATGTTTTTCACTTCTTTTAGGGCAACTGCCTTTGCCTCGGTAGGCATTTTTGATACGCCTTTATTAAGTGCATCCTCCATTAAAATTTGACGGAATAAAACTGCACCATGTGAAGTAGGAAAACATTTTACTATGTACTGTACATATTCAGGTAACTGACCTACAGGCAGATAAATACCGGTTACAAAACCGATTAATGCTGAGGTGATACCGGAAACTGCACTAAAAGTTTTCTCTGTATTCAAAAGTGAAACAATGAAAAGTGCCATTGCAGTATTTGAACAGGTGTTTAGTAGGAAAACTCCCATTAACTTTAAAATCATTGTAAATGAAATAACTATAATATTGTTAACTGCAAGATAAATAATAGCAATAACAAATACAAGTAATGTCATCAGTAAGCCGATTATTACTGAGCTGATTATGTAGCCAAGTGATAAAGCACTTCTGCTGATAGGTGCACAGTAAAAGTCTTTGAAAATCTTTTTCTCTTTGTCTTGTATCATTGTAGAGAATGCACCCATTGTTGTGGTTAGTGATGTAATAGCAAGTAGCCCTGCCATTATCCAACCACTCATTATGTTTTCAGGTTTGTAAAATTCTTTTAAGCCATCTGTAAATGTATCTCCTAAGAAAAGAATGTACAATCCTATAACAATCAGTACACCCAGTAAGGAGAAAAATACTGCACCTTTGTCTTTGAAATATAGCTTTAAATTTCTAATTACTAAACCTTTCATTTTCTAATCTCCTTACCTGTAATTCCGATAAAAGCATCATCCATTGTACCCTTAATAACTTCAAAACTTTCTATGTTATCCCTAACCAAATCAATAATAGGCAAAGCATCTTCTGTTTTATCTACATTAACAGTATATACATCAGCTATTACAGTAAAATTAATGTTGTTAGACTTTAGTGTGGCAACTAATTTGTCTTTGTCTTTAGGTGTAATGTGCAAGTAGTTCTTTGCGTATTTTTCTTTAAGTGTAGCCGGTGTGCCTTTTGCTACAATTTCACCACTGTCAATTACTACAACATAGTCTGCATCAGTAACTTCTTCCATATAGTGAGTGGTTAAGAATACTGTCATATTGTTTTCTTTCTGTAACTTGGTAATCATCTGCCAAACATTTTGTCTAGATTGTGGGTCAAGACCTGTTGTAGGTTCATCAAGAAATAGAATTTTTGGAGTGTTAACCAATGCCCTTGCAATATCAGCTCTTCTTCTTTGACCACCTGAAAGTTTACCGTAAGGTCGTTTCATTAAGTCGGTAATACCAACAGTTTCACAAACTTTCTTTACTGCATTTTTCAGTTCATTTCCCTTTAATCCGTAAAAACTGCCTCTGATTGAAATGTTTTCTCCAACTGTAAGGATAGGGTCAAGAAAATTATCTTGAAACACAATGCCAATTTCTTTACGAATAGCATTGTCATCTTTGCCTACAAGTTTACCGTCAACAGTAATACTGCCACTGTCAGGCTTTAGTGCAGTACAAATCATATCAATAGTTGTGCTTTTACCTGCACCGTTAGGTCCAAGTAATGCAAAGAGTTTTCCTTCTTCAACATAAAAGTCAATGCCTTTAACTGCCTTAACATCTTTGTAGGATTTTTTCAGATTCTTAATTTCAATAATATTACTCATTGTTTTTCTCCTGCATTTTCTTTAGCTTTTCATTGATTTTGTTACTGTCTTCAACATTTTTGTAAAACATTGTGAAAAACACAATTGTGTATACAATCATAAGTACTATGAAAGCGTATAGTGACCAAATTGAAAAAATCGGAAACCAGTCAAATACTCCACCACCAAGTCCATATACACAAGAAAGTACAATTCCTATTGAGATTAGATGACCTATATATCCATTTTCTTTGATAGGCCTTTCCAAAATCATAAACAAAAATGCCATAACAGTTGTAACTGTAAAGTAGCTGAATACCATTGTTCCAAAAGTTTTGAAAAGTCCCTCTACTGTAATTGTTTTTACTGTACTGTCCCAAGTTGCAAAATAAAAAACTATAGATAAAACCACAGTCATAATAGTGAAAATTACACAGTCAAGTGTAAAATAATGTTTGATTCTATTTAACATAAGTAACCTCCTAAATATTAAACTTTTTCTTAAAAGCAGAAACATAGTGACGGTTGATTATTATTTTTTCATTACTTAACATAGTAGCCTCAAATTTACCGTTAATAAACGGTCTGACACTTTTTAGCTTTGTTATATTGAGAATACAACTTTTGCTTACCCTTACAATAGAAGTGTTTTTGAAAGTTTCTTCTATTGTGTATAACTTTTCTTTACATTCATACACATTGTCTTTTGTATATACATATGACCTTTCGTCAACACTTTCAAAGTAATAAATATCATTTAGCTTTATATTAAAATTACTGCCGTTTTTGAAACATTGAATTGTATTATTAAGTGAATTCAGTGTTTCAATCAGCTTATTTACTTCATCAGTTTCTTCGAAATAATTCAGTATAACTTCCGGTTCAGAAAATTTTGGATTTTTAAAAATACTTAACCTCATTTTTTATCTCCTTTCTGTGATTTTACTGTACCATTAATTCTTTTATAATTCAATAAAATCTAGGTAAATTGCATTTTAAGTAGGGTAAAATGCAAAAATGATAATAAAAAAGTAGTGCCATAAAAAATAGCACTACTTAAAATTAATAGTTATTAGCAATTTGTAAAATTCTCAAGTACTGATGTACCGTTAATTTTATAAGTATTGTTGTTGTACTGTAGTAACTTGTCAGAAACAAAAACTAAGTGTACATCAGTATCATTGTTAGTTTCAATGTCAACTGCATAATTCCAACCACTTAAGTCCTCGTTATCAACTTTAGTTAAGGAAATATTTTTCAAATCATTGTAGATTTTATTGATATTGCTTTCTTCAACTGTTGTTGTGTTACCGTTAGTACCATTTGTTACTGTAACAGTATAAATCTCACTTTTCTCAGGAAGTATAATATTCTTTGTGTTGTTAGCATAGTAGAACTCAGCGCAAAATGCCACTACACAAAGCAGAATAAACAGACCTGAGGTTTTGATAATTCTTTTCTTCTCCATAAAATCACCTTTTATAAATTTCTCTTTCCGTAGATAATTATAAAATATTAATATAAAATGTCAAGTATTTACAATTAAGTAAAAGTTAAATAGAGGTTAAATAAAAACAGTATTTAGCACATAAATACAGGTGATAAAATCAAAATGCACAAGTAGTTAGTGTGTGCTAACTGAATTATTTGTATAAACCTACAAAATGAAAAATATAATTAAAAATTTGTTGACATAGTGGGAAGGATAGAGTAATATATAGTTGTGGTTAGCAAAAGCTAACTAAGTACAGAAACATTATTACATTATGTTTTTACTTTGTTGTCACAACAAACCCATGTGAACTCTATTTATTTTTTTGGTGTATACTTCTTGCTGAAATGTGACAACAAAACTAACTTCGCCGAATAATTAAAATGCCAATTAATTGTTCAGCAAACTCTTTTCTCCTTAAAGGAACAGTTCTGCATACAGCTGTTCCTAAGTTTAGAGGTGCTATGGGAAACCATAGCCCTCTAAATAATGATTTTGCTTTCAAGTTTTTCTTATGAAAAACTTTTATTTTTACTTTATAGTTAGCAAATGCTAACTATAAAATTTCCTTAATAAAGGAATGATAAATATGTCAGAGGATTTATTAGTCAAGCATTGCTCACCAACATTAGCCGGACTAAAAACAGGCAACCTTTTTAACTGCTCTTGCAGTAGCGAAAAGGAAGCTGTGAATTTTGTAAATACATATAACAAGATACTTTCTAAAAAAGGAATAAAACTTATTCTGCTGAACTATTCTAACAACAGAGCGTTGCTTTACTTGTATCGCAAAAATAAGTTAAAAAGTGACTTATCAACTCCTTATGCTGAGTTTTTGCTTAGAATGCAAGGATACAACAGTATTGATGTTGAAAGCTGTATTGCTCAGTTAAAAAGGAGAGTAAAAACTTCTAAAGAATTTCCCCACGAAATCGGACTTTTCCTCGGTTATCCCCCTGAGGATGTTTACGGTTTTATTTGCAACAAGGGAGCATGTTCAAAGTGTACAGGTTGTTGGAAGGTTTATGGTGATGAGAAAGAAGCTTTGAAAAAATTTGCAAAATTTAAGAAATGCTCTCGTATTTATTACTTAAAATGGAAACAAGGTTTTTCACTTGAAAAACTAACTGTTTCAGCTTAGAAAGGAAGAGATATAAATGAGTAAGATTGCAGTTGTATATTGGAGTGGTACAGGTAACACAGAAGTTATGGCTAACGCAGTAGCTGACGGTGTAAATGAAAACGGTGGTAACGCAACACTTTATACTGCTGATAGCTTTAATGGTGATATGGTCAATGACTTTGATGCTATTGCTTTTGGTTGTCCTGCTATGGGTGCTGAAGTTCTTGAAGATGAAGAATTTGAACCAATGTTTAATGGTTGTGAATCAGCACTAAATGGTAAGAAAATCGCTTTATTCGGCTCATATGGTTGGGGCGATGGTGAATGGATGCGTAACTGGGAAGAAACTTGTACCGGTGACGGTGCAGTTCTTGCAACAGAAAGTGTAATTTGTAACGATGCACCTGATGATGATGCAGTTGCAAATTGTAAGGCACTTGGTGCATCATTAGTTTAATTTAAAAATAAAAATCTATAAAAATACCTTAAAATTATACCTTCTTTGGCTATCCTTTATGGATAGCCTATTTCCTTTTGTGAAAGGTGTTGATTTTCTCTTAAACTGTCTGTAAAATATTCTTAGGTGAAAAATATGAGTACAGTTAATTTGGTAGAAAAATTATACAGAGAACACAACTTATCAGATAGTGAACTGAAAGAAATTCTTTTAACTAATGATGGCAAGGTTGATGAAGCTTTGCAAAAGTATGCACAAAAAGTTAGGGATAAAATCTTTGGAAAAAATGTGTATATCAGAGGGTTAATTGAGGTCAGTAATTATTGCAAAAATGATTGTTATTACTGTGGAATCAGAAGAAGTAACAAAAATATTTGTAGATATAGATTGACAAAAGAACAGATACTTGATTGTTGCAAAAAAGGTTATGTACTTGGCTTTAGGACTTTTGTTTTGCAAGGTGGGGAGGATTTCTGTTATTCCGATGATGATATTTGCAGTATTGTCAGTGAAATTAAAAGTAACTTTAATGATTGTGCAGTAACTTTGTCAATAGGTGAAAGAAGTTATGAAAGTTACAAGAAATATTATGATGCCGGTGCAGATAGATTTTTATTAAGAGAAGAAACCTCAAACCCATTTCATTACAGAAAACTTCATCCACAAGAAATGAGTTTAGAAAACAGAATTCAGTGTTTATATAATTTGAAAGATATAGGTTATCAAGTAGGTTGTGGCATTATGATAGGTTCACCATATCAAACTGTAGATGATATTATCCTTGATTTAAGATTTTTTCAGAAATTTATGCCACATATGATTGGCATAGGACCATTTGTGCCACATAAAGATACTGACTTTAAGGATAGACCTATTGGTGACTTAAGATTAACCTTAAGAACTTTAGGGATAATCAGACTTATGATTAATGATATGTTACTTCCATCAACAACAGCTCTTAGTACCATTGACCCTAAAGGTAGAATTCTTGGAATTTTGTATGGTGGCAATGTTGTAATGCCAAATTTATCTCCACAATTTGCAAAGGAAAATTACACTTTGTATGATGGAAAATTAAGTACAGGAAAAGAATCCGGAGAGATGGTTAAGGCTCTTGAAAAATCTTTGAAAAAATTTGGTTACAAAATTGACTTTTCTAAAGGTGACTCACCTAGAATAAAATAAAATTTAGTAGGAAATAAGCCCTTTTTAATGGGAATTTTGCTTTTTAAAAAGTTTATTTTATATAATGAATTCATTTACTTGACGAAAATATAAAAATATATTATTATTGTATATGTTATATTGCACAAAAATCGAAGAATTTGTTATGTATAAAATCAATAGCAAAAATGGAATTTTTGTAATATAATATAGTTAAGGTTAATAAAAAATAGGAAGAAAAGTATAATAGGCTCAATGTGATTTGATAATTTACGACATAACCTAAATGTTAAAATAAATATTGTACGGCTTTTTCCGTTTAGAAATTAATGTACTGGAGGAATTATGATGTTACCAAAGAAAGAAGTAGTAGCTATGCTTCTTGCCGGTGGACAAGGCTCTCGTCTTGGTGTATTAACTAAGAAGATTGCTAAGCCTGCCGTTCCTTTCGGAGGAAAATACAGAATCATTGATTTCCCATTGTCCAACTGTGCAAATTCAGGTATTGAGGCTGTTGGTGTTTTGACACAGTATCAGCCACTTGTACTTAACGAATATATTGGCAATGGTCAACCATGGGAACTTGATGGTATGAATTCTGGGGTTACTTGTCTTAGCCCTTACGAATCTAAGAAAGGCTCTGAATGGTATTCTGGTACTGCTAATGCAATTTATCAGAATATAAGCTATATTGATAGGTATAACCCTGAGTATGTTGTGGTACTTTCCGGTGACCATATTTATAAGATGGATTACGCAGATATGATTAAGTTCCACAAAGAACACAATGCTGCTTGTACTATTGCAGTTATTGATGTTTCTCTTGAAGAGGCATCTCGTTTTGGTATTCTAAATACTAACGAAGATGGTTCTATTTATGAATTTGAAGAAAAACCTGCTCATCCAAAGAGTACAAATGCCTCAATGGGTATTTATGTATTTAGTTGGAAAGAACTAAGAAAATATTTAATTGAAGATGCTGAAAATGAAAACAGCAGTAACGACTTTGGTAAAGATGTTCTACCTGCAATGTTGAATGCCGGTGAAAGAATGTTTGCTTATCCATTTGAAGGATACTGGAAAGATGTTGGTACTGTTGAGTCACTTTGGGATGCTAATATGGATCTTCTAGACCCTAACCTAAAGCTGGACTTAAGGGGTATTTACAGTAAAAACCCTATGTTCCCACCTCATTATGTGGCTGATACAGCAGTTATCAAGAATTCTAATATTTCTGACGGTTGTATTGTTGAGGGTGAAGTTGAGAATTCAATCCTATTCCCCGGTGTTAAGATTGAAAAGGGTGCTAAGGTAGATTATTCTATTATTATGCCTAATACAGTTGTTAAGGCAAATGCCGATATTAAATATTCTATTGTATCTGAAAATACTGTAATCGGTTGTAACGCAGTAATCGGTGGCAACCCTGAGGACGCAGAAGATAAGGATAAATGGGGTATTGCAGTTATTGGCGATGACCTACATATTGGTGACAATGTTGTTGTTCCACCTGCAGCTATGATTGGTGAAGATTTGGAGGCAGAATAATGAATAGAAGTAACAATGTTCTTGGTCTTATTTTTTCAAACACTAATGAGGGTTGTATTAGTCAGCTAACTAACAAGAGAACTATGGCTAGTGTGCCTTTTGGAGGAAAATACAGACTAATTGATTTTCCACTTTCTAATATGAGCAATGCCGGTATTAACAATGTTGGTATTGTTGCATCATCTCATTACTTTAGCCTTATGGACCATGTAGGTAACGGTAATGCTTGGGATTTATCAAAGAGAAAAAGTGGACTTACAATTTTACCACCTTTTAGTGGCAAAAGTTTTGATAATGTGCTGGAAACTTTAGACAGCCTTCATGGTTATATTGAAAATGGTTCTGAAGAAGAAGTTTTGATTTGTAGCACAAACTTTATTGCAAATATTGATTATCAAAAGATGTATTATCAACACAAAAAGACAGGTGCTGATGTTACATTCTGTTATCAGTATCAGGATATTAACAACAACAAGTCTTATCCAATGGTTGCTGAAATTGATGATGATATGAGAATTAAGAAATTACAGATTAACCCACCTATTACAGGTGAATGTAACTTGATTTCCGGCTCTATCTTAATTAAAAAAGACCTACTAATATCTATTGTTAAGCAATGTGTAAGTACAAATAACATTGACTATAGAAAGTTATTCCTAAACTTTGATTTAGAAAAATACAAGGTTTGTGGTTATGAACATAAGGGCTTCTTAAAGACAATTTGCTCAATGCAGGATTACTACAATATTTCTATGGATTTGATGAATCCTGAAGTAAGAGCAGATTTGTTCAATCCTGAAAGACCTATTTATACTAAGGTTAGAGATGACAGACCATCAAGATACGGCTTTGACTGTTCAGTTAAGGGTAGCTTAATTGCTCAGGGTTGTATTATCAATGGTGAAGTTGAAAACTGTATTATCTCAAAGGGTGTTTACATAGGTCAGAATACTAAGGTTAAGAATTCTATTATTATGCAGGATAGCGTAATCGGAGATAATGCTACAATCAACAATGTTATTATTGATAAGGACTGTAACATTGCCGAAGGTGAACAACTAATGGGTGCACCTAACTATCCGGTATATATTGAAAAAGGCTCAGTTATTTCTTAGTCTTGTATTTTTCTCAGTATATGTTATACTTATAATATAATCTTAATAGGAGGTAATTGAGATGAGAATTTTATATTGTGCAAGTGAAGCTAATCCGTTTTGTGGTAGTGGTGGCCTTGCTGATGTGGCAGGTAGTTTACCACATACTTTAAATAGAAAGGGTCAGGACTGCAGAATTGTTGTTCCTCTATATGGCTCAATGCCATATGACCTAAGATGTCAGTTACAGTATATTACAAACTTTTGGGTTCCTGTAGGTTGGAGAAGTCAGTATTGTGGTCTTTTCTGGGCACAGTGGAACGGTTGTACATATTACTTCATTGATAATGAATATTACTTTAACAGAGATAACCTATATGGTTATTACGATGATGCAGAAAGATTTGCTTTCTTCTCTCGTGCTATTATGGAAATGTTACCATACATTGATTTCCATCCGGACATTATTCATTGTAATGACTGGCAGACAGCTCTTGTACCTGTTTATTACTATCTATTCTATAGTAAGAACCCATGGTACTACAACATTAAGAGTGTATTTACTATCCATAACATTCAGTATCAAGGTAAGTATGGTTGGGAAGTTAACACAGAATGTGTTGGTGTTCCTCCAACAGAAACTAAGATTATTGAAATGGACGGTAATCTAAATATGATGAAGGGTGCTATTGAATGCTCAACAAGAGTTACAACAGTTTCTCCTTCTTATGCAGCAGAAATTAAGGACCCTTGGTTTGCTTATGGCCTTGAAGCATCTCTAAACAGAAACCACTGGAAACTTTGTGGTATTCTTAACGGTATTGACTGTGCATCTTATGACCCTGCAACCGACTATCAGCTATATGCTAACTATACTAAGGATGATATGTCAGGTAAGGGCATTTGTAAGCAGAAGTTACAGGAAAGACTTAACCTTGAACAGAGATGGGATGTTCCTATCGTTTCTATGGTTACTCGTTTGGTTAGCCACAAAGGTCTTGACCTTGTTCGTGGTGGTATTCGTGACCTACTAAATACAGAAAATATGCAGTTCGTTATTCTTGGTTCAGGTGATCAGGAATATGAGGATTTCTTCAATCAGTTAGCTTGGGATTATCCTGGCAGAGTTTCTTTCTGCCATGGCTTTGTTCCTGAATTAGCAAGAAAGATTTATTCCGGTTCTGATATTTTCCTAATGCCTTCAAAGCAAGAACCTTGTGGTCTATCACAGATGATTGCTCTACGTTACGGTACAATTCCTGTTGTTCGTGAAGTTGGTGGCCTAAAGGACTCTGTATTTGACTCAGCCGATAACTATGGTAACGGCTTTACATTTAAGAACTATGACATTGCTGATATGTGCAATGCTGTTAAGAGAGCTTTAGCCGGTATCAAAGACGATTGGGGTTGGCATCAGTTAATGTGGCGTGCAATGATGAGTGATAACTCATGGGATAGAAGTGCACAAGACTACATTAATGTATATAACGATACACTAAATTGGGCATAATACCCTATACAATGATAGTGGTAGGTTATTTTTAATCTACCACTTTTTTGTTCCTGTTCATAAATTATTTATAACACATTAATATATTTTGCTTTATAACTTAAAGTATATGGTTATAATAATTTATTGTAGTAGGATATAATAGGCATATGATGTATTAGTAATATTGAGGTAAAGATGAAAAAAATCGTTGGGTGTTTGCTGATGACACTGTTAGTTTTTTCTTCTATATTTAGTTTAACTACATTTGCTTCTGCAAAAGAAGAAAAGACAGAACCAATTAAAAATAAAAGTGTAATATATTTTAAAGTGCCAACAACCGGCAAAAATGCTTGGGGCGATGGTCAAATATTATATTGTCACATTTGGGAAGCCGGTGGTGGTGAGTTTTTCGGCTGGCAATCCAAAAGTGAAAAGTGCGAAAAATATAAAGATGATGTATGGTACTATGATTTGGATAAGCTGAAAGCCAGTAATGAACTAGAGGGTGGCTTAAAGAAAGGCAGAACTTATGCCGTTATCTTTAGTAATAATATTGGCAACCAAACTTATGACCTTTATTTTGACTCAAGTTGTATTGGTGACATTGTTGTCTGTAACGGTGAAACCCAAAGTAATCCGGTTAGTCCGGGTAAGTATTGTGCAATAGCAGAATGGAAGGATAATAAAGAGTTTGATTCTGTTGTGTATGAGAAAACACCTCCTAGTGACCAGAAACCGGCTAAAGTTAATGTTAATGATGAAAGCAGTTTATCAAAAGAAATGGGATTTGCAGTTATTGTAATTGTAGCTTCGGTTGTGTTACTTTTAGCACTTGCATTCGTTATTACATCAGCAATCAAAAAAAGAAAAATTAAAGAAGAATAAAAGGACTGAAAGATATTTGTTATCCATCAGTCCTTTTTACTTTTGTTTTTTTAATTTTTTGTGTGTTTTTCAATTTTACTTGTGTGCTTTCTAAATTCGTTTCTAGGTTAAGATAAATCAGTAGTATAAATTAGGGTTTGTGGGGATGAGTATAGAGTAGCAAATTTTAGCAAATAAGGCTCCCTTGTGTAAAGGGAGCTGTCGCTCGTAAATTGGAAGAATGACAATTTACTCTTAAAGAGCGACTGAGGGATTGTTATGGTATATACTTTTTGCTATATCAATTTTATTCGATAGATATATAATAGGTTTTGTTTTCCTATCTAAATTTTATCTATCTATTACTGTCTACTAGACAATCCCTCTGTCAGCTATCGCTGACATCTCCCTTTACACAAGGGCGACTAGCGAATATGTACAAATTTAGGGTAACTACATAGGACAAAATTACAACAAACTTTTGGCTTACAGTTGTAGGGTCCACCATTGGTGGACCGAGCAAATTAACCTTTTTATTGGCATACTGCCCTATGTAGATATTATAAATTTATAGTCTGTAAATAGGACAATAATCCCATAGGTATCACACTTTCATTACGGGCGAACAATGTTCGCCCCTACACCTGTGAGCCACAATACGATATATAAATTACTATTGTTTATGCTACAAAATATCGTTGTATTTTGAATTGTACAAGGACATAGTTTACACTTTTCATATTTAAACATCCCCACAAACCCTAATTTGCAGAACTGATTTATCTTAACGTAGAAACAAAATGTAGAAACAAAATTAAAAAACTTAATTTACAGAACTAATCACAAGCAAATATAAAGAAAATAAAAATTATTCTTCATCAATCTTATAAGTATCGGTACAAATTTCTTTAATCTTTTCTCTGAGAATTTGGAAATCTCTGAAAGCTTCAGGTCTTTTCCTTGGGTCACGAAGAACAGCAGCAGGATGTAACATAGGCATCATCAAAACATCACCTTTCTTAAAGAAAAGACCATGTTCTTTAGTAATTTTAATGTCAGGCTTAATAATTTTTGCTGATGCAATTCTGCCAAGACAAACTATAATTTTTGGATTGATAAGTTTATATTGATTTCTTAGCCAGTCAGTACAAGCAACTTGTTCTTCAGGTTTTGGGTCTCTGTTTTTTGGTGGGCGACACTTTACAATATTTGCAATATAAATATTTTCTTCTCTTGAAAGGTCAACTGAATAAAGCATCTTATCAAGTAGCTTTCCACCACGACCAACAAAAGGTTCACCTTGAAGGTCCTCGTTTTCTCCCGGTCCTTCACCGATAAACATAACTTCTGCATTTGGATTACCAACACCAAACACAACATTGGTTCTTGTTTCGCAAAGACCACATTTTTTACAGCTTAAACATTGTTCTTTTAATTCATTCCAATTATCTATCATTTTTCTCTCCTAAAATTCCATTAAAATATTGAAAATTTTGTCGAATGGGTGTAATATGATTACGGAAATAAAATTCCCAAATATTTTTGATTGGTGGTATATATTATGAAGGTATTAGTAGAAACATCTGCACACCATGTTCATGTTTCTGATGAAGCTTTAGAAGCTTTATTTGGTAAGGGTGCAACATTAACAAACAAGAAAGATTTATCACAGCCTGGTCAGTTTGCTTGTGTTGAAAAGGTAACTGTTGTTGGTCCTCGTGGTGAAATGAAAATGTCAATCCTAGGCCCTACAAGAAAGGCTACTCAGGTTGAAGTTTCACTTACAGATGCAAGAAAGCTAGGTATCGCAGCTCCTGTTAGAGAATCAGGCTGTATCGAAGGTACACCGGGTTGTAAGCTAGTAGGTCCTGCAGGCGAATATGAAATTTCTGAAGGTGTTATCGCTGCAAAAAGACACATTCACTTTACTCCTGAAAACGCTAAAGAATGTGGCGTAGAGGATAAGCAGATTGTTTCTGTTAAAATTGAGGGTACAGAACGCTCACTAACTTTTGATGAAGTTGTTGTTCGTGTTTCTGAAAATTATGCTCCTGCAATGCACATTGATACTGACGAAAGTAACGCAGCAATGGCATTTGGTGAAGTATACGGCGAGATTATTAAATAATCTTTCTTCTTATAATAACATATTTTTTTCTAAAATAAAAGTAATTGACTAAAGGATAGGGTATTCTCTATCCTTTATTTTTTATTAAAATGTTAAAATAATAATTTGCAAAATAGGAGAAAGTGTGATAGAATAGGGAAAACTTTATGTAGAATGTTGTAAAGTAGTATAGCAGAAGCAAAAAAATTGCAATATATCACAAAATAGTAAAAAAAGTTTTACAAAAAGGTTGACTGATTGACAGCCATATGATATAATCTTAATTACCTCGAATAGGGGTTTATTTTTTGTGCCCCAATGAGGGAGGCTATATTATTCTAATAGGAATAATCGGGAGGTGCCGTTAATGAGAGTAAAAGTAACAATGGCCTGCACAGAGTGCAAACAGCGTAATTACAACACAATGAAAAACAAGAAAAACAATCCTGACAGACTTGAAATGAACAAGTATTGCAGATTCTGCAAGAAGCATACTCTGCACAAGGAAACAAAGTAATCGGAGGATAGTTATGGCTGAAAAGAACAAGGCTTCTAAGAAAGCTACAAAGAAGAAGAAAAATGTCTTTTCACGAATCATCTCTTACTTCCGAGCTTGTATCGGAGAATGTAAAAAGATTAGTTGGCCAACATGGCAGCACACAACAAGAAATTTCGGCATTGTTCTTGTCGTAATCATTCTTTGTGGACTTGTTATCTTTGGCGTAGACAGAGGTCTTTATGCATTGCTTGATCTTGTAATGGAAACTGCCAACACTTAAGGCATAACTTTGAGAAAGAAGGTTTAGTATGCCAGAAGCAAAGTGGTATGTTGTTCATACTTATTCAGGATATGAAAACAAAGTTGCCTCAACTCTTGAAACAACTGTTGAGAACCGTGGACTTCAGGATATGATTCACGATGTAAAAGTTCCAACAGAAACTGTTGTTGAAGAAGTGAATGGCAAACAAAAGGAAACAGAGCATAAGCTCTATCCCGGATATGTTTTCATAAAGATGATTTACACAGATGAAACTTGGTATGTAGTCCGCAACATTAGAGGTTGTACAGGTTTTGTCGGTCCATCAAGTAAACCGATTCCTCTTTCAGATGAAGAAGTTTATCGTATGGGTGTAGAAAAGAGAACAGTTGAAGTTTCTTACTCAGTTGGTGATGAGGTTAGAATCACTTATGGTCCACTTGAAGATTTTGTGGGTACTGTAGAAGAAATGGATATTGATAAGGACTATGTAAGAGTTATCGTATCAATGTTTGGTAAGGAAACTCCGGTTGAACTTGATTTAGGTCAGGTTGAACCAGTAACAGAAGACTGAGTATATAATTAGTAATCTACTTTTTATATAAGAGGGATTTTGTGTCCCCAGTGGGAGGGCTAAAGCCCACTATAAACCACGAATTAGGAGGAAATTTATTATGGCACAGAAGGTAATCGGCTACATTAAGCTTCAGATTCCTGCCGGCAAAGCTACACCGGCTCCACCAGTTGGTCCTGCTCTAGGTCAGCACGGTGTTAACATCGTAGCATTTACAAAGGAATTTAACGAAAGAACTCAGAAGGATGCTGGTCTAATCATCCCTGTAGTTATTACAGTATATGCAGACCACAGCTTTACATTCGTAACAAAAACTCCACCAGCTGCTGTTCTTATTAAGAAGGCTATCAATCTAAACAGTGGTTCAGGCGAACCTAACAAGAAGAAGGTTGGTACAATTAAGAAAGAACAGGTTAAGGCAATCGCTGAACAGAAGATGCCTGACCTTAACGCTGCAACAATCGAAACTGCTATGAGCATGATCGAAGGTACTTGCAGAAGCATGGGCGTTACAGTAGAAGAATAATTTATTCCGGGTGGGAGGAATATCCGTTTGACCACCTAATGATGGAGGATTTAAATGAAACATGGTAAGAATTATGTTGATAGCGCAAAGCTTATCGACAAAAATAAACAATATGACACAAAGGAAGCTATTGACCTTTGTTTACAGACTGCAAAAGCAAAGTTTGACGAAACAATCGAACTTCATGTAAGACTAGGTGTTGACTCTCGTCACGCTGATCAGCAGGTTCGTGGTGCAGTTGTTCTTCCAAACGGTACAGGTAAGGACGTTAGAGTTCTTGCTATCTGTAAGGGTGAAAATGAACAGCTAGCTAAGGATGCAGGTGCAGACTTTGTTGGTGCAGAAGATATGACACAGAAGATCCAGCATGAAAACTGGATGGACTTCGATGTTCTTGTTACTACACCTGATTGTATGGGTCTAGTTGGTCGTCTAGGTAGAATCCTAGGTCCTCGTGGCTTAATGCCAAATCCAAAGGCCGGTACAGTTACTCCTGACATTGCTAAGGCAATCAAGGAAGCTAAGGCTGGTAAGATTGAATATCGTCTAGATAAGACAAACATTATCCACTGCCCAATCGGTAAGAAGAGCTTTGGTACAGATAAGCTATCTGAAAACCTAGAAACTCTTATGGATGCAGTTGTTAAGGCTAAGCCTTCTGCTGCTAAGGGTCAGTACATCAAGTCTGTTGCTGTTACATCAACAATGGGTCCTGGTGTTAAGCTTGCTACTTCAAAGTACGGCAACTAATTAATTTGTTATTAACGAAAGTTAATATATATATTTCGCTGTTCTAAAGACAGTAGGTGCAGAAATGCGTAAGTTTATCGCCTACCGAGGAAGAGAATTATTACTATGTAATTTATGCCTCTCCTCGGAAACTGGGAGAGGTTTTCTTTTGAACTGCGTATAAAAATTCATACGGAGGTGACAGAATTGCCAAGTGAAAAGGTTTTAGAAGCTAAGAAAGCTTTAGTAGCTGAAATTGCTGAAAGACTAAAAGCTTCTGTTTCTGGTATTGTTGTTAACTACGAAGGTATCAGCGTTGCTGATGATACAGCTCTTAGAAAAGAACTTCGTGAATGTGATGTTAAGTACACAGTTGTTAAGAATACAATGCTAGGTAGAGCTTGTGAAGAAGCTGGTCTAGCCGGTCTAGAAGATGTACTAGAAGGTACAACAGCTATTGCTACAAGTGAAACAGATTACACTGGTGCTGCAAGAGTTCTTAGCAAGTATGCTAAGGATATTGATACTTTTGCAATTAAGAGTGGTTTCCTTGATGGTGAAGTTATTGATATGGACAAGATTAATGCCCTAGCAAAACTACCTACAAGAGAAGTTCTACTTGCAAATGTTCTTGGTGCATTCCAGGCTCCTATTGCATCATTCGCAAGAGGTGTCCAGGCTATCGTTGACAAGGGTGGCGTTGAAGCTTGCCTTGCTGACAAGGAAAATGCTGATGCTGAAGAAGCTCCAGCAGAAGAAGCTGCAGAATAATTTATCTGCAAAATTAACTTAAATTATAACTATAACTTAAAATTTCGGAGGTATATTAAAATGGCTAGTGAAAAGATTACTGCTATTATTGAAGAATTAAAGACTCTTACAGTTCTTGAACTATCTGATCTAGTTCACGCTGTAGAAGATGAATTTGGTGTATCAGCTGCTGCTGCAGTTGCAGTTGCTGCTCCTGGTGCCGGCGAAGCTGCTGCTGAAGAAAAGACAGAATTTGATGTTGTTCTTAAGTCTGCTGGTTCAAGCAAGATCAACGTTATCAAGGCTGTTCGTGAAATCACAGGTCTAGGCCTAAAGGAAGCTAAGGCTGTTGTTGATGGTGCACCTAAGACAGTTAAGGAAGCTGTTTCTAAGGATGACGCTGAAGCTATGAAGACAAAGCTAGAAGATGCTGGTGCAGAAGTAGAACTAAAGTAATTTAGTCTTATCTTGCATTTTTAAGGGACTCTTATGAGTCCCTTTTTTGCTTTTGTTGTGCATTTATTTTGATTTTATTTTTTAATTATGTTTGTGTTCTTATTACCTTCGTGTGTAAAGGAAAGCCTTTTAATATTGTTTGTGGATTGTGACAAATTAGTTCTATAAATTTGGGTTTGTCTTATAGTTTTGATTGTGATAAAGATAAATTAGGGTTTGTAGTGCTAAATGTAAAGTGTTAAATTTTAGCAAATAAGGCTCCCTTGTGTAAAGGTATTCCCTTGCTAAGGGAAATGTCCCGAAGGGACAAAGGGTTTGCCGTTTTCGCTAGAAAAGCTAGTCATTCGTGAATTGCAAAGCAATTCACTTTTTAAAGAATGACTGAAGGAGTGGTTGATATTTTAAACTTGTTTAAAATATCATCATAGATGAAAGTTTCCTTTATTTTTAACTATTAAATGTAATAAGAATTATGAGTTGCACAGTAGGGGCGAACACTGTTCGCCCGTCAAAAAGTGTGATACCTATGGGATTACTGTCCTGTTTACAGACTAAATATTTATAATATCTACATAGGACAAAATACTTTTATAAAGGTTGATTTGCTCGGTCCACCAATGGTGGACCCTACAACTGTAAGCCATAATATGATATAAAAATCGGTACTGTTTATGCTACAAAATATTGTTGTATTATTAATTGTGCAATAACTTGGTATATAAGAGAGAAAGGACATAGTATACACTTTTATATAATTTGCAACATCCCCACAAACCCTAATTTGTTTAATTGCTTTTACGAAAAAATTAAATATTAAAACTCAATAGAAATTAAATTAATATAAAAATAAGTAATGAAATAAGTAATGAATAAAATATATAACTAACTTTAATCTACAATAAAAATTGTAAAAATCATAAAAAATATACTTTAACTTTTGAAATTGAATTTTGGATATATACTATTGAAAACTAAAATATAAAATTCACTGAAAGGGTTTATAGTAAAATAGCTTAGAATTTATCTAGGCTATTTTTTATTTTATATAAAATGTCGAAAGGTGTGGAATTGTGAAATTTTATGGGGAAAGATTTAACATAACTTAACAAAAATAAATTTACATTTAACTTTTCTTAGATTTTTGATTTAACAAAGTAATAGTAAGATAAAGTTGTACTTGAGAGGTACAGAAAAAATAAAATCTAAATTAAAAAAGAGGTAAAAGAAAAGATGAAAAAGTTAATATGTTCAGTTATGGTAATTGCTTTAGTTGCAATTTCACTAGTTGGTTGTGGTAGTTCAAACAACAGTAGCAGTGACAGTAGTAATGGTAACAAAGTAACAGGTGACATTACCGTTGTATCAAGAGAAGATGGTTCAGGTACTCGTGGTGCTTTCACAGAACTACTTGGTATTGTAGATGACAAAGAAAATGACGCAACAACAGAAAGTGCTGAAATTACAAACAGTACATCAGTTATGATGACAACAGTTCAGGGTAACGACAATGCAATCGGTTATGTTTCTCTAGGTTCACTTTCTGACTCAGTTAAGGAAGTAACAGTTGACGGTGTTGAGGGTACTGCTGAAAATGTAAAGACCGGTAAGTACAAAATCTCTCGTCCATTTAATCTATGTTATTATGACGGTAAACTTTCAAAACTTGCTGAAGACCTAATCAACTTCATTATGAGTGACGAAGGTCAAAAGACAGTTGATAAAGAAGGTTACATCTCAGTAGAAAGTGGCAAGTCTTACAAGGCTAGTGGCCTAAAGGGTAAAATCACAGTTGCAGGTTCAACATCAGTTGCTCCTCTAATGAATGTAATTGCTGATGAATACAAGAAGCTAAATCCCGGTGTAACAATCGAAATTCAGGAATCAGGTTCAACAGCAGGTATCCAGTCAGCTACAGAAAAAGCAGTTGATATTGGTATGTCATCTCGTGAACTAAAGGATGATGAAGCAAAAACTCTAGCAACAAAGAAAATTGCTATGGACGGTATTGCAGTAATCGTAAACAAAAACAATTCAATTGATAATCTAACATCTGACCAAATTAAGTCAATTTATCTTGGCGAAACAACTTCTTGGGACGACATCAAGTAAAATCGAAAGAAACATTTAGGCAGAGTTAACCTCTGCCTATAACTTTAGAACGGAGAATTAGTTTGAGTAATGTAAAAGAAGTCCTAATGAAAATTCTGTTTCTATTGTGTGCTTGTATTTCAATTTTAGCAGTTGCAGTAATTTGTATATTTATCTTTGCAAATGGTGTTCCTGCAATAGGCAAAATTGGTTTTACGGACTTTATATTCGGTACACATTGGAGACCTAACTCAGGGGAGTTTGGCATCTTCCCAATGATTGTAGCAAGTATTTATGTTACTGCCGGAGCAATTGTAATCGGTGTTCCTATCGGTATTTTAACTGCAGTATTCTTAGCTTGTTATTGTCCAAAGAAAATTTATAAGGTGATTAAGCCCCTTATTAACCTACTGGCAAGTATTCCATCAGTTGTTTATGGCTTTTTCTGCTTGGTGGTTGTAGTTCCAATTATTCAGGAACTTACCCATACAAGTGGTAAAGGTATCTTAACTGCATCAATTCTACTTGGCATTATGATTTTGCCAACAATTATTAATACAACAGAATCTTCCATAAGAGCAGTACCCAATATGTACTTTGAGGGTTCTTTGGCACTTGGTGCAACAAAAGAAAGAAGTATCTTTAAGACAGTTATACCGGCAGCAAAAAGTGGTATTATGTCGGGTATTATCCTAAGTATCGGTAGAGCTATCGGTGAAACAATGGCAGTTGTAATGGTAGCCGGTAACCAGGCAATTATGCCAAAGAGCATTATAAGTGGTGTCAGAACACTTACAAGTAACATCGTTATGGAGATGGCATATGCAACAGGTCTGCACAGAGAGGCACTTATTGCAACTGCAGTTGTACTGTTTGTGTTTATCTTAATCATTAACATATGTTTCTCAATAGTAATAAGAAAGAAGGATAAATAATGGATAAGCTAAAAACATATTTAAAACACCCTCTTTCATTTGTACTACTAATATTAATTGGTCTTGCATCAGTAATTACTGTGGCAAGTATTATATTTATCATTATTTACATACTTGTAAACGGTATCCCTAACTTAACAACTGATTTGTTTAGCCTACACTACAACTCAAAGAATCAGTCAATGTTACCATCAATCTTTAACACAGTGTTTATTACATTCCTAACACTACTAATTGCAGTACCTATCGGTATTTTCTCAGCAGTTTATCTTGTTGAATATGCTAAGAAAGGCAGTAAGCTTGTTAAAGTTATCAGGGTTACAACAGAAACCCTAGCAGGTATTCCTTCCATTGTATTTGGTTTGTTCGGATTCCTAGCATTTGTTATTGCTTTAGGTTGGGGTTACTCAATGATAGCCGGTGTACTTACACTTGTAATGATGGTTCTTCCAACAATTATCAGAACAACAGAAGAGGCACTACTTGCAGTACCTAATTCATACAGAGAGGGTTCTTTTGGTTTAGGTGCAGGTAAAATAAGAACAATATTTAAGATTATTGTGCCAACTGCAATTCCGGGTATTCTTTCAGGTGTTATTCTTGCAATCGGTAGAATTGTCGGTGAAACTGCAGCACTTATCTATACATCAGGTACAGTAGCAGAAACTGCAACAAGCCTTACAGACTCAGCAAGAACATTGTCGGTTCACCTATATTGCTTGTTGTCAGAAGGTTTATTCACAAACCAAGCCTATGCAACTGCAGTTATACTTCTACTACTTGTTGTTGGTATCAACGCACTGTCAAACTTTATTGCAAAGAAACTTGCAAAGAAATAAGGAGAAATAATGAACAAATTTGATATAAATGACCTTGTACTTCATTATGGAGATTTCAAGGCTATCAAGGGTATTAACCTTGGTATTGAACAAAACAAAATTACCTCTTTTATCGGACCATCCGGTTGTGGTAAATCAACTGTACTAAAGACACTTAACAGAATGAATGACCTTGTAGAAGGTTGCAAGATTGATGGTCAGGTGCTTTTAGACGGTCAAGACATTTTTAAAGATATTGATGTTAACACTCTTAGAAAAAGAGTAGGTATGGTTTTTCAGCATCCAAACCCATTTCCAATGAGTATTTACGAGAACCTAACTTATGGTCCTATTACTCATGGTATCAGAAAGAAAAGTGAACTTAACGAAATTGTAGAAACAACTTTACGCCAAGCTGCTTTGTGGGATGAAGTTAAGGATAAGTTAAAGAAGTCAGCACTTGCACTTTCAGGTGGTCAGCAACAAAGACTATGTATTGCCAGAGCCTTAACGGTTAATCCGGAAGTAATCCTAATGGATGAACCAACATCAGCCCTTGACCCAATCTCAACATCAAAGATTGAGGACTTAACACTTGAACTAAAGGACAAATATACTATTGTTATTGTTACTCACTCAATGCAACAAGCAGCCAGAATTTCTGACAAAACTGCATTTTTCCTACTTGGTGAGGTTGTTGAATATGGTGACACACATCAGATTTTCTCAACACCAAAGAATAAGAAAACAGAAGATTATATTTCAGGAAGGTTCGGATAATTATGAGAGATAACTTTAACAAACAACTTGAAGACCTATATTCCAGCGTAAAGTATATGGGTAGCCTTTGCGAAAAGGCAATTGAAAACGCATCTCAAACTGTTGTTGGAGATAATGCTGACAGAATTAAGGAATATGCAAAAAATGTAAATTTCTATGAAAAAGAAATTAACCATAGTGAAGATTACATTGAAAAGCTATGTATGGGACTTTTACTTCATCAGCAACCTGTAGCCAGTGACTTGAGAACAGTTTCCTCTGCACTAAAGCTAATTTCTGATATGGAGAGAATCGGTGACCAGGCTTCTGATATTACCGAACTTTCAGGCTACATCAACAACTGCGAATTTAACGGTAAAATTCACCTAAAGGATATGTTCAAGGCTACTATTGACCTTGTAAAGAAAGCAGTAACATCATTCTCTGAAAAGAACCTTGAAATGGCACAAAGTGCTATTCTTGATGATGATATTATTGACAACTACTTTGATAAAGTTAAGATTGAGCTTATTCAGATGATTCAAAGTAATACCGATGCTGAACTTTGTGTTGACCTACTAATGGTTGCAAAGTATCTTGAAAGAATAGGTGACCACTCAGTAAATATTGCAGAATGGGTTGTTTATTCAATTACAGGTGTTCACAAGGATATGAATTAACTTTTTCATTAATTTTCCCTTACTCATTTAGAAAGGCAATCCAAATTTTGGGTTGCCTTTTCTTTATTTTTAAATAATATTAAAAAATTCTAAAATAAATTTAACATTTAACATAGATTTAACATTCACCGAAACTTATATTTTACATTGTACTGTTAGAATGAAGATAATATGAAAATAGGAGAAATGAGTATGGGTATTCTAAACATATTAAATCTAGTTGGCGGACTTGCACTGTTCCTTTTCGGTATGCAGTTTATGGGAGATGCACTTGAGAAAAGAGCAGGTGGTAAGCTAGAATCTATCCTGGCAAGAATGACCTCTAATAAGTGGAAAGGTTTTTTGCTTGGTCTTGCCGTTACAGCAGTAATCCAGTCTAGTTCGGCAACAACAGTTATGGTTGTTGGTTTCGTAAACTCCGGTATTATGGTGCTAAGACAAGCCATCAGCGTTATTATGGGTGCTAACATTGGTACAACAGTTACTTCATGGATACTTAGTTTAACAGGTATAGAGAGTGATAACATCTTCGTTAGCCTACTAAAGCCAAGTTCATTTACACCAATCCTTGCCCTTGTAGGTATTATCCTTTATATGTTCCTAAAGAGTAATAAAAGTAAGGATGTTGGACAAATTCTTCTAGGCTTTGCAGTCCTAATGTTTGGTATGGAATCAATGAGTGATGCAGTTGCTCCACTTAAGGATGTACCGGAATTTCAGGACATTCTATTAATGTTCACAAACCCTGTTCTTGGTGTATTAGCAGGTGCAATTCTTACTGCAGTTATTCAGAGTTCATCAGCATCAGTTGGTATTCTTCAGGCACTAAGTTCAACAGGTCAAATCACATTTGGTTCTGCTATTCCTATTATTATGGGTCAGAACATCGGTACTTGTGTAACTGCACTAATTTCTTCAATCGGTGCAAACAAAGGTGCTAAGAGAGCAGCAGTAGTTCATCTATGCTTTAACATTGGTGGTACAGTTATTTGGTTAACTGTATTTGAAGTTCTGAATATGTTTATTCACTTTGACTTCTTAGCCAACCAAATCGGCGTAATGGGTATTGCTATTGTACACACAGTATTTAATGTTCTATGTACTTTAACATTCCTACCATTAACTAAGCAGTTAGAAAAGTTAGCTTGTATTATTGTTAGAGATAATCACAAGGAACAGAAGATTAAGACTCTTGATAAAAGACTATATGCAACTCCGGCAGTAGCTATTGAAAACTGCTCAAAGGTTGTTGTTCAAATGGCAACAGAAGCATTTACATCAATAAAAAGTGCATATTCATTAATAAATAAATATGACCAAAATATTGCAGAAGAAATTAGAAATTCAGAAAAGAAAGTTGATAAGCTGGAAGATGATATTGGTAACTATCTACTTGGTTTATCGGCTCAAAGTTTAACTGATAAGGATAACTTAACAGTATCAAAGTATCTTCACTTAATCGGTGACCTAGAGAGAATTTCCGACCATGCAGTAGGTCTAATGAGTTCAGCAAGAGAAATTGATGAGAAAAGCTTAACTTTCTCAGATACTGCAAAGAAAGAAATTAAGCAAATGTACTGTGCAGTTGAGGAAATCCTTAACTATACCTTAAAGACTTTAACTGATGATGACTTAAGGTCAGCAGCAGAAATCGGTCCACTTGAAGAAGTTATTGATGAACTGAAGAATCAACTTCAGAAGAACCATATTAAGCGACTACAAAATAAGGGCTGTACTATTGAAATGGGCTTTATCCTATCAGATGTTACAACAATTCTTGAAAGAGTTTCTGACCATTGCAACAACATTGCACTTTGCATTATTGAAGCAAATAGAGAAAGTATGGGTATTCACGAACAAAGTAAGTACCTAAAGAAGTCAAACCCTCTGTTCCAAGAAAAGTATGAAAAGTATTACGATAAATATGCAATCGCTTAATTTTTAAATTCTATATAACTTGATATTTTATTTAAAACTCCCTTGTGCTGAAAGGGAATAGATATGAGAGTTTATCATATTTTTGATAGAGTAACAGGGGGAATATGATATAATAAAATTAATATTCCAATGGAGGAAACC
>CAKSNZ010000031.1 GCA_934476515.1 uncultured Ruminococcus sp. | reverse complement strand
ACTTATTAATTTCTTAGATTTCATTATAAACCTCCTACCCACAGATACCACTTATTATTATGCAATAATAAATGATAGTACCCATTTTCATTTAGCTAAATTAAACTCCTCATTAAATTATGCTACAGTCAATTAATCTAAAAAGCCACCAACATCAACTGCATTAGAATCATCAAGTTTTGAATCGTTACTTTTTGCTGCTGATTTAGTAGATTGAACATTATTCTTTGGTGTTTGCTGATTTGAATTATAATTAGAATTGTTATTAGCATTATTGTTAGCGTTGTTATAACTATTGTTATTACTGTTGTCGGAATTGTTGTTATAACTATCATTATTTTCTGTTTCCGGTACAGAATATGATGTGGTAGTTGGAACTGTTGTATGAACTACTTTCTTTTTACCGACAGTAATAGTAATCTTTGTACCAACCTTTACCTTTGAATTTGCCTTTAATGATTGCTTAAAAACATTACCCACAAAGCTGTTGTTTTCTACAAGGACTCTATTGTACTTAAGTCCATACTTATTAAGTAAATCTTTAGCCTTTGATTCTTTCATACCATAAAGGTTAGGAACCTGAACATTACCGTATTTATCAGCATTTGCATTGCCTCTTTTACCTGCAAAAACAACAACACTTACTGCTTTAGCTTTTACATTAACATCATTAGGAGAAACTATAGTGTTTTCATCCAACTTTCCCACTAACTCATCGTCATAATTGTTATCTGTAACCTTTAAAGTTATGTTATTTGCTTTAAGTTCTTTTTCAGCCTGTGCAATAGTTTTACCGTACAGTTGTATTGTATCAGCCTTAAACTTTTCGTTATTGTGGATTGAAGTTGTATTTAACACCAAAACGCCAATAACTGCAACACAAACAACTATAGCTGAAATTGCAAGTATTTTCATTTTTAATGACCATTTACCTGCATCAGCCTGTCTTTGTTTAACTTTGTTTCTTTCAAGTTCAGATACACCGGAAAGTGCATCTGCAAATTCTTTAGCAGTTTGAATTCTGTCAGCAGCATTTACATTTAACGCATTCATAATTGCATTTTCCAAAGGTTTAGGAATATCAGGAACAAACTTTGAAATATCCTCAAGTTCATCGTTTGATTTTCTTTCCAAGGAATCTTCAGGAACTACACCTGTGATTGCTCTGTAAAGTGTTGCACCCATTGCATACACATCAGACCAAGGGCCTTGATTGCCATGTGAACGGTACTGTTCTTCCGGTGCATAACCGGGTTTTAAAACAACTGATAAACTCTTGCTATGTACTGTTGTGGCATATCTTGCTGCACCAAAGTCAATTAATTTTACTCTGCCATCATCGGTAATAATAATATTATCAGGTGCAATATCTCTATGGATAATTCCCTTTTGGTGAACTTCATCAAGAGATTTAAGTAAAGGTATTGCAATGTCAATAGCCTCTTGGTATGACAAAGTATGTCGCTGTTTTAGGATTGATTTCAGTGTATCACCTTTTAAATATTCCATAACAATATAGGCCGTATTATTCTCTACAAAGCTATCATAAATATGTACAATACCATCAAGATGATTTAACTTTGCCAATCTACGGGCTTCGTCAACAAAACGAGTAAGACCTGCTTCAAACTGCTGAGTTTTTTCTCCGTCATAAGCAGTAACGCAGGTAGTACCCTCCATTCTTGTTGCAAACTCAGATGGAAGATACTCCTTAATCGCAACCTTTTTGTTTAGAGTTTTGTCCCATCCAATATAGGTAATACCAAATCCACCAAAGCCAACAGACTGACCTACTAAATATCTGTTATTTAATACAGTACCGGGGATTAGGTGATATAACTCTTTTACCGGTGTGTCTTTTTTATAACCACAATAAGGGCAAACACTCTCCTTATCGTCATATTCTTCCATACATCCCAAACATCTAATTTTACTCATTATTACTCACCACTTTAAATTATTTTTGCCTTTGCGTCACCGTAATAAGCTATATTTTTTACGACAAATACCAATCTAACACTAACCGAATATTTATGCTTTGAATTTAGTTTTGTATATTTATAGTTTCTTGCCTTTGAAGAAAGTGTTTTATAAATTGTTTTATTGGTCTTTTTATCTGTTATTGTAACTAGATATTTTTGTGAATTAATAGTTTTCTTCCATGATAAAGAAACTGTATTCTTATTACTTCTACTAATTTTCACATTAGATAATTTTTCTAAATCAGAGAAATATAGTTCCATACTAAATACTTTTTTGCCGGTTACAATACAATCGACTTGATAATAATTAGTGCTAACTGCTTTACTATTAAGATTGAAAGTAACAATACATTTTTTAGTATCATTTTTAATGGTCAATACTTTTTTTGATTTTGTGTTAGCCGGTTTCCAAACTACATTTTCTTTACAATTTACAGAATACTTATACCAATCAGATAATTTTCCTTCTTTATTGTAGGAAATAAACTTTTTGTAACCACTTTCAACTAATGTTTTATTTTGAATTTTCACTGTAATCTTTGGTCTTACCCAAAGTGCATTATAAGTTTTATCTGAATTCACCTTTACATTGTTATAAAAAGTTTTCTTATTGTTACCTAAATACCAACCATTAAAACCATACTTATTTTTTGATGGTTTGGGTAGTGTTACAGATTTGTTTTTCTCAGTAATAATGTACTTAGGGTTTGCCTTGCCACCATTTGTGTTTAATGTAGTTTTGTAAAAAGTTATACTACAATCTCTAACAACATCACCATTCTTTACAACAAGATAGTATGTACCGGATTTAGAAACTTTTTTTACAATATTATTTGCCTTTACTTTTTCAAATGTATCGGTATTTTTATTTGTACCAAAATAATAATATTTGGCATTTGATAATGATAAAGTGACACTTTGAGAATTAGCACAATTATTAGTTGACTTTATTTTACCATAAGGAATTTGTACCGGCTTTGTTGGTTCCGGTTCTGTTGGTTTTGGAGTTGTTGTTACAGTTGGAATAGTATCAGTTGTTGCTGTAACAGTTGTGGAACTGGTAGTTGGTTTTACAGTAGTTGTTGATGTTGTGGTTGCTGTAGTGCTTGAAGTTGTGGTACTTGGTGTTGATGTTGTGGTTGACGTAGTAGTGATTGTTGTCGATGAAGTTACAGTGGTACCTGTAGTTGATGATGTAGCAGTAGTTGTTTCCTCAGTTGTGGAACTTGTTGTAGTTTCTTCAACTGAAGGATTTGTATCAGTAGCAGGATTAGTTACTTCTTTTGATACTGCTACTGCAATAATAGTAATATCTGCTGTAACCTTTTTTATTTCAATAATGCAAGAATTTTCAGTAAGATAACTTTTTATTTCTTCATCACCCATTTTAACCAAAACATTGTCCATTTTATAGCCACTCATTGGTGTTAAAATTGCTTGATAAGAACTTCCATCAGAAATTTCAGTTTCTTCATTGTCACTTACTACATTTCTCAATGTAGCAGATACTATATATTTATTTGTTTCTTCATTTGGAAGTGAATTATCATCATTAAGATTTGCATTATTATCATTTTTGCTAGAAACATTTACAGTAGAATTACCATAAGCAGATGCACTTGGTAATACTGTAAACACACTTACAATTATTAAAACTGATAAGCATAAAGCTATATATTTTTTTAGTTTATTCATAAGTTAATTCTCCCTTAATCCAAGCCACCTATATTAACCTCTGTAGCCGGTTGTGTGTTTTGTTGTTGAGTTTCTGCCACTGGTGGTTGAGTTTCTGCTACAGGAGGTTGAGTAACTTGTGGTTGATAATTATTATCATAGTTACTACTATTATAATCATTATTCTGCTGATATGTTTCAGGCTCATAAGCAGTAGTTGGTGGTTCTGTTTGTGGAACAGTAGTAGTTGTTGTAGTTGGTGGAACTTTTTTACCAACTGTGATAGTTACAGTTGAGCCAACCTTAACCTTTGCACCATACCCTACTGATTGTTCAAAAACCTGACCAACAAAATTATCATTTTCTTCAAATACGACTTTACCCTTTAATCCATATTCTTTTAAATGTTTAAGAGCTTTACTTTTACTCTCAGCATATAAGTTTGGCATAGAAACATTGTTATGAGTGTCAGCTTTTTCACTACCGGCTTTACCGGCATAAACTATAACACTAACAATATTTTTATCAACGCTACCCTCTGCAATAGTGTTAATTTTGTATCGAGAAAGCAGTGAACCATCATCATATCTATTATCCTTAACAACAATAGATTTGTTGTACTTTTTAGCGATAGAGTTAGCTTCATCAACTGTTTTACCTAAGATTTTATTTACAGAAAATCCACTTTGACTTTGTGAGGATGGATTACCGATAATGTTGTTACCTTTTAAAGTAAAGAATAATACACCACCTGCAATTAAAATTACTACTGCAGAAATAATTGCAATAACTTTTCCTTTATGTGACTTCTTGCTAACATCTTTAGATTTCTTCTTTTTCTTAGCTTTGTTAATTTTCTGATTACCGGTTAGAATTGCACCTAACTGATTAGCTGATTTAATTCTGTCTTTTGGGTCAACACTAAGACCATTCATAATTGCATTAACAACAAATGGTGGAATTTTTTGCACATACTTGTCTATACTCTGTAATGTGTCATTTTCTTCACGTTTAACAGATTCAACAGGTCTTTTTGCTGTTAACATAAAGTACATTGTTGCACTAATTGAATAAATATCTGTCCAAGGTCCAAGTTTTCCGTTTGAACGATAAGACTCTATTGGAGAGTATCCTTTTGTAACAACAATCTTTTTGTTATCATAATTTGAATGTAATTCAAAGTTAAAGTCAATAAGTTTTGGACTACCATTTACAATAAGAATATTATTAGGACAAATATTGCCATGGATAACACCATTATCGTGAAGAACAGATAATGCATTTAGAATAGGTGCTACAATATTAAATGTATCTTGTAATGACTTTTTACCTTGTTTATTGATAATATCAAGAACACTTTCACCCTCAAGATATTCCATAATTACATATCCGGTATTGTTAGCTGAAAAGCTATCAAATATATGAACTATACTTTCAATGTAGTTAAATTTTGCTAAGTTAATTCCGGCATTCAAGAAACTTTCTAAGCCATTTTCATACTTTGCTTTTCTTTCACCATCATATGTGCTTACTTCGCTTTCATTCTTAAGTCTAGTTGCTAAATCTTGTGGAAAATATTCCTTAATTGCAACCTTTGTTTCAAGGATAGCATCCCAACCAAGATATGTAATTCCGTTTTTGCCACAACCTAAACTTCTACCAACAATATATTTATTATTTAATATTGTGCCGGGTGATAAGTGGAAATCCTCTTTTGCTTCAGTATTTCTACCATAACCACATTGAGGACAAATTTCAAAGGAATCTTCATATTCCTGCATACACCCCATACATCTAATTGATGACATCTTTCTACCTCCAAAATATATTATCTCTTATCCTTTTTAATTCGTGTAAGAAATAATACACTTAAAACTGATAATACAATTACAAACAATAACAGCACACCCCATACACAAAGAAGATTTGAAACTTCCGAAGAAAAAATACTGTGTACTGATGACATATTAGGACCTAGTTGTAATTCAAAATTCGGATTATCAAGTAGGAACTTTGCTCTGGCATTATTTAAGTGACTTGTAATTGCAAGTCCGGCAATTCCCCACTTACTAAACATTAAATATGCAATCTTATCAAATGTTTTTCCTAAATCAAATAAAACACCTGAAAATACAATTTGCACAATTAACACAATAGGTATAAATATATTGGCTGTTGAACTATTCTTTACTATAGAAGAAATAAACAATGCTAATACATCTGATGCAAAACAAAGTAAGAACATAGTAATGAAATATTCAACCCATATAGAACCGAAGATTACGCCACTTGAACTTAGTTGTTTTCCACTTACAAAAATTGCAAATATACCTAATACCAATATCATTTGCAGTGCACATAAAAGTGCTTGAATAATAAGTTTTGACAAAACATATGAACCTAAGTTTAGGTTTGTCATATATTCTCTTTTTAATATATTTCTTTCCTTACATACTTCTTGAATTGAGTTACAGATACCTACAAAAATTGCTACACATACTAACATAAACAGACCTGTTTGTGTATGAGAAAACTCATCAAGTTGTCCATCTGTTTTAAAGTAAAATACATCATCATTATCATTTACTGTATATTTAATTTTTTCTGATGCATTCTTTAGTTGTTCTGTACTAAGTGCATATGTAGATTTTATTGTTGTATTATCTGTTTCGGATTTTTCTCCATATTCGGATAAGCCTGAATTATTTAAGTAATAACAATTATCCAAAGTGCCGTCATTACAAATATAACCGGTGATTTCTCCTGTATAATCCTTATCACCATCAAGTTCAGAAATTGCGTAACAAGACTTTACTTTGCCGTTATTTGTGTTACCTACTACTCCTCCAACATATTTATCTGACTTAACTTTACAATTCATTGTATAGCAACCATAAATTTCACTGTATTTATTTTTACTTGCCATACTGCCAACAATACCACCGGAGGATTGTGTACTTTCCACTGTGCAATTCTTAACAAATGAATTGAAAACAGATGCCTTACTATCTAAAGTTCCTGCAATAGCACCGGCATTCTTATTGGTGGTTTTCACCTTGCCATTAACTACACCAAGATTTTTTACTGTACCGGAAAGTTTGTTTATCAAACCACTTTCTTTTGTAGTAAAGTTAGAAACCTTATGACCATTACCATCAAAAATACCCTTGTAACCACTATTTTTACCTAATGGTACTAAATCTGAATATTTATTGAGATCTATATCACAAGATAAGTAATAGTTTTGCTCATTCCAATTAATTTTACTATCTTTTTTGTCACTAAATATATAAGCAAAAGTTTCAGAATCATTGATTAATATATATTCAGTATTATCCACTACCATTTTTGAATTTGGAATTGTAGCTATTTTCTGCTGATTATCTGTATTCATTACAAACTTATCAATACTAAAATCTTTAGAAAGTTTACTGGAATTCTTGTATCCTTCTTTTGCATTTTTCACTTTTTTAGTGACATTCTCCATTTTTAAAGGTACATTAAATTTTACATTATTTTCAAGGTTATTATGTGAGTCAGTATCTGTAAATAAAGAGGCAGTATAGGTAACATTGGACTCTAACAAATCAGTTTCTACATAAAGGCTATATGTACCCTTAGTGTCTTTATTTTTCATAGTAACAATATTTATATCATCACCTGAAAAAGTCTTTAATTCTTCACCGTCATTGGACTTTAAAACTACCTTAGGATTACTTATATCGTAATTATTGTTTTCACTAAAAATAAAATACAAACACTTTTTAGAGTCAACTTTGCCTACACCACTTGTATATACCGACAATTTACTTTTACTTTCTTGAGAAACACTTTCCCATGTTAAAACCGGATAACCATTGTTGATAGAATGGTTAACACTTGGTTTTTCACTAAACATTTTGTCACAAGCTACTGAACATACAATCAAAATTGTAAGAATAGGAATAACAAAATTTAATAAAAGATTTTGCTTATTATTCAAGCATATATGAAAATATCTTGAAGTCAAAACCCCTGTTTGACTCCAAAAAAAATGATTTTTCTTACCCATTAGAACGCACTCCTATATCTCTCATAACCCTCTACATATCCGTCAATATCTTTAGAAATAAGTTCATATGCATCGGCTAAATTTTCTACTCCAAAGAATTTTTTTGCCATTTCAGGAGTACCGTAAAAACATAGTTTTCCTCCCGGTGCTAAGAAAACAATCTTATCAAAAAGCATAATATTCTGTAGAGTATGAGTAATAACAATAACAGTCTTGCCTTTATCTTTTGCAAGGTTTCTAAGTTGATGCATTAGATGAGTTTCAGCCTCCGGATCAAGACCTGAAGTAGGTTCATCTAAGAAAAACAGTGATGGGTCAGAGATTAATTCCACAGCGATTGAACCCCTCTTTCGCTGACCACCACTAAGTTTCTTTACATAGGTGTGGCGTTGTTGTTCCAAATCAACCATTTTCAAAACTTCAGAAACACGTTTCTTAATTTCTGATTTTGTAATATCTTTTTGTAGTCTTAACTTAGCAGTATATGTAAGCAAAGATTCCAATGTTAGATCATCATGAATAATATCCTGTTGTGGAACATAGCCGATACTATTCTTTAAGGAAGAATAGTTTTTATAAAGGTCAATTTCATTTACAAGGACTTGACCACTTGTTGCCGGTTCAAAACCATTTATACAATTCATAAATGTTGTTTTACCTGCACCTGAACCACCACAAATAGCCACTAATTCACCGGCATTAATGCTAAGAGAAATATGTTGCAAAATATATTTTTTGCTACCACCGTTAATACCTGTACCTTTTTTGCAAGGTACAATACGAGAAATATCCTTAACTTCAACATCAAAACCCATTGTTGAATGGGCAACATCACCTAAATTCTCTGTTTTCTTAATATTTCTACTTGTATTTGTGAAATTATTGGTCTTTAGTTGTGGCTTTCTATAAATCACAAAATCATTAATATAAAATATTTTTGTTGCACCAATATTAATTATATTTTGATTTTGCAAAGCCTTTTCTCTTATGAGAATACCATTAACAAATGTTCCGTTTGAACTGTGATTATCAATAATTCTAGATAAATTCTCTGCTTTATTGATAATAGCATGATTTCTGGAAACCTTAACATTCTGAATACAAATGTCCGACTTTCTTTCTCTACCTATTGTTACAGTATTTTTTTGACGCAAATCAACACATTCCCATACAAAATCATCATTTGTAGTTAATGAGAAAATTATTGATATACGTTCCTTATTTGAAAAATCACCTACAGAAAGAATATCCCCATCTTTTAATTTCATAGGTTTGGAAACCGAGTTATCAGTTTTCACAATCATATTATTGTTGAGATATGTACCGTTAGTATTTTTCTCATCAATATAATAATGATCATTTCCTACTATTTCAAATCTACCATGAATAGCTGATATTAATGATGATTTAATAAGTATAGGGCACTGAGGATTTTCCATATATCTACCCATATACATTTTATTTGTGCCTAGTTTTACACTATCTGTATAACCATTTGGATATACAATCAAAATTCTTGGAATTAACTTTTTTTGTTCTTGCTTTTCTACAACAGAATTTGAAAAATTAAATTTATAATTTTGTTCAGGCATAATATTGCCACAATTAGGACACACATTAATACCAAATTCAACGAGATTTCCACATTTCTTACACTGCATTATAGTTCTCCTTAACTTTTCAAGTCTTTCATAATGTCAGAAACTGTCTTATCATCAATGTTAGTTAGCTTTCCTTTTTCTGCAGAAGCCATTAGCTTGTCTGTAGCCTCTTTTATTTTATCTGCATTATCAATACTAAATACATTCTTATCACTGGCATTGTCATAAAATACAATCTCTCTGTTTAGAGAATTTTTCTTTACAGTATCTGCCACACTTTTTAGCATTGAAAGGTAAGAATATTGGCTATTCTTCAACACATTGTACTGAACATCATCACTGGTACTGATATAGTACAAATAGAACATAGATGCCTTTTTGTTATTTAAAGAACTATCATTAGAAATAGAAAATCTCTCAGGATAAAAACTATAGAAGTCAGAATCTCCCGGAAGTTGTGAATAAGAATATGTAATCATATCGTGATCACGAATTAAACCTTGAATATCAAGATTTTCCGATGCAGTTCCAATATAGAATTTCACTTTGCAATCAGCCAAATCCTTTGATGCATCTTCTTTTACATATTCGGCTAGTTTCTTCACTGACTTTGTATCGGATTTTTCAATGTAACCCATTTTATCAGACAATCTCCAAAAAACATTTGGATTGATTAATAAACCGTCATTACCACCTGTTTTGTACTGATAGATAGACTTCTTGTCACTTTTTGAATAGTTGTAACAATAAGTAACCAATGTATCATATCTCACAGCGATTTCATTAGATGACAAATACTTGTCTTTCATTGCTTTGTAAGCATTTGTCATACTACCGTTTTTATCAATTTCTTCATAAAGATTTGTAAGGTCAGCTGAATAATTTTCAGCATTTTCCACTAAGTCACTTCTATAAATATCCGGCTTAGTAGCTGCTTTCCGGAACTTATTGTTATAGTCTTTTTCGCTGACATACTCAACCTTTACATTAACCTTAAAGTCATTGTCTTGTTTTGAAACAAACTTATTGAAATAATCCTTATTTATTGTATCCCAAATAGAATTATTGTTATCTGATAATTTATCATTTTTATCTTTGTCAGTTAACCAAACAGTTATGGTGTGGTTACCGTTTGACGGAATAATACCTGTGTTATTCTTATACATTAATCCACCGGCTACTGCACCACCTGCAATAACTATAACTGCTGCAAAAGATGACCAACGTATTATCTTCTTATGTTTAAGCTCTTTTTCAGGGAAATTGGCACGTTTCCTTCCCTTTAACGCCATCAAAAAGTCTTTCATACTTTTAAATCTTGCGTTTCCGTCTAGAGCCATAGCTTTCATAATAGATTTTTCAGCATATGATGGAATATTTGCACCTAACTTTGATGGCTTTACAAGTTCATCTTTCTCTATTCTATCAATAGATTCTTCCGGAAGAGTATCTGTTACCATTCTATAAATCATAGCACCTGTAGCATAAACATCAGTGTATGGTTTCATTTTAGCTTTACTGCGATACTGTTCCGGTGGAGTGTATCCCGGCTTTGCCACTACTGCTGTTAAGTTTTCTTTATCTTCATTTAACTTTGCTGCACCAAAGTCAATAAGTTTTACCTTGCCATTTTCAGTAATAAACACATTATCCGGACTAACATCACGATGTATAATATTTTCATTATGGACAGCTATTAAAGCATTAATTACCGGTTCAATAATAGCCATAGTATCTTCATAGGACATTTTACCCGGATTTTGGAGCATATATTCTCTAAGTGTAATACCATCAAGGAATTCCATTACAAGATATGCTGTGTTATTTTCTTCAAAAAAGTCATATACGTCAACAATACTTTCGCAAGCAACAAGTTTTGACATTGTTCTGGCTTCATTTAAGAAACGTTGCTTCTGAATCTTAAATTGTTCACCTTTTTCACCACTATATGAAATAACTTTTGTTGTACCGGGTACTCTTGTTACCATACTGTTCTGTGTTGGAAATAACTCTTTAATAGCAACTACTGACTGTAAATTTTTATCAAAAGCCTTATATACAACACCAAAACCACCGTTGTTAATAACTTTACCAATAACATATCTGGAATTAAGTTCAACAAACGGATATAAATGATTTAGCTGTTTTGGCTTATCACTTTGAATACATCCACAATGCGGACAAATTTCAAAACCCTTTGTTTCTTTAAAACAGTTAATACAAACTTGGTTAAACTTCATTTTATCCCTTCCCCATAAAAATATTAATCAAATAATAATTATATTTCCCTCAAATAAATTTACTTTATTTTGTAGTTTTGAAGATATACTTTCTAAATAAACCTTCAAAACCACGAAATTTCCATCACTATAAAATAGTGACAGAATGTTTCGCTTAACAATTAAACCCTTACCAAAATAAGAGAAAAATTATCCATATTTTTTCCCATACCACGCTTCTTAGCTTTCTCTACAAGATACTCACCACACTTAGTAGCATCAGGAAATTTTTTCAGTGCCTTTTCCATATCTTTTTCAAGTATCCAATCCCAAAAACCATCTGAACACATAATAAATGCATCTCCTTGATTATATGGTTGTTCTACCTGATCAATGTCAAATTTTTTACCGTCCCACTCAATACCCATACAACGCAACAGTCTGTTTCTGTCCTCATGATGACGGATATGTTTTTCCTTTATTTCACCACTTAGAACTAACATTTGAGGTACACTGTGGTCTAGTGTTCTATATACATATTTGTTTCTCTCAAATTTATAAACTCTGGAATCACCAATATGTGCTATTGATGCAGTGTTATTATCTTTGTTAATACATAGGAATGTTAATGTTGTTTTGGATTGTCTGGTAATTCCATTGTCCTTTTGATATTGAATAAGTGTATTTTGTGCACCGGTAATTGCTCCGTCAATAAAAGACTCCGTATTATCGGAATTTGCTATTTCGGCATAATCCTTTATAAAAGACACAACCAAACTAGATGCCTCATCACCCTTGCCATGACCACCTAAACCGTCACATAGTATAAAAATTTTTCCTAATGGGCTATCGCAGTAACCTACACTGTCTTCGTTTACTGCTCTATCGCCTTTATCTGTAAAAATAAAATAATCCAACATAGCAATCTCCATATTATAAACTAAATATCTTACAACAATTTGCTGTAAATATTTATGCAATATTTTGTTAATAAAAAATAATAAGAGGCAAAAAGTTTTACCAACAAAAATATTTTAAAATCAGAACAAACTTCTCACCTCTTATGTATTTAAAATTATTCTACTCTAAAAAGATTGTTTGTATTAGCAAGAGAAAATATTGAACCGGAAGCAATAGTTGTCCACTGTTGTTTTGGAATTTCACTGCCGTTAACCTTTACACCGTTTCTTGAACCGTCAAATAGTTCATATCTGCCATTAGTAAACTTAACAGAACAATGTACTGCACTAACATACTGATTATTCTGAGTAATTACAATAGCACATGATTTTGGATCCTTACCAATAGTTATAATGTCACCATTGTTAATAGGAAAAGTAAAGTTAACATACTCACCACCAACACAAGTCATAGAACCTTTTTGGTCAGTAACTGTTAATTTTTCGTCTTGAAACTGATTAAAATTGTAACCACCTGGAACCGGATTGTTCATAAAGTTACCGTTATTTCCATTTAGATTACCATAACTGTTACCAATGCTTTCTCTCTTTTCTTTACTCATACCGGCTAAATCTATAGCAGAAAACACAATAACCATTACACAGCAGAATAAGAAAACATACAAACCAAAGCCATTAGAAATTACTCCAAATGCTCTGTCACCAACATATGCAACCATAGTCCCCATAGAAACTGAAAAACACATTAGTAAACAAGCAAAAACAATAGATGTAATGTTTCTAGCCTTACCCTTTAGGAATGACAGACCGATTAGCAATCCACCATACAGCACTAAACCTGTAATTACTGTACTTAAAATAAATGTTGAATAGTCTTTGCTAACAACACTAAGACCCTCTGCTACTGAAAAAATTGAGTAAAAGCCTGAGTTTTTGATATACACAAAGCCAACCAGCCATGCTACTGCACCAACAACAAAGGCAATTATCTTTGACCATAAAAATCGAAAATTTCTATTATATTTATAAGTCATATTTTCCTCCTACATTAACTTAAAAGAATTACTTGAATCCCCTATTTCAATTACTGAACCTTTATTAAGTGTCATCCTGCGTCCTTTTGAAAGCAAAGTGGATTTGTTAATAATCACGCCATTCTTAGAAAAATCAGTTACCTCATAAGTTTTATTTATATGGTTATATTTTATTGAACAATGTTTTCTGCTAACATAATTACAATTTTCATTTATAACTATATTAGAATAGGTAGGGTCACGTCCAATGACAATTAATTCTGCCGGATTTATCTTGAATATTGCACCCTCATAAATACCTGATAACCCCAAGATTATTCCACCGGTCCAGTAGGTTAATCCCATAAACTCACCTTATTCTTCGTTTTTATAATTGCTCCAATTAATTTCATTTGTACAGAATGGAACGAAAATAAATTGGCTGTTACCCATTACAAGAGTATCTCCGGATTTCATTAGTCTTGCCTGTAAGATTACTTCATCATTTAGGTATGATAGTTCTTTTGAGTCACCCGGCTGAACAATAAAAGCGTTCTGCTTTGGTTCAAAAACAATAATCAAATGTTTTTCTCTTGAAATAGAAGTATCACCACTTAGGCAAACCTCCATAGAAGAAGAACGGCCAATAAAGTTTCTACCTGCAACCAGTCTAAAGTCCTCACCGTAGTGATTGCCCTTAACACAAACTAACCAACCTACTACAGGAGCTGATGAACCGGAAACACCTGTTGAGAAGATACCGATAGTCTTTTGTTCATCAGCAATAGGATTAACCTTTTTCTGTTCTACCTTACGCTCAACAACATTTTGTTCAGCTTCTGTCTTATCCAGCTTTACACTTTCATTACCCGGAATTGTCATTGTTTGGTCAACAACTGAAGCGTTACAGTGTGGGCAACTGCCATATCTGTCAGCATCATAAAAGTGTCCGTTAGTACATTTAGTTAATTTCATAATAAAATCTCCTTCATAATAATTTTTAAATTAATATTTTAAAATAATAACAGATGTGTTATCTTGTGAGGGATTGTCCCTCTGAATAACTGCTGAAATTAATTTTTCACAAGCATTTTGAACATTACCTTTATAAATTCTGGTAATCTCTTTTATTACATCATCATTTAATGTTCTGTAAAGTCCATCAGAACAAATAACAATCATATCTTCTTTTTGAAGCTTAATAGGTTCTTCATTCATATCTATCATTCGAATGCCGTTCATACCTAAAAAGCTAATTAAGCTGTCTTTATGAGGATGGGATAAAGCTTCTTTCTCTGTCATCAATCCTCTTTCAACTTTTTTCTGTAAATCAATCATAAAGTTGTGGTCCTGATTTAACTGTTTGATTTCATTGTTCCTTATTAAATACAAGTGGCTGTCACCGACAGTAGCCCAAAAGAAGTTGTCGTTATCTATAATACAAGCAATTAGTGTTGCACCTGAATGAATAGGATTTCCATTTTCATCAGTGAAACCGGAAATTATACCGTCATACTTGATTACTTCATTTTGTAAAAAACTTGGATAATCTCCCATACCCTTAACTTTGTTAAAGTCAAAGAAAATACCTTCAGTACAAGTTGATGAGGCTTTGTTACCGTCAGCCATTCCACCCATACCGTCACTTAATATTGCAATAACCGGATCCTTATCCTTTACATTAGAAACTTTGATAGAATCTTGTTGTGATGAACGTTTTCCTATATAAATAGCTGAACCTATTGACAATCCAACATCTGTTGTATTAACCCTTTGACTTAGTGGTTTCCAATCCAACATATCCGGTTCTACTTTTTTATCTTTAAAAAACATATATTCACCTCTATTTAGTTAAGTACAAAAGTAAGTTCAAAATTTGAATTAATCAAATTAATTTTCGAACCAACCTTGTACCTATACTCTTTTTTTCTAAATAGTCTTTGATTAGCATCAAAAGTACCATTAGAGGAATTGTCAAATACAATAAATCTACCTTTTCCTCTATCATATTTTATAAAACAATGCAACCTACTGATTTGGTCATCATTTATTACAATGTTACAATGTTTTGAACGGCCAATAGTTGTAAATGTATCTTCACTAATAGGAAAAATTGTTTCTTTATTAGAATAAGTACGAATAATAACCAGTGGCTTTTTTCTACCAAAAATCTTCCTAAAAACGCCTTTACGCATTGAAGTATTAACAACATTATTGCTAGGTACTGTTCTACTTGTTGTAGTTTGTTCCTTAACTTTTTCTTTTGAAGTATCCACAAACATTTCACCACTGCTTATAGATTTCTCAGTAGAAGTTTCTGTGGTATTTTTATTACCTTCACTTACCTCTTGTTGAGTATGAACTTGATTTTCTTGTACGTAAGGAATCTCAAAATCATTAAGTAATTCTTCAAAATTTCTATATCTATTCTTTATGTTTAAGTCATAGGCTTTCTCAAGAACCTTAGCATTGTTTACGGGAACTTCAGGACAAATATCAGACAACAAAGGCATCTTATCACCGGCTAATCTAGACATTGCATCAACCGGTTTTTCTCCGGAAACAATGGCATAATAGGTAACTGCCAAAGCATAAACATCAGTCCATTCTCCTTGCTCACCCTTTGCTTTATATTGTTCAGGTGGAGCAAATCCGGGCTTTAAAAGTACCGACATACCACAGTTTTGAGATTTGATATAATTTCTTGCTGCACCAAAGTCAATAAGCTTAATATTGTAGTCCTTAGTCAAAAAAATATTTTCAGGACTTATATCTCTATGCAAAACATTTTGCTTATGTATTTCTATAAGACCACTTGCTATTGTAACAAAAATTGTATTGGCATTTTCTATTGAAATCTTTCCACCCATATTGTGTATTGCTTGTTTCAAATTCATACCATCAAGAAATTCCATTACAAAATAGGCTGTATTGTTTTCTTCAAAATAATCATAAACTTGAGTAACAATCGGGTTGTTTCTAAACCTATAAAGAATTCTTGCTTCCTCTAAGAAACGGTTTTTTCCATGTTGAAAAATCTTTTGATTTTGAGATGAATTAGCTCTAACATAAGCACCGTCTTCACCTCTTACAGAAAACTCAGAAGGTAAGTATTCTTTGATACAATAAATTCTGTTATCATCAAGATTTTTCACCTTGTACGTAATACCAAAACCACCTTGTCCCAAAACTCTGCCTATAAGATATTTTGCATTTAGAATTGTATTAGTCGGCAAAGAAGTATCAGGTTGTCTATAGCTTTCAATATCAAAGCCACAATTCATACATATATTAGTATTTTCACTTGTCTTATTAAAGCAATTAGGACATATCATATCTGTTCACCGTTTCTATCTATAGTGAAATTTAATTCTACAGGAACCAGCAATAATTTCATCACCATCATTCAATCTTTGTGGATTTGAAATTTTAAAGGAATTAATGTAAGTGCCATTAAGTGTATCTAAGTCAGTAATAATAATAGAATTATTGTTTTCTTCAAGTGCAAAATGTTGACGTGACATTTGGTTATCATCAATACAAACATCACAAATTTCGGCCCTGCCAACAATAATACTGCCACATACTGTTGAGTTAATAACTTGAGCAACTGTACCTTGTTTTGTTACTGTTAATGTTATATTTACACCATTAGTATTATCAAATTCAACTCTATGCTGAACTTCATTTTCAGCAGAACCATAATGATTGTATATTTCTTTTTTTATTTCAACCACTTCCGGCTTTTTATTTTTTGAACGAATAAATATAACAACACCTAAACCGATTATTACAAGGCAACCAATACCTATTAAACCATAAAAAATAATATTTTTAACAATATATTTGCTTGATGATATATCTTTAATTGTTACAGGTTCAACATTGTTATGCTGAACACTAATATCTGTAATACCATCAAATGTAAATTCATAGTCGCCACTACTGATAGGATTTTTCATTATAATTTTGTAGTGTGTATCATCGACTTTTTTAACTTCTTCAACTTCACAATCTTCACCATTGCTGGTAATCTTGTATCTTGAATAATCGTCACCATTCTTTACTCTTTCACTATACTCAACAGAAAAATCATAGTAATCATCTTCATTAAAACTAATCTTAGCTGTAGGGGCTACATTATCCTTTTTAGAATGAACCGGCACAACAATAGATTGTACAGTCTTTCCATTTAATTCTACAGACAAATTTCTTTTGCTTGCAGGGGCCATATTAGTAAATGACTTGGCTTTTATAAGCAACACATTTTCATTAACGTATTTACTTAAATCATTGACAACATTGTTTGGATTACTGTCAGTATATTTATAAGCATTACCTCCACTTGTAGCACAAATATCACTTAGCTTGTCATTATCACCACTGTTAGAACCACATAATGCAAATGTAGGTAACATATGAGAGTCATATAGTGAACGAATTTGGCTTGATGTAAGACTTTGATTTTTATCTTGACCTGAAGCAGCAACAATAGAATAACGTCTATCATACTTTTCATTTTCAGTAACACTCATATTGTAAACATTCTTCATAGCATCATAAAGTGAAGAAGTTTTTTCATTACAATTTATATTATTAATATTCTTCTTTATCTTTAACTTTGCTTTATTATCACAACTTGAATATGTAATAGGCTTACTAACTGTGTCACCAAAAGTAATATATACAAGCTGATGATTTTTTCCAAGTTTATCAACAAAATTGCATAAAGCCGACTTTAGTTTTCGGAAACTGTTATTTGACTTTGATTTATCAATCAAAAGATAAACTACAGTCTTATGCTTACTTTCATTATATTTTTCTTGATTTAAAACCGTTAATTCACCATTACCAAGGATAACTCTACATTTATCAACATTTTCTTTTACATTATAAAGTTCAACATTTACAGTTGGTTTATAAATATATGTTCGTCCAATAACAACTTCATTATCCTCAGCATTAGCTGTTACTGTACAAGAAATTATTATTAATAATAAAAACGCTACACTAAAAATTCTTTTTACCATTTTCTCTCTCCGTTACAATATGGAACAAATATAAACTTTAAATCTCCGGCAGATATAGTGTCATTTTCTGCTAACTTCTTAACACCATCAACAAATTCATCATTTAAGTACACTGCACCATTTTCAGGTTTAATAAATGTTTCTGCTTTTTTAGGCTCAAACACTAAAGAAAAATGTTTATCTCTTGTAATTGTTGGTTCATTCAAAAAAGAAATATCCATATTTGCATTTCTACCAACATAATTTACACCTTGTCTGATTTCAAAGGACTTACCCTTTTCTCTACCTTCAATACAAACTATCCAACCACTTACCGGTGAACCAACTTGGTCTATCACATATTGTCCAACAGTAAGTTGGTCATCGATTTGTTCTTTTTCATTATAAGCAACTGTAACATCTTCCTGAGCATCACTTTTCCATTTAGCTACAGTTTTTTCAAACAAAGAAAACTTATTTTTCTTTTTATTATTTTTATTTTCTAAAGGCTTTTTTTCACTGCAATAAGGGCAATAATCATATTTTTCATTATCATAAAAATGACCATTAGGACATTTCTTTATCCCCATACTAAATTCTCCTTTCTAAGAAAGCTAAAAATCTATTATGAACAGTTTCTTGATACTTTCTACTTATTGGAATGTTATCTCCATTTTCCATTAATATATTACCTTTTGTAAGAGTTTTAATATACTGAACATTAACAAGAAAACTCTGATGAACCCTTACAAAATTCTGTACACCTACACTTAACTGTTCTTCTACTAAATTTAATTTTGAATAAAAAGATATTGGATTGCCGGCAGAATACATAATGATTTTTCTACCGTCACTAGCAAAGTAATATATAGAATATTTGTCATACTTATCTATTGAATTTCCATTCTTAATATAAAAGAAATTACCACTTTTATCATTATACAGAAAGTATCGGTTAAACATTTCTTTTACTCGTTTAGCTGATACAGGAAAAACAAAATAATCAAATGCCCTATAAATATATCCATCTAACACATTTTTTAAGTTTTCAGAAGTAAATACAATTTCTGAATTCACCTTATGTTCCCTAATAATTGATGCCAGTTTTAGACCGGAATCATCACCACAGGTTATAGGGATAAACAAGAAATCATATTTTTTACTTTCAATAGAATAAAACATACTATTTAAATCTGTAAAATTATCTACTTCACAATCACATTCTTCAAACAATACAGATTCAATTATGTTGCTTAGTTGATTACAGATAGATATATTTTCATCACATATTGCTATTAACAATGTCCTCACACCAAAACTATTTATTAGTTTTATTTAGTTTTTCACTACAATAATAATACAATATAATTATTATTAAAAAATAAATATGTAAAAATTAGCACGATTATTGTAATAAAATACTAAATTATATCGAAACAACAAGACCATTATACCATTTCGTACAAAACTATGCAATAATTTCACAAAAATTATATGAATATTCATAAAAATAATTATTTAATAAATAAAAACATCTCTCACCAAATTATAAGCAAGAGATGTTTTGAACATCGATATTATTTAAACACTATAGTTTTTGTATTCCAAGAACTGTAATAAACTTTTTTACCTACCTTTTTATATGTACGAACAGACAAATATATTTTCTGTCCTTTTCTTGCATTCTTTAATAATACACTTGTTGCTCTCTGCTTTCTTTCATTGTTAATACTTACACCCTTAACACTTGTGCTAACCTTAATGTGATAACCGTTAACACCGGAAACTTTCTTCCAATATACTTTTACAGTTGACTTTGTAATCATTTTTGATTTCAAGGTATTTTTATTAATCGGCTTTAGTTTAACATTTACTGTTATCTTTTTTGTAGCAGATTTATATTCAGCAGAAGAAACTGCTGTAATAGTTATTGTAGCTTTGCCTAAGCCTTTGATTGTTACCTTACCGTTAGCAGAAACTGTTGTTACTTTGTTATTGCTGGACTTATATTTTAACTTTGTCTTTGCCTTCGCTCCTAAATTAAAGGCCTTATCTCCATAAATCTTAGTAAATGATTTAGCAGAAATGGTCTGTGATTTAACCTCGTAATAAAAGTTTGAATTGGTTAGACAATCATTCCCATAATAAATATCTATTGATTTCCATTGAATGCTACTTCCCTTATAATAAACATTTTTTATTTTTGTACAATGAGCAAATGCACCATCGCCGATAATTTTAACAGTATTAGAAATTGTTACATTTTCTAAGTGGCTATAATAATTAAAAGAATTAAAACCTATCTTCGTTACACCATGATCTATAATTATATTTTTTATATCTTTTTTGTAACCATCCCATGATGGTACAGATCCATTATTGTAATTCTCCATCTCACCATTACCGGAGATAGTCAGTGTTTTTGTATTACTGTTATAATACCACAGGCAACTTCCTGTTACACCGGAAATTTCACCTACCGATTGTATATTGCTTTCATTTGCTGATACATTCAATACACTAAATGTACTAAATAACATCAACACTCCTATAACTATACTCAAACATTTCCTCATTTTTTCCTCCAACAGTAAACTTATTTGACTACAACATTAATTGTATTCCAAGAACTGTAATAAACTTTTTTACCTACCTTTTTATATGTACGAACAGACAAATTTATTTTCTGTCCTTTTCTTGCATTCTTTAATATTACACTTGTTGCTCTTTGTTTTCTTTCATTATTTATGTTAACACCCTTAACACTTGTGCTAACCTTAATGTGATAACCGTTAACACCGGAAACTTTCTTCCAATACACTTTTACTGTTGACTTTGTAACCATTTTTGATTTCAAGGTCTTTTTATTAATCGGCTTTAGTTTAACATTTACTGTTATCTTTTTTGTAGCAGATTTATATTCAGCAGAAGAAACTGCTGTAATAGTTATTGTAGCTTTGCCCAAACCTTTGATTGTTACCTTACCGTTAGCAGAAACTGTTGCTACTTTGTTATTGCTGGACTTATATTTTAACTTTGTCTTTGCCTTTGCTCCTAAATTAAAGGCCTTATCTCCATAAATCTTAGTAAATGATTTAGCAGAAATGGTCTGTGAAATCTTTTTAACAGGTGGCTTTACTTCAGTAACATATATACCATGAATATAACCGGTAATAACACCACCGTCAGCTTTTGATACACCTTTTACTTTATACCATTCACCTATTTTATCTCCTAATACGGTAATTTTTTGGTCTTTTCCGAAACAACCTATTGGAAGATAATTAGCGTCAGGTCCATATAACACATCCACCTTACCACTACTTGAAGTGTTGCATATCCAACTATCCTTTGAAACTTCATTTTGGTTTATAAGTTGCCATTTTTGCTGATTATATTCCGGATTATATTCTTCAAACGCTAAATTTGACCCATTGCTAAGACCATAAGCAATAATTGCACCGGCTCGATAACTATTTAATCTAATACTATAGTAACCGTCATAGTTTTTAGTGAAGAACCATTCCTGTGCTTGCCAATCGTTATTTTCCCATAAATCTACATTTAACCCAAATTTTATTGGATCTGAATAATTAGAACCTCTATTAACATCAATCATTAAAGATGGAGCAGTAAAACTCCAAAGGTGATATCTACTATCATCTATTCTTTCTATATTTATCTTCTGATTGTTATTGGAATAGCCGTCACCCTCCCAAATATGTACATTAGTATTATGGGTAGTTCCACCTTGATGATCAAGATAAAAATTTACATCTTTAAGTTTAAATGAATATGTACCACTAGGAATATATGAGTTTACTTGGTTGACTCTAACTGTAGAGGTTGCATATACCTTTTTGTTAGCAGTATAAGCTGTTATTTTTGCTATACCGGCAGTTTTAGCAACAACCAATCCTGTATTACTAACTGATGCAATATATGGATTTGAGGACTTCCAAGTAACCTTCTTGTTTATTGCATCATCAGGAGATACTGTTGCATTAAGTTGAATTTGTTCACCTGAATAAAGCACCCTTGGATTTGTCTGGTCAATTTGTATTGTACTAGGTGTAGCAGGTCTTTTTCTAACAGTAACATCAATCTTTTGATAACAGTATTTTTTATTAATGTCTTTGCCTACAGACCTTACAGTAACAACTGCCTTTCCCTCTTTTTTACCGAAAAGTTCTATAACTGATGTATAATCTTTATTAGGCTTACCTACCTTTACACCAACTATTTTTGTAGCATTAGAACTTGCAGAAACTCTCTTGTCTGCACTACCAACAACCTCAACTTTAGCATTAACTGTATTTTTCTTATTAAGATAAACCATAACATTTGTTGAAGAAACGGTAACACTCTTTACATAACTTACACTTTTTGCGAATGTACTTGAACCAACAACAAATGTAGATAACACAAATACTAATAAAAGAAAAAACGATAATAACTTTTTCACATCGTTCACCCCAAACAATACCCATATAAACATTTAATATTTATATTATATATTCTTATTATAAAAATTCTTTAATACAGTGTCAATATTTTTATAAAATCATCATAAATAAAAAAACAAGTGACAGTTAAACACTATCACTTGCTTATAAAAATTCTACTTCACAATTTAGGAAAGTGTCATCACCGTCATATTCAAATGCAATACAATTTTCTATATCTGAAGTTGGGACTAAACTATATACTTTTTCATTAATTTTTACTTTATCAAGGATAATATCAGGAATTGATTCAACCCTAATTACCCTAAATTTAAATACTTGAAAATCATCAATAATTATTCATTTGTTATCCATTAATATAACCCTCTCTTTTATAATAGAAATTCACTTATTATTCAACCATTATATTTTTCTGTTCATGTACAAAGCCCTTACAATTAGGGTCTTCACAATGAAAATAATTCACAAAATCTCTCTTTGAACAAGAAACATCATAATAAAATATATGACAAGTATGACACAATACTTTTTCACCATTTCTAAGTCCATCAATGTCACTTAATACCGTCATAACAATACCTCAATTACAAAACTAAAATATTAGGTGTAAACCTTACAACACTTTTACAGTTTGGACAATAAAAATCTAATGATTTACTAATATCTTTAGTTGCAGAAATGTAAAAATCATTCTTACATTCTTGACAAATAATTTTATCACCACTTTGTAATTTTTCTATTAGTGATTTTTCATTATTCATATCGATTCAATATCCTCTTCTGTTGTCAATAGTTCGATTATTAATTTTTCTATAAAAATAATAGATAAAAATTAATAATCAATCTTAAGCATATGCCTACCGGTTTTCTTAAAATAATCTTCATCAGCTTTCTTAGCCTTAATCTTTATTTCTTCCGGTGCATCAGTCTCTATTCTACGGCTACAATTATGGTCAAGGTATGACCATTTCAAAAATTTATTAAATTCTTCTGTCATATTAATATTCACCCATTATGATTCACAATTTCAAATAACTCAAGTGGATAAAGATAATCTTCACCACTGTCATCAATAATTTTATACCAATCTTTTTCAATAGAAATTACATCATATATTTTATTGTGAGTAAGCACTAAAAAGTCGGTTTCTCCTATATACTTAATCTTCAACAACAATAAATTCTTCTTTAGGATATAAATAATCCTCATCAGTTTCATCAATAACTCTATATCGAGGACCTTCCTCACCTAAACATTCATACACTTTACCATTAATAAGTTCCATAGGGTCACTAATCTCACCTATATATTTTACTTTTATATAATCACTCCAAAATTAAGGATAATAAAAATTAATTTGCTATCTAATAATATTTTATCATTCTAAAAAAATAACACAATGCCAAAAATGGGACACATAAAAATTTTTAATAATTAAAAATTAATAACAAATCAAAAATTAAGCAAAATAATTCATTATAATATAAACTTTAGCTAACAGTTGTAGGGTTTTTCAACAAAAGGTTTCATTACATAAAACTTTTGTATAAGTTCACATTAGCAAATCAAATTTTGCTTTTGGCTTATTTCTTTGATGTTCACTTAATTGATGTCACATTACAAATTTTTCTCTTTTTCGTATTTTATCCTGTGTAGATAATATAATTTAGTACAAACAAAAAAGCTTCCCTCGCTGAGGTATTCCCTTGCTAAGGGAAATGTCCCGTAGGGACAAAGGGTTTGCCGTTTTCGCTAGAAAAAGTATCACCGAATGGTGACGAAAGGAGTGGTTGATATTTTAAACTTGTTTAAAATATCATTAAGGCTGAAATTTTACTTTAACTCTAACTATAAAATAGTATAAAAATTATGAGTTACCGTTGTAGGGTCCAACATCGTTGGACCGAGCGAACTAATCTTCAGATAGTTACTTTGCCCTATGTAGATATTAAAAATTAGCACAAACAAAAGCCTTCCTTGTGTAAAGGAAGGTGTCAGCGAATGCTGACGGATGGATTGTCACGGTAGATAGTATTCTCTAGATAAAATTTGTATGCGGAGATAATAGTCACCTAGAATAAAAAAGAAAGATGTAATTAAAAAATCAAATTAAAGTACTCCCCAACTTACTTTAGCTTAGAGAAAACAACCTACCACGCTTGAAGGTTACACATCAGAATTAAAGTATCTGATGAAATCCACTCGGGGACAACAGTACACTGTACTGTTGTCTAATCCCTCGCCTTCTCGCCCAGTTGGATTCTATGGGATAAACAAAAACAGAGTAGCTATTGCTACTCTAACACATAAAACTATTAAACTAATAAAACTAAATAATATTAACTCCCCCAACTTACTTTAGTTTAGAGAAAACAACTTACCACGCTTGAAGGTTACACATCAGAATTAAAGTATCTGATGAAATCCACTCGGGGACAACAGTACACTGTACTGT
>CAKSNZ010000030.1 GCA_934476515.1 uncultured Ruminococcus sp. | reverse complement strand
TTTAAAATGATGTAGAGAAAAATCTGCAAATACCTTTTAGTAAATCTAAAGCCAACGGTCCAACAATGTTGGACCCTACAACAGAGTTTGTTGGTTTAGTAGAATTACTAGGTAATTTAAGGGTATATGTAATGTTTTTATTAATATGAAACTTTCAAAATAAAATGTAGGGGCGAACATTGTTCGCCCGAAAGATACCTTTAAAATGATGTAGAGAAAAATCTGCAAATACCTTTTAGTAAATCTAAAGCCAACGGTCCAACAATGTTGGACCCTGCAACAGAGTTTGTTAGTTTAGTAGAATTACTAGGTAATTTAAGGGTATATGTGATGTTTTATTAATATGAAACTTTCAAAATTAAATGTAGGGGCGAACATTGTTCGCCCGAAAGATACCTTTAAAATGATGTAGAGAAAAATCTGCAAACACCTTTTAGTAAATCTAAAACCAACGGTCCAACAATGTTGGACCCTACAATAGAGTTTGTTGGTTTAACAGAGTTACTAAGTAATTTAAGGGTATATGTGATGTTTTTATTAATATGAAACTTTCAAAATAAAATGTAGGGGCGAACATTGTTCGCTCGAAAAAAGAAAACAAAAACATAAATGGAAACTGTAAAATCAAACAAGACCTTTCCAAAACGAAAATCTATAAGGTTAAAAAATTATGATTATTCTACTGCCGGTGTATATTTTATTACAATATGCACAAAGGATAGAAAAAATTATTTTTGGAAACCAAAAGATATTTATAGTAAGTTTATAGGGAAGAACATTATTCGACCTTATAGAATACCATTAAGTAAATATGGTAGGATAGCTGAAAGAAAACTTTTAAATATTCCAAGAATATATAAAGGTGTTTCTGTTAGTTCATTTGTTATTATGCCTAATCATATACATATGCTTTTAACTGTTGAATCTAATCAAAAATATAGCAATTCAAAAATGCTTGATGTTACAGAGAATAAGGCTAGTATTACAAGAGTTGTTAAGCAATTTAAAGGTGCAGTTTCTAAAGAAGTTGGTTTTTCTGTTTGGCAAAAGTCGTTTTACGACCACATTGTGAGAAGCAAAAAAGACTTAACAAAAATGTGGCTATATATAAAAAGCAATCCGTTATTATGGGAAGATGATTGTTTTAGAAAAATAAGATAGAGAAAGAAGTTTGAGAAATGGATAGTAGTTTAACAGCAAAAGTGCTTACACAAGCAATGCCATATATTCAGAAATATGCCGGTGAAACAATTGTTGTAAAATACGGTGGCAATGCAATGCTTAACGAAGATTTAAAGGCTGCTGTTATGAGTGACATTGTACTAATGCAACTTGTTGGTGTAAATGTTGTTCTTGTACATGGTGGTGGTCCTGAAATTTCTTCAATGCTAAAACGAGTTGGCATTGAAAGTAAATTCATTAACGGTATGCGTGTTACCGATAAAGAAACAATGGATATTGTTCAGCAAGTCCTAGCCGGTAAGGTAAACAAAAGCTTAACTCAGCACCTTAACCATGCAGGTGGTAAGGCTATTGGTCTTTGTGGCCTTGACAGTAATATGCTTATGGCTGAAAAGATGGTTACAGGTGATGACCTAGGTTATGTTGGCGAAATCACAGAAGTTAACAGTGAAGTTATTAACGATGCTATCAGTGATGGCTATGTACCTATTATTGCTACAGTAGCCGGTGACTATAAGGGTAATGTGTATAACATTAATGCTGATATTGCTGCTGCCCATATTGCATCAAAGATTGGTGCTAAGAAACTTATTCTTATGACTGATATTAGAGGACTACTTCAAGATAAGGATGATGAAGATTCACTTATCTCTGTAGTAAATGTAAGTGAAGTCAGTCAGCTAAAGAGAGAAGGCATCATCAGTGGTGGTATGATACCTAAGATTGATTGTTGTGTTGAGGCAGTTCGTCAAGGTGTATCAAGAGCGCATATTATTGACGGTAGAATTGAACATTCTATTCTTATTGAATTGTTCTCCGATGAAGGTATCGGTACAATGTTCTATTAATAAGGAAATATATATGGATAATTTACAGATTAGAGAAATGACAATTGAAGACTATGATGAGATTTTTGCTCTTTGGCAAGTAACAACAAAGAGAGCCTTGTCTGATGCCGATAGTAGAGAAAATATTGCAAAGTACCTTGAACACAACAAGGGTATGTCGCTTGTTGGTATAGTTGACGGTAAGATTATTGCTACTGTACTTGCAGGTCATGACGGCAGAAGAGGTTTTATTCATCATATGGCAGTTAGCCCTGATTACCGTAGAATGGGTGTTGGCAGAAGTCTTGCTACTGAGGCTGACAAAAGAATAAAACAAGCCGGTATTAAGAAAACTCACATTTTCTGTTACAAAAACAATCAACTAGGTCAGCCTTTTTGGAAAGCAATGGGCTTTACAAAGAGGGATGACATTGATGTATTCTCATTTGATTGATAGGATTGATTACAATGGATAATAAAAAGATTAAAGAATTAGATAATGAAAATATTATGCATACATATGGCAGATATGATGTTTGCCTAACTAAAGGTAAAGGTGTGTATGCTTATGATGATAACGGTAAGAAATATATTGATGTTTCTTCCGGTATCGGTGTAAACTGTCTTGGTTACTGTGATGACGGTTGGGTAAAGGCAGTTAGTGAACAAGCCGGTACAATTCAGCACATTAGTAACTATTACTACAATAAGGTTGCCGGTGTTCTTGCTGAAAAGCTAACTAAGGCAACAGGACTTTCAAAGGTATTCTTCGGCAACAGTGGTGCTGAGGCAAATGAATGTGCAATTAAGGTTGCAAGAAAATATTCATTTGATAAGTACGGTAGAGGTAGGGACCGTATTATTACTTTGGTAAACAGTTTCCATGGCAGAACTATTGCAACATTGTCTGCAACAGGTCAGGATGTTTTCCATAACTACTTCTTCCCATTTGTAGATGGCTTTGATAATGCTATTGCTAACGATATTGAAAGTCTGAAAGATACAATCACAGACAAAACTTGTGCTGTTATGCTAGAAACAGTTCAGGGTGAGGGTGGCGTAAATATCCTTGACTCTGAATATTTACAACAGGTAAGAAAGATTTGTGATGAAAAAGACATTTTGCTTATTGTTGATGAAGTACAGACAGGCGTTTGCCGTACAGGTAAACTTTATGGCTATATGCACAGTGGCATTAAGCCTGATGTTGTAACTTCAGCAAAAGGTCTTGGTGGTGGACTTCCTATTGGCATTTGTATGGTTAACGACAAGCTAAAGGATGTTATGGGTCCATCAACTCACGGTACAACATTTGGCAGTAACCCTGTTGTTTGTGCCGGAGCTAACTATATTATAGATACAGTAAACACTCCTGAATTTATTGAAGAAGTAAATAAGAAGGGTACTTACTTTAAAGAAAAAATAGAAAAAATCAAAGGTGTTAAGTCAGTTCGTCAACAAGGCTTAATGATTGGTATTGAAGTTGAGGGTAACGCAGGTGATATTGCAAAGAAATGTACAGAAAACGGTCTTCTTGTAATCACTGCAAAAACATTACTAAGAATGTTGCCACCACTAAATATTAAGTATGAAGAAATTGATGAAGCACTTGCTATACTAAAGAAGGTAATGGAGGAATAAAGGATGAAGCATTTATTAACACTTGAAAGTCTATCAACAGAAGAAATTAAGGATATTCTTAACCTTGCTGATCAGCTAAAGTATGAACTAAAGCATGGTATTGAACATCATCACCTAAAGGGTAAAACACTGGGTATGATTTTTGAAAAGTCATCAACAAGAACAAGAGTTTCTTTTGAAACAGGTATGTATCAGCTAGGTGGCCACCCACTATTCTTGTCATCAAATGATTTACAGATTGGCAGAGGTGAACCTGTAGAAGATACTGCAAGAGTTCTTTCAAGAATGTTAGACGGTATTATGATTCGTACATTTGCTCAGGCAGAAGTTGATGCACTTGCTGAATACGGTTCAATCCCTGTTATCAACGGTTTAACAGACTATTGTCACCCATGTCAGGTGCTAGCTGACCTTATGACAATTCGTGAATTTAAGGGTAAGCTAAAGGGTCTTAAGTTAGCATTTATCGGTGACGGTAACAATATGGCTAACTCACTTATTGTTGGTTGCTTAAAGTGTGGTATGAGCGTTGCTATTGCTTGTCCTAAGGGTTATGAACCTCCAAAGAACATTCTTGACTTTGCAGACAATTACCCTGGTATGTTTGAAATGACAACAGACCCTCTAAAGGCTGCTGAAAATGCTGATGTTGTATATACTGATGTATGGGCATCAATGGGTCAGGAAGAAGAAAAGGCTATTCGTGAAAAGGCATTTGCCGGTATTCAGATTAATGCTGAACTAATGGAAAAGACAAACAAGGATTGTATGGTTCTACACTGCCTACCTGCTCACAGAGGTGAAGAAATTACTGCCGATGTTTTTGAAGCTCATGCTGATGAAATCTTTGAAGAAGCAGAAAACAGACTTCATGCTCAAAAGGCTGTTATGGTTAGACTAATGGCTGACAAACAACCTGAATAATCAACTAAATTTGACTTTATGGTGTGGATTTGATATAATCTATCCACACCAAAATGATAGGATTTGAATTTATGATTAAAGACATTCAAAAGCAGATTTTAAAATTAAAAGAAGAAAATGATGTGTGTATTCTTGCACACTCATATATGGCTCAGGAGATTAAGGAAATTGCCGATTTTACAGGTGACAGTTATGCACTTGCAGTAAAATCAGCTAAAGTACCACAGAAAACAGTTATTATGTGTGGTGTTCGTTTTATGGCAGAAACAGTAAAGATTCTTGCTCCTGAAAAGAAAGTTATCCTAAGCAACCCTGATGCCGGTTGTCCAATGGCAGAACAGATGGATAAGGAAACTATTTCTCTTGTAAAGGAACAGTATCCTGACTATGCAGTAGTCGCTTACATAAATACCACTGCAAGTTTAAAAACTATATGTGATGTATGTGTTACATCATCTTCAGCTGTCGAGATTTGTAAGAAGTTAGATGCTGACAAGATTTTGTTTATTCCTGACTGTAATCTAGGTTCTTATGTTGCAAAGCAAGTACCTGAAAAGGAATTTAAACTTCTTCATGGTGGTTGCCCAACTCACGCAAAGATTTCTGAAAGTAAGCTACTTGAGGCTATGAAGAAACACCCAAATGCAAAGGTGCTTGTTCATCCTGAATGTCAGCCTGATGTTGTACAACATGCTGATTATGTTGGTTCAACTTCCGGTATTGTTAATTTTGCTAAGCAGAGTGAGGACAAGGAATTTATTATCGGTACAGAAATTTCTATTGCTGAAGAGTTACAGTATGCTTGTCCTGATAAACAGTTCTACCCAATGTCAAAAGATTTAATCTGTCCTAATATGAAAGCAACTACGCTAATGGATGTTTATGGTTGCTTAAAGGGTACATTTGGTGATGAAATCACAATGGACGAAGAAAAGCGTTTACAGGCTAAAAAATGTATTGATGAAATGATAAGGTTAGGCTAATGAAAAAGGCTATAATTGCAATGAGTGGCGGCGTTGATTCCAGCGTCGCAGCTTTTATTATGAAAGAAAAAGGTTATCATATCATTGGTGTTACAATGAAACTTTATGATAACGATGACATCGGCATTGATACAGAGAGAACTTGTTGTTCACTTTCTGATATTGAAGATGCAAGAAGTGTTTGTTATAAGCTAGGTGCACTTTATTATGTTTTCAACTTCAAGGCTGATTTTAAAGAAAAAATAATAGATGATTTTATTCATACTTATGAAAACGGTGGTACTCCAAACCCTTGTATCCGTTGTAACAGATACCTAAAGTTTGATAAGCTAATGCACCGTATGAAAGAGTTACAGTATGACTATGTTGTTACAGGTCACTATGCAAGAATTGAGAAGAAAGGTGACAGATATATCCTAAAGAAAGCAGTTGACCTTTCTAAGGACCAAAGTTATGTTCTTTACAATATGACTCAGGAACAGCTTGCTCATGTTCAGTTCCCATTAGGTGAAATGGAAAAAAGTGAAACTCGTAAAATCGCAGAAGAAAATGGCTTTATCAATGCTGATAAAAAGGATAGTCAGGATATTTGCTTTGTGCCAAATGGTGACTATGCTGCATTTATTGAGGACTATACAGGCAAAAAGTATCCTGAGGGCGACTTTGTAGATACAAGTGGTAATGTACTTGGTAAGCATAAGGGTATTATCCGTTATACTATCGGTCAGAGAAAAGGCTTAGGCCTTGCTTTGCCTTGCCCTATGTATGTTAAAGAAAAGGACCTTAAGGATAACAAAGTTGTACTTTGCCTAAATGATGAACTGTTTTCTAAGAAACTTTATGCTAATGATTTTAACTGGGTATCTATTGAAGAACCAAAGGAAGAAATCCGTTGTAAGGCTAGAATCCGTTACAACCAAAAGGAACAACCTGCTACTGCAAAGGTAATGGAAGACGGTAAAGTTAAGGTTACCTTTGATGAAAGCCAAAGAGCAATTTGTAAAGGACAGGCAGTTGTACTTTATGATGGTGATGTTGTTCTTGGTGGTGGAACAATTCTATAATTAGGTTGACAATTAACCATAGGTTAATAATTGTTAACAATAATTAATATTAAGGTTGACAATACTATAATTATGAGTTATAATACTCCTTGTGATATACACAGGGGGTATTTTTTATGAAAAACAATAAAATATTTGATATGGTAGTGTGTGCATTGTTTGCTGCTATCTGTTGTATCTTTTCAATCATCACTATTCCAATTGGTATAGTACCGGTTTCACTTGGTATTTTGGCAGTAGTATTTACAGCAGTAGTACTTGGTCCTGTAAAAGGTCTAATCTCTGTTGTTGTTTACTTACTATTAGGTTTATTCTTACCACTGTTTAGTGGTGGACAGACAGGTCTATCTACATATGCTAATATTACCGGTGGTTATGTTTGGTCTTACCTAATTGTTGTAGTAGTTGTTGGTTTGATTTGTAAAATCCCAACTAAGAATAAAGCACTTGAAATTATTGTTAGTATTTTAGCTTGTGCAGTTGGTGTTGTAATCTGTTACGCTTGTGGTACAATTCAGTTTATGGCTATTACAAAGTATGACTTAAATGCTTCTTTGGCAGCTTGTGTAATTCCATTCCTACCATTTGACGCAATCAAGTGTGTTATTGCCGGTGTGGTTGGACCTTTACTAAAAATAGCACTTAGAAAATCAGGCTATATGAAATAATCGTTATTCTACCTTGGTAGTAAAATATTCATCAATCCCTTTGAAGAAAAGACCGATTTTTATCGGTCTTTTTTCTTGAAATTTTATATAATTAATGTTATAATCACTTTACTATTTAAGCATATAATGTATTATAAACTAGCAAGTTGTTTATACAACCGGGCCAAATGGCAACAGAATTTTCTGTGGGACAGTTTTTACTGCCCCACTTTTTTATTATATAATGAAATGAGATGATTTTATGGAAAGTACTGAGGAAAGAAACAGAGCAAAGGTAGGCAAGTTAGCCGGTATAGTGGGAATAATCTGTAACTTTGCTTTAGCCGGTGGTAAGTTTGTTGTAGGTACACTTGTTTCTTCAATGTCAATTATTGCAGATAGTGTCAACAACCTTTCTGATGCAGCAAGTTCAATTGTCACTTTACTGGGCTTTAAGTTAGCAGAAAAACCGGCTGATAAGAAACACCCATTTGGCCATGCAAGGTTTGAATATTTAGCAAGTTTAACTGTAGCAGTAATGATTTTTGTTATTGGCTTTGAACTTGCAAAAAGTTCTGTAGAAAAAATAATTTCACCAACTCCTGTAAAATTTTCTCTGGTCACAATTCTAGTGCTTGTAGTTTCAATTCTTGTGAAACTGTGGATGACATTATTTTATAAGAAAAAGGGTAAACAAATCCATTCCACAACATTACTTGCAACAAGTGCCGACAGTAGAAATGATGTGTTAACAACTACTTGTGTACTTATTGCAATGGTTGTTGAATTACTGACAAAGTGGCAGATAGATGGAATTATGGGTGCTTTGGTGTCACTGTTTATTTTATATAATGGAATAGGACTTATTAGACAAACAATTTCACCACTACTAGGTGAAGAGGCTAATCCTGAATTTAGGAAGGAAATTATTGATTTTGTTAATTCATATGACAAGGTGTTAGGCTGTCACGACTTGATGATTCACGATTATGGTCCTGCAAAAAGATATGCAACAATTCATGTTGAAGTTGATAAGGATGAAGACCCTATGAATTGCCACGATACAATAGACAGAATAGAAAGACAGTGCCTAAAGAAATTTGGTATTCATATGGTTGTACACTATGACCCTATTGTTACCGATGACTTAAAAGCTGAAAAGTTGCAACTGAAAATTATGGAGTGCTTAAAGTCAAAGGACAGTAGGCTCTCAATTCATGATTTTAGAATTGCTAATTGCAGTAGTGGCACACTTCTTGTATTTGATTTAGTTTTACCGGAAGATATGATGAGCCAGGGCAATCAAATAAAAGATTATATCTTACATTCAATTAATAAAGGTAAATCAAAATACCTACTTGATGTTACCTTTGACATTGATACAAATGATTAAAAGAAAAAGCTGTAACTTCATAGTTACAGCTTAATTTTTTTCATCTTTAAGACCAAGAATATAGTCGGTAGAAACATTATAAAATTTTGAAAGAGCAATCAGCACTTCTGTTGGAATATCCCTTGTGCCTAGTTCATAACGAGAATAAGCCACCTGAGAACAGTTTAGATATTCAGCTAAATTCTTTTGCAGTAGGTCATTATCTTCCCTTAATTCCCTAATTCTTTTGTACATAATATTTGCCCCATAAATACTAAAAATACTTTAGTATTTATTATACACAAACCAAAATGGTATATTGACACATAAACCAATTTGGTTTATAATGATAAAATCTAAAAATATGCCCAATTGCCAATATTATAAATTTTCGTTAAGTTTTCTGCACTCATTTGTCAACCCTGCAATATAATCAAGGGAAACATTGTAGAACTTAGCAATAGTAATGGCAAAGGAAAGTGGCAAGTCTCTTTTGCCTTGTTCATAGTTTGTGTAGGTTGTTTTGTGCATACCCAGTTTTTCTACAAGCTGACTTTGTGTAAGGTCGTTGTCCTCTCTTAAATCTCTCAATCTTCTGTAATATGGCATAAAAATTCTCCTGTCAATAATAGATTTATTATTGACATAATACAACAAATGATGTATAATGCTTATAAAAATACAACATATGTTGTATTTTATTAAGAAATTAAGGAGGAGTACATATGTACAAAGAAAAAAAGAAGGGTAAAGTAATTGTTTCAATTTTAATGGTTTGCATTTTATTTTTGACAATGTTTACTGTTGCAGGTTGTGGCAAAAAGACTATTGTAGGTGTATGGGTAGCAGAAAGTGATGGAGAAAAAATCTATTTTAATGAAGATGGTGCTTGTGACAATATACCATATTCTAGCCATTATCTAAAATATAAAGTATTTGGAGATGGCAACATAGTATTCTATGATGAATGGAATCAAAAGAAACATGTTGATTTGGCTGATTCTATTGATGAAGCAAAAGAAGAGTCTAGCACCTATTATTTAGATGGTGATTTATTAGTAATTGATGGTGATACTTATAATAGGGAATGATAATAAGATGAAAAAGATATTCAGCGTCATTTTTATAGTATTAGCCATTTGTATATTATCATCTTGTAGCAATAACACTAATATAAAAAACAGTAGTGCTAGTAAGTTGTCTAGTAGTGATAGTAACAAAGAGAAAAATACTAATAAACAAAGTTTTGATAATGTATTAAATGATTATATTAAATCAGAAGATATTTATTGGAATGATATTGAAGATACAGATGTTAGCGATTTTGACTACCATTTTGTCAATAAGAAAAAAGATAAAGTAATTTTTGATAATCTTCGGAATATGACTGAAAGAGCTAAAAAAGAATTAGATGATATAGATACATATGTTTCTATAACTGGTTTTAAAGGTGATAGTGGAGTTATTAAAATACCTCAAAAGATTAAAGGGTATAAGGTTATGTCAGTTGCATTAAACAGCCCGTATTTAGTAAATGGCGAAGTGGTACATAGTTTTTCTAATTTAACATCATTATATATTCCAGATAGTGTAGTTGATTTAAACTTAAACGGATATTATAATTCAGTACAACAATTAAGATTGCCTAATAAGGAATGTTGTTTCACTGATAATAGCAGAATGACATCATTGACAACTATATATTATAAATCAATTTGTGGGCAAATTCTCATAACTCAGCGTGATAGTTTGCAAAAGATATTTATTAACAATGGTGTAAAGGATATTTTGATCACAAGAGGTACATTATTAAAATGTTCTCCAAATCTGCAAAAAGTCTATATTCCATCTTCTGTTAAAATTATAGGTGAGGAAAATTTAGAATTAACTGAAAAGGGTACAATACTTTCCAAAAAGGAAAAGAATATTTTTAAGGGTTTAATGAATGTTACTATTGTAACTCAAAAAAATAGTTATGCTGAAAATTATGCTAAAAAATATAATATAAAATGTGAAATATTGGATTAAAAAACATTGGTAAAGATGTTGCTGTTGATATGGTTAAACAATGTATATAAATACAATATACGTTATATTTTATGTTCAATGAAGGGGCGTAGTTTATGTCAAAATATTGTCAAAATTGTGGAGCAAAGATGGACGATAATGCTATCTTTTGTAGTGGTTGTGGCTGTAAGGTGAATGAGATTGTTGAAAATAAAAAAACAATTCAACAACCAGTTCAAACACCGTTACCACAGCAACAAGTGTCTAATTTGGAGCAACCAAATATTCCAAATCAACCTAAGAAGAAAAGTAAGAAAAAGCCAATTATTATTTCTGTAGTAGCAGTAGTGTTAGTGGTAGCCCTTGCTTTTGGTGGGTTTACTTTGTATGGTAAATTTTTTAATAACAAAACAGTCGATGAGTGTGGAGTTATTAATAAAGATGGAAAAAATATTTACTTTGGTTATCAGCCGTTTGAGTTAGGTAGCGATGGTAGTAGTATTTCAACTATTGACATTGTAGGAGTAAGAGAAGATATACAAGATATAGGAATACCTCCTAGAAGTACATATGATGGAGATACTATCTATTATATATCTGAAGGCGATTTATTGAAAATGACTTATGACAAAGGAAAGTTTAAAAGTAGTATTTGGGTAGATACTGATGTAATATCAAATAATGATACTTTATCTTATAAAGAAAATGATAATTTGCACAACATAAATAATTTACAATACGCAGACGGTTATGTGTATTTTAACACAATAGCAGTTAGAACTTATTTGAAAGATTCATATTCAAGAGCTAATAGAATGGGTAGAATTTCAAAGGATGGAAAAACTATTGAAATGTTAAGTGATAGTATACATGCAACAAATTATACAATTTATGATGGCTGGATTTATTACTTTGACAATGGGTTTGAATATTCTAGTGATAAGATTTATGATTCTGCTAATGATTTCTCACAAGAGAGAGTAGGTATTTATAGAGCAAAAATAGATGGTAGTAATATTGAAAAGTTATATAGCAATCAATATGATAATAATGAAAATATGAATGATATGGCTTTCGGTGGAAATGCACTTTGCTCTAATATAAAAATTGTTGATAATTATATTTACTTTATAGACCGTTCAAAGAATGGTCAGGGAAAGATTTGTAGAATTGATAAGGATGGTTCAAATTATTTGGTTATTAGCGATAACAGTGCAACTTCCTATACAATAAATGAAGAAGATAATGTGCTTTACTATGTTTTAGACACTTCGTTTAGTAAGGTTTATGAAAATAAGGTTTATGAAAAAAAGATTGATGATAGTAGTAAGGATAAAGAATTAATGAAATGTATAACTACTGATAGTTGGTTGCAATACTATGATAATTGTTTATATCTTTTTTATTATGGCTTTAATCGAGAAAATGCAGGTCAAAGATATAACTTTGAAAAAGGCAAAATGGAAATTATCCATGATACACAATCACAAAAAGATTATTTTGTTGATGATAATGGTGGTCACTACACTTATAAAGAAACAACTCCAAAGTATGAATGGGTAAATGATTATTGATGAATTAATACAAAAAACACCGGCTACCATTAATTTGGTAGCCGGTTTGCTATATAATATAAAATTTTAGTTTATATTCAAATTAAGTAGAACTTTATGTTTAATAAAATGCAATTTTTAGATTAGTGCAATCAAAATTAAAAATTTAAAATTTAAACATTAAATCTAAATAGAACTACATCTCCGTCTTTCATAACATAGTCTTTACCTTCTGAACGAACAAGACCCTTTTCTTTACAAGCAGTCATACCACCATTTGCGATAAGGTCATCATAAGAAACAACCTCTGCTCTGATAAAACCTCTTTCAAAGTCTGTGTGGATTTTACCTGCAGCTTGAGGAGCTTTTGTACCCTTAGTGATTGTCCATGCTCTAACTTCAGGTTTACCGGCAGTTAGGTAAGAGATTAGTCCAAGTAGTGAGTAACATTCCTTGATAAGTCTGTCAAGACCACTTTCTTCAAGACCTAGGTCAGAAAGGAAAAGTTCCTTTTCTTCCTTGTCCATATCAACAATATCCATTTCAATCTGTGCACAGATTGGTAATACTGCTGCGTGTTCTTCACTTGCAATATCTCTAACTGTTTGTAGCATTTTGTTGTCCTGAATACCGTTAGTAAAGTCATCTTCACTCATATTTGCAGCATAGATAATTGGCTTTGTTGTAAGTAAAGCAACTTCCTTTAGCCATTCTTCCTGTTCTTCTGTTGTTTCAACAGTTCTTGCACTTTTACCTTTGTTTAGTGTGTCAAGAACTTCCTCAAAGAAGTCAATCTGTGGTTGTAGGCTCTTGTCACCTTTAAGTGCCTTTTTAAGTCTATCAATCTTTCTTGTTACCATTTCTACATCAGAAAGGATAAGCTCAATGTCAATAGTTTCAATATCTCTTGCCGGATCAACTGAACCCTCAACATGGATAATGTCATCATTTTCAAAACATCTTACAACATGAACAATAGCGTCACATTCACGAATGTTAGAAAGGAACTTGTTGCCAAGACCTTCACCCTTTGATGCACCTTTTACCAGACCGGCAATATCAACAAATTCAATTGTTGCCGGTGTGATTTTATCCGGATTATACATTTCTGCCAGTTTGTCAATACGCTTATCAGGTACTGCTACTACACCAACATTTGGTTCAATAGTACAGAACGGATAGTTTGCACTCTGAGCTCCTGCGTTAGTGATAGCATTGAAAAGTGTACTTTTACCTACATTAGGTAAGCCTACAATTCCTAATTTCATTGTTTTTCTCCTTTTATATTGTATTGAATTAATTTATCAGATGATGTATTATTATACCATAGAAATTCTAATTATACAATGATAATCATTAATTGGAGGTTTAATTATGGATAATTTTGTAATAGAAAAAGTTGTAACAGAGGATATGTTGGCAGTAAATGTTGGTTCAGGTAGCCTAAGAGTATTAGCTACACCAACTGTTGTTGCACTTATGGAAGAGGCATCAACAAAGCTTGCAGATACTTTTCTTGATGAGGGTTTAACTACTGTTGGTACAATGGTAGAAATTCAGCACATTAGTCCTTCACCAATAGGTGCTAAGATTAAAGTAGAAAGTAAGCTAATCAGCAATGACGGTAGGTCATTTAAGTTTGAGGTTACTGCTTATGATAATGCCGGTATGATTGCAAACGGTACTCACAACAGAGTATCTGTAAAAAGTGAAAAGTTCCAGAAAAAGGCAGATGAAAAGTTTGAGTAAGTATGATATTATTTTGTTTGACTTAGACGGTACAATTTCCGAAAGTGCTACAGGTATTCGTTATAGCCTGGAAAAAACTATAGAGCAAATCGGTTGTGATACCTTTGATACAAGCAATTATAAGTTGTATATAGGTCCACCACTACTTGATACTTTCACAAATCTTTGCCATTTAAGTGGAAAACCTGCCGAAGATGCAGTTGAGGTTTATCGCCATTATTATGATACTGAGGGTAAGCTGATGAATAAGCCTTATAAGGGCATAAAAGAAACTTTATTGGAAATTAAATCAACCGGTGTTAAGGTTGCAGTTGCTACCTCTAAGTATGAAAAATTTGCAGAAGAAATTGTTGAGAACTTAGGTTTAACAGAATGTTTTGATGCAGTATGTGGCTCTTTAGCCGATGGTAGCAGAAAAGATAAAAAGGATATTATCCCTTATGCAGTAGATAGATTAGGAAAAGATTTTAACAGTAAAATCGCTATGGTAGGGGATACTTATTTTGATGCAAAAGGTGCTAGGCTTTGTAATGTTGACTTTGTTGGTGTACTTTATGGCTATGGTGACAAAGAGTTAATGGAAAATGAAGGTGCTACTGTATTTGCAGAAACTACGGAAGATTTAAAAAATTATTTACTATAACATTTTATAGCAAGTCCTTGCATATGTATTTTATATGGAATACGGAAGGACTGATAAAATGTTTGTACTAACAGTAAAAACAAAGATTAATAACAAAAAGAAATTTTTATTTATGTGTGCTTTTGGGCTGATACTGATTTTGGCAGTAGTGTTTGTGTCTTGTGACAACACACCTAAAAGTGCATATTGTAAAGAAATAGGTGAGTATTCTCTCAGCTTTTCAACAAGTAATGATAAAAAAACTTTCTTGTCTTACTTTAATGTTACCGGACAACCTGTTACTATTGATAATGTGAGAATACCGGAAAACTTCAACTCTACATACGAAAGATATAATAAGATACAAAAAGCTATGGGCCTTGACCTAAATAACTTTAAGGGGAAGACCACTAAGCGTTATGTTTATAAAGGAAAGGACAACTACTTTGTTTCTATACTCACTTATAAAGGTAAGGTGGTTGGCTGTCATAAGTCTAAGGAACTTTATGGAAGTGACTTTGTATCTTTGCTAAAGGAGTAAAATGAGAATTGATAAATTCCTTGTGTCACAAAATATTTGCACAAGAAAAGAAGCACAAAAATTAGTTAGAAAAGGACTAGTAAAAATTGACAGTGAAATTATAAAAAAACCTGAAACTAAACTTGACCCTAATGTAAATAAGGTTACTGTAGATGGCAAAGATATTTCTTATCAAGAATATGTGTATATTATAATGAACAAGCCTAAGGGTTATATCTCTGCCAGTAATGATAAAAATGCAGAAACTGTTGTTGACCTTGTGCCAAAGGAAATGAAAAGGAAAAATCTTTTTCCGGCAGGTAGACTTGATAAAGATACTACAGGTATGTTGATTATTACTGATGACGGTGACTTTGCCCATAGAATGTTGTCCCCTAAAAAGCATGTTGAAAAGGTGTACAAAGCAACCCTTGACGGTGAAGTTACAGATGAAATGGTAGAGAACTTCAGGAAGGGTATTTCTTTCTATGATGGTACACTTTGTCTATCGGCAAAATTACTTCCAAACAAGGAAAATCCCCATATTGCAAGGGTAATTATACGAGAAGGCAAGTATCATCAGGTAAAAAAGATGTTTTTAACACAGGGATTAACAGTAAAAGAACTACACAGAGAGCAAATCGGTATGCTAAAATTGCCCAAAGAATTAGCGCCGGGTGAATGTAGATTTATGCAAGAGGATGAGAAGCGTAATATATTTTTGTAAGTTATAAACAAAAAATATGAACATTTTTTATATGTGTGGCTTTTTGCCTAAAATCTTGCGTTAATATTTAGTCAAAAATATAGTAGCCAAATCAACAAAAAAATGATATACTACATTATGATATACGAAACTATCGGTGAGGAATGGTAAAATCCTTGCTTATTTATACAGGGAGGTTATAGTTAGTATGGCAAATGTATCTTTAAGACACGTTTATAAAATCTATGACGGTGGTGTAACTGCTGTTACAGATTTTAACCTAGAAATCGAAGACAAAGAATTTATTATTTTGGTTGGTCCTTCAGGTTGTGGTAAGTCAACAACTCTAAGAATGATTGCCGGTCTAGAAGACATCAGTAAGGGTGAACTTTACATCGGCGATATGCTAGCAAATGACGTAGCACCAAAGGATAGAGATATTGCAATGGTATTCCAGAACTATGCTCTATATCCACATATGACAGTTTATGATAATATGGCATTTGGTCTAAAGCTAAGAAAGACACCAAAGGAAGAAATCAAGGAAAGAGTTCAGGAAGCTGCAAGAATTCTTGGTATTGAACAGTACCTAGACAGAAAGCCTAAGGCTCTATCAGGTGGTCAGAGACAGAGAGTTGCTCTTGGTCGTGCTATCGTTCGTGACCCTAAGGTATTCCTACTTGACGAACCACTATCTAACTTGGACGCAAAGCTTCGTGCACAGATGCGTACAGAAATTTCTAAGCTATATCAGAGACTAGGTACAACATTCATCTATGTTACTCATGACCAGACAGAAGCTATGACAATGGGTACTAGAATCGTTGTTATGAAAGACGGTTTCATTCAGCAGGTTGATACACCTCAGCATCTATATGATTTACCTTGTAACGAATTCGTTGCAGGTTTCATCGGTTCACCTCAGATGAACTTTATTGATGCAACTCTTGCTAAGAAGGGTAATCAGATTTGTGCTGAATTTGCAGGTCATAGTGTTCCACTACCTGCAAACAAGAACGAAGGTGGCAAGCTGGACGCTTATGTTGGCAAGGCTGTTAGAATCGGTATCCGTCCTGAACATGTACATGACGAAGCTGAACACCTAGAAAGACTAACAGAAAGTGTTCTTGAAGCTAATGTTGATGTTACAGAACTTATGGGTGCAGAAATTTACCTATATGTTAACATTGAAGGTATTCCAATTATCGCTAGAGTTGAACCAACTTCAAAGGCTCAGCCTGGTGACAAGATCAAGATTGCATTTGAAACTGAAAAGATTCATGTATTTGATCCTGAAACAGAAAAGACTATCACTAACTGATAACTTGATATTTATAACCCCCTCATTTTGAGGGGGTTTGTTGTTATAATAAAAATTTTCTTTGTTCAGCATAACACAGAAATCACCACAGAAAAATTACTAAAACGGACAAATTGGTAAAAATGTATCACGAATATACCCACAAAATAGGGTGATTTGTGATTTTAGTGAAAATTCTCCCTGAAAATTGAAAATAAATGTTGCAATTTTCTGAGTTTTTGTGTAAAATGTATATGATGAACAATATAATTATATGACTTGTAACGAAAGCGTTAGTCATTATCACCATATAATCAGGGAGGAAAATAATATGTCAAATAGACTCTTTCAAGGAGTAATACACCAAATGAGAGATACCATTGATAGAACAATCGGTATTGTTGATGAAACATCAGTGGTTATTGCTTGTTCAGAACTTGGCAGAATTGGTGAAGTAAACGAAAGTATAAATGCCGAAACATTGTCATCTACTGTTCCTTATGTTATTAACGGATATACATACAAATCATTTGGAGCAAATCAAAGACCTGAGTATGCAGTCTTTGTTTCCGGTACAGATGAGGCAGCCCAAAGATATGCGGGCCTTTTGGCTATTTCCCTGAATTCTATTAAGCAGTATTATGATGAAAAGTATGATAGAAGTAATTTTATCAAAAGTGTTATACTAGACAATATCCTACCGGGGGATATTTATCTAAAGGCTAGAGAACTTCACTTTAATTCAGAAGTTACCAGAGTTGTAATGTTAATCAGAATTACATCCAAGACAGATATTTCTGCTTATGATGTTCTTCAAAACCTATTCCCAGATAAGTCTAAGGACTTTATCATTAACATTAACGAAACTGAGATTGCTCTTGTTAAGGAACTAAAGCCGGGTATTAAAGAAAAGGACCTAGAGAAGTTAGCAGGTTCTATTGTTGATACACTTTCTTCTGAATTCTATACTCATTGTACAGTTGGTATCGGTACTATTGTAATGGGTATTAAGGATTTGGCTCATTCATTTAAGGAAGCACAGGTTGCCCTTGAAGTTGGAAAGGTATTTGATAACGAAAGAACTATTGTCAGCTATGATAACCTTGGTATTGCAAGACTTGTTTATCAGCTACCAACTACTCTTTGTGAAATGTTCCTAAAGGAAGTTTTCAAGAAAGGTTCAATTGACAGTCTTGACCAAGAAACTTTGTTCACAATTCAGAAGTTTTTTGAAAACAACCTAAATGTTTCTGAAACATCAAGAAAGCTATTTGTTCACAGAAACACACTTGTTTACAGACTTGAAAAAATCAAGAAGTTAACCGGTCTTGACCTAAGAGAATTTGAAGATGCAATTGTCTTTAAAGTAGCATTAATGGTAAGAAGATACCTAGATGCTAACCCTACAAAATACTAAAATTAATAAGGACTCGCTTCTCAAATTCATTTGTGGAGCGAGTTTTGTACACATTGGTAAATAACATTTGTTACCATTTTGGAGAGATTTTTTTATGATAGAATTTAAAAATGTATCAAAGGACTACCCTTCAGGTACTCATGCGTTGCATAATATCAACCTAAAGATTAACAACGGTGACTTTGTGTTTATTGTTGGTTCTTCCGGTGCCGGTAAGAGTACGTTCTTAAAGCTAATTATGGCTGAAGAAAAGTTGACAAAAGGTGAAATTGTTGTTGATGGAATCAGAATGAGTAAGCTTAAGAGAAGGAAAGTTCCTTTCTTAAGAAGAAAGATGGGTATTGTTTTCCAGGACTTCCGTCTGATTGAGAAGATGACAGTTTACGATAATGTTGCTTTTGCTATGAGATGTGTTGGTGCATCTAACAAAACAATCAAAACTCGTGTTCCTTATATCTTAAAGCTAGTTGGTCTTGGCAGTAAGATTAAGAGTAGGCCTAACCAGCTTTCCGGTGGTGAACAACAGAGAGTTTCACTTGCAAGAGCTTTAGTAAATAACCCTGAGATTATCATTGCCGATGAACCTACAGGTAATGTTGATCCTGAAATGTCACATGAAATTATTGACCTGCTTTCTGAAATCAATAAGCAAGGTACAACAATCATTATCGTTACCCACGAACATGACCTTGTTAAGGAATTTGGCAAGAGAGTTATTGAAATTCATAAGGGTAAGATTATTCACGATACAAAGCTTGAGCGTAAGTCTGCTGAAGATATTGAGCTTATGTCATCATATGATCAGGAAATTTCTGATGATGAACTTAGCCCACTTCTAAAGATTGACCAAGAGTCACCTGAAGAAGTACAGGAACTACCTGTTCAAAAGCTAAGAATGTTAAACAAGATGGCAGAAGAACATACTACACCTGAAAAGCCAAAGACTAAGGTTGAAGAGGCTGTTGAAAACATTGACAAGATTGTTGAAGAAATCGAAACAGATGACAGAGAGGACTTAATCCATACAGTAACTCTTGATCCGGCAAAAATTAAGAGAATTATTGCTGCCGATAGAGAGAAAAAGGAAAAGGACGCTCAGGTAGATTCTGTTATTGATTCACTAAGGTAAAATAGAAAAGGAAATGTAAAAATGAAGCTTAGTAATTTAGGTTATTTAATCAAAGAAGGTATCAAAAATATCTGGTCAAATAGAATGATGAGCCTTGCTTCCATTGGTGTTCTTTTATCTTGCCTTGTACTGACAGGTGCTGCTGTTATGGCATCTTTGAATGTTAAAACAATTGTTGACAAAGTTGGGGATAGCAACGAAACAACTGTTTATATGGAAGATAAAGCAACTGATGCAGAAATCACTAATGCAGGAAAACAAATGGAAGGCTTAAGTAATGTTACTTCTGTTTCTTTCTTCCCTAAGGAAGAGGCTATTAAGGATTACAAGGATGTTCTTGGTGACAAGGTTTTTGCTGAAATGGAAGGTGAGGGCAATCCACTTCCTGATGCTTATAAGGTTACTGTTAAGGACTTATCAAAATATGAGAGTACAGTAAAACAAATTCAGAGTATTAAGGGTGTTGCTACTGTATCATCACAAACAGATGTTGCAGATAAGCTAACAAGTCTAAACAAGATAATACAGATTCTTTCTGTAGCTATTGTTTTGGCACTTGTAGTAATTTCCCTATTTATTATTTCTAATACAATTCGTATGAGTATGTATGCAAGAAGATACGAAATCAGTATTATGAAGTCTGTTGGTGCAACAGATACATTTGTAAGAATACCATTCCTTGTTGAAGGTATTATTATTGGTGCATTGTCCGGTGTTATTTCAACATTTGGCTTAATGCTCATTTATGATTTGATTATAGAAGCATTGCAGTATGTAGTGCCATTTAAGGCAATAGCATTCAACTCAGTAATGTGGCCATTCCTTGGTGCATTTATTATTGCAGGTGTATTTGTTGGTATTTTAGGTGGTCTTATCAGTATTGGTAAGTACCTAAAGAAAGAAGGTTCAATTATCCTTGGTTGGTAATTGACTTTATCTCTGAAAGGAGTATAGCAATGAAAAAAGAGATAATCTCGGCGATATTGGCTTTGACTGTAGTTGGTGGCACATTTGCTATTGGTGCAAAGGTACAGCCTAGCACAGTTGTTGCTCAAGACTCTATTTCTGAACTTGAACAAAGACAAGCAGAGTTAAAGCAAAAGTCAGAACAATATGAGAAAGAATTAGAGAAAAACAACAGTAAGATTGCTAAGACAAAGAAGTATCAGAAAACCTTGCTTAACAGAATTGATGCTGTTAATGATGAAATTGTTGTAAGCCAAGAGAAAATTACAACACTTAACAATCAAATTTCAGCTAAGACAAAGAAAATCAAGAAACTAAATAGCGATATTAGTTCAAGAACAAATACTCTAAGAAAGAGAATCAAGACTATCTATATGTCAGGTGATGTTAGTTCTCTGGAAATTATCCTAGGTGCTAAGGACTTTAGTGATTTTCTTGATAAAGTTGAACTTGTTAGAAATGTAAGTAACTTTGACGAAAAGTTAATTTCTGATATTGAAACAGATATGAAAACTGTTAAGTCAGAAAAAACTGCTTTAGTAAAGGATAAGGCAAAACAAGTTAAAGAAAAGAAAAATCTACAGACTAAACAAGCTGACTTGCAGTCTGTTGTTGATGAAAACAGTAAAGTGTTAAACACTCTTTATACTCGTAACAAAAAGCAAGAAGCTGCTATTAAGGCTAATAACGGTGCTTTGAATGGTATTGATGACCAGATTCAATCATACTATGAAGAACAGGCTAAGAAAGCTGCTGCAAAGGCTAGAAAGAATAACTCAAGCACTGGTTCTAACGGTTCAAACGGTGGTTCAAATAATGGCTCTAACAACAATGGTGGCAGTAACAGTGGTGGCTACACACCGGTAACACCATCAGGTTCAGGTTACACATGGCCTGTACCGGGACATACTGCACTTTCATCAGTATTCGGTGAAGACAGAGGTACTTATGGTCACGGTGCTATTGATATTTCAGACGGTAGCATTATGGGTGCAACAGTAGTTGCTGCTGACTCAGGTAGAGTTGTTGTTTCCAATAACTCTTGTACACATAACTGGGGTAAGGCCGGTTCTTGTGGCTGTGGTGGTGGCTACGGCAACTATGTATGGATTGACCATGGTAACGGTAAATGTACAATTTACGGTCACCTTACAAGAGCAGTTGTTAGCCAAGGCTCTCATGTTTCTAAGGGTCAGGTTATCGGTTATGTAGGCTCTACAGGTTGGTCAAGTGGTCCTCATCTACACTTTGAATGTAGAATTAACGGTACAAAGTATGACCCAATGTCAGAGTTCTGATTATGAGTGATAGAAGAGAAAGACGACCTGTTAAAAAGGGTGTACCGGTAGGTTTAACTGTTACTATAGCAGCAGTTTGTTCTGCTATTGCTTTTTCCGGTGCTTATGTTTATGCAATGCATACCTTTAATTCAAAGGTTACTGACTTAAACGAAAAGCAGAGAATGTTTACAAAACTTTATGAGGTTGATTCAGCAGTTAGAGAGAACTATAAGGGTTCAATTGATGAAGAAACTTTGAGAGAGTCTTTATCCTCTACATATGTTAAAAGTGTTGATAATGACAACATTCTTTATGTTCCGGAAAGTGACTATAATGAAGGTAAATACAGTAAGGACTACAAGAGTTTCAAAATTTCTGACGGTTCATATGTGCTAATTAAAAAATCTTCATTAAAAAATAATTAGTTCAACAAAATAAGCATAATTTTTCCCTCTTTGCATACTATTATAGAAATAGCGCAAAGGGGGATTTTCTTTGTTAACAACATTTAGAATTGAAAAAAGAAACCTAAAAGGATTGAAAAAATTAGTAAAGCCATTTATAAAGGATAAGTTACTTGAAGATTATGGGGAAGAAAAAAACCTTATTATCCGTCAGATGGTTTACATAAGCTATAACGACAAAATTAATTGGAAAGTTGTAAAGAACAGAGCAGGTTATCAATCAAAGTGTTTAGTGTGCAGTGAGAATATTTCTTTCCCAATAAACTCCAGACTGCAAAGGTTTGTTGACAGTACATTTTCAAAGATTATGACTAATAACTTTGCATTGTCACTACTGAAAACAATGGAAAATCCGGAGAAATTGAAAATTGTATATTACGATATTGACGGAAACAATAAATATTTTTTAAATGAACTTTGTAAGTTAACTGACAATTTTATTGTGGTAACAGTTAACAAGAAAAAGTACAAGGAAATTTCCGATAAATTGATGGATGAAATGGGTGTCAGTTTAGTTTATACCGACCGACTTTCAAGAATGAAAGATGCTGACCTTGTAATTGCTCCAACTCAAATCAGAAAAATTCTTGATTTAAACAGTAAAGCTATTGTGTTAACAAGTGAAAGACCTTGTTTTGATATGAATGCACAATGTTACTATGGATATAGTGTTGAAATACCGGAAAATTTAGAAAAATACCGACCTGAGGATATGGACAGTTTGTACTTTGCATCAGCTTTGTTTTCAAAAGGTAGGCAACATTATATGGCTGAACTTATCCCAAAGACAACTTATAACGAAAATTGTACTTGTACAGTGAAAAGTATGGGAAAATATCTTGCTAAAGCAGTAGTTTAGGGGATTGACATAATCCTTATTAATGATATAATAAAATAGTATATTTATTTGAAAAAGGATGTGTTTTTAATGGCAAAGCAGGTTATGCTTACAGAAGAAGGCCTTAAAAAATTAGAGGCTGAACTTGAAGTCCTTAAAGGCGAAAAAAGAACTGAAATCGCAGAAAAAATCAAGGTTGCTCGTTCATATGGTGACCTTTCTGAAAACTCAGAATATGATGATGCAAAAAATGAACAGGCTATTCTTGAAGCTAGAATTGCAGATATTGAAGCAAGCCTTAAAAATGCAGTTATTATTGATGAAAGCGAAATCAGCAATGATAGAGTACATCTAGGTAGTACAGTAAAAATTAAAAATCTTGCTAACGATATGGAAATGACTATTCGTATTGTTGGTTCAAACGAAAGTGACCCTAAGAAGCTACAGATTTCTGATGAAAGTCCTGTTGGTATGGGACTTCTAGGCAAGGCAATTGATGATGTTGCAGAAATCGAAACTCCAGGTGGCGTTGTAGCTTACAAGGTAATGGAAATTTCAAGATAACTTAGATTAAATTGATAATTAAGGGCAGTTCTTGATACTGCCTTTTATTATGGAAAGGAAATAAAAAATGGGTGAACAGAATAACCAGAACAAGAACAACGGTGGTGACCTATTAAAGGTTCGCCGTGACAAGTTAGCAGAACTACAGGCTGCCGGTAACGATCCTTATATGGTCAATACTTCAGCCAGAGATACACTAAACAAAGATATTTCAGATAACTTTGAAAAATACGAAAACCAGACAGTAACAATTGCCGGTAGAATTATGTCTAAGCGTGGCAAAGGTAAGGTTATGTTTATGGATGTATATGACCGTACAGGCAAAATGCAGGTTTTCGCAAAGTTTGATGACCTTGGCGAAGAAACATACAAAGGTCTTAAAAAGTGGGATATTGGCGATATTATGGAATGTACAGGCTTTGTTTTCAAAACAAAGATGGGCGAAGTTTCTGTTCACGCAACAGGTGTTAAGCTTCTTTCAAAGTCACTTCTTCCACTACCTGAAAAGTATCATGGATTAAAGGATGTTGACCTAAGATACCGTCAGCGTGAAGTTGACCTTATTATGAATCCTGAAGTTAAGGAAACATTTATCAAGAGAGGTAAGATTGTTTCTACTATCCGTAACATTATGGATAGCAAGGGCTTTGTTGAAATTGAAACTCCAACACTAAACACAATTCCGGGTGGTGCATCAGCAAGACCATTCGTAACTCACCATAACACACTTGACATTGATATGTATATGAGAATTGCAACAGAAATTCCTCTAAAGAGACTTATCATCGGTGGTATGGAAAGAGTTTATGAAATCGGTAGAATTTTCCGTAACGAAGGTATGGACCCTAGACATAATCCTGAATTTACTACTATCGAACTATATCAGGCATATACAGACTATAACGGTATGATGGATATTACCGAAGAACTTATCAACAAGTCTTGTATGGCTGTTAACGGTACAGAAGATATTACATACGGTGATTATGAAATTTCTCTAAAAGCTCCATTTAAGAGAATTACAATGATTGATGCAGTTAAAGAACAGACCGGCGTTGACTTTGGTGAATTTATGGGCGACACTGAAAAGGCTAAGGAAGTTGCAAAGGAACTTAAGCTGGAGGTTAAGCCAACTGATACTTGGGGTAATGTTCTTGCTGAAGCATTTGATGAATATGTAGAAGATAAGCTAATTCAGCCTACATTCGTAATTGACTATCCGGTAGAAATTTCTCCTTTAACAAAGAGAAAGAAAGATAACCCACTACTAGTAGAAAGATTTGAAATTTTCGTAGCAGGTGGCGAACTTGCTAACGCATATACAGAGCTTAATGACCCAATTGACCAGAGAGGTCGTTTTGAACATCAGATGATGCTTCGTGAAAATGGTGATGAAGAAGCTAATATGATTGATGAAGATTTCCTAACTGCTATGGAATACGGTATGCCTCCAACAGGTGGTATGGGTATGGGCATTGACAGACTTGTTATGCTACTAACTAACTCACAGACAATTCGTGATGTTATTGCATTCCCAACAATGAAGCCTGTAGGTGCATCAAAATCTGCTAACAAGCCGGTTGCTGAACCTAAGGAAGAAAAGATTGACTTCTCTAAGGTAGAGGTTGAACCATTATTTAAGGATTTTGTTGATTTTGATACATTCAGTAAGTCTGACTTTAGAGCAGTAAAGGTTAAGGAATGTACAGCAGTTCCTAAGTCAAAGAAACTTCTACAGTTTACTCTTGATGACGGTACAGGTACTGACCGTACAATCCTAAGTGGTATTCACGCTTATTATGAACCTGAAGAATTAGTAGGCAAGACACTTATTGCTATTACTAACCTACCACCAAGAGCAATGATGGGTATTGATTCTTGTGGTATGCTACTTTCTGCCGTTCATGAAGAAGAAGGAGAAGAAAAGCTACACCTACTAATGGTTGATAACCATATCCCTGCCGGTGCAAAGCTCTATTAAGCTGATGTAATGATGTACCGTTTTACCAAATAGACGGGACGTACTTCATTTGATAAAAAATGAAAAAACAGCGATTTACATCAAACTTACATCATTTGATGCAGAAATCGGTGCAAACAAGAAAAAATCGCATAATTAGTGCAATGAGTGGGCAATTCCAATCGGAGTTGCCCATTTTCAAAATGAATGGAAATGCAAATAGGAATTTGAAGGTGCGATTGATGAAAATTATTGAAGTTAAAGAAAATAAAAAACAATATCTTGATTTGCTCCTATTAGCAGATGAGCAGGAAGATATGGTTGACCGTTATCTTGATAACGGCAAGATGTATGTACTTGATGATAATGGGGTCAAGTGTGAGTGTGTCATAACCGATAAAGAAAATGACATACTTGAAATCAAGAACATTGCGACAGTTCCAGAATATCAAGGGAAAGGTTATGCAAGAGCCTTAATTGAGTTTATTGTTAATAATTACAGAGAGCAATATGCCATTCTGCAAGTGGGAACAGGCGATAGCCCACTGACAATACCATTTTATGAAAAGTGTGGTTTTGTCCGTTCGCATATCATATCAAATTTCTTTATAGATAATTATGACCACCCAATCTATGAGAGTGGAATACAGTTGGTAGATATGGTGTATTTGCAAAGACCGTTATAATTTAAATTCAAGTTTATGGAGAGTCACCGTTATGATTAGAGAATTTCAAAGGGATGATATAAATAAAGTTGCAGATATATGGTTGGATACAAATATAAAGGCACATAATTTTATCCCCGCCGAATACTGGAAAAGCAATTTCAAATCAGTAAAAGAAGCGTTGTTACTAGCAGAGGTTTATGTGTATGAGTATGATACAGAAATACAGGGTTTTATAGGGTTAAATGATGAATATGTTGAGGGCATTTTTGTTTCTGGTGAAATGCAATCGCAGGGTATAGGTAAAATTCTGCTGAATTATGCAAAGGATAAAAGGAATAAGTTGCACTTGAACGTATACCAAAAGAACGCACGGGCAATATCTTTTTATAAGAGAGAAGGATTTGAGATTCAGCATAGTGGCTTAGATGAGGCTACCGGAGAAAAAGATTATGTAATGACATGGCAACACAAATAGAAATTCCAGTTTGCCAACTTGCCCTTTGAGAGAGGAGAAATCTTTTTCTCAAAGGGCTTCTTCTATTTATTGTCTTGAAAATAAAGGATATATTATCTGGAAATTAGATGAAAAAATAAAATAGTGATTAATACAACGGAGTAAGAAAAGCTCCTTCATATATTAGAATAAAAATAAATTTTGTTGAGGTTAAATTGAGTTTTCCATTGTATTGTATTGCTAATGAATAAGAATAAGAAAAAGAACAGACAATGCTGAATGCTCCGGAAACAAGAATATCTGAGTATAGTATGTAAGTTCGTAACAGAATGAAAGGAGCGATTCAAATGAGCAATTTGGAAAATTATATGAAACAGCAAGCAATTTTTTGTGAACAAAATGATAGCATTAGTAAAAATCTGTATTCAGAGTATGGTGTAAAAAGAGGCTTACGAGATGAAAAAGGCCAAGGTGTGTTGACGGGGCTTACAAATATTTCTGATATAAAAGCTTTTGAATATCGTGCTCCGTATCATGTAGAGCCAATTGAATTGACAAAGAAGCGTCAGAGAAACGTACTTTTGGTACAGCATCTGCTTGGAT
>CAKSNZ010000029.1 GCA_934476515.1 uncultured Ruminococcus sp. | reverse complement strand
AAAATTACAACAAACTTTTGGCTTACAGTTGTAGGGGCGAACATCGTTCGCCCGTTAAAAAGTGTGATACCTATGGGCTTTTTGTCCTATTTGCAGATTATAAATTATAACTTACTACACAGTGGAAAATACCGATAAATAGGATAGTTTATAACGGGACATCAATGATGTCCCCTACACCTGTGAGTCATAGTTTCATATGATTTTATGGTATATATTCTCACTACAAATTTACCTTAACCCACAATCAAAATAAAAAAGACAAACCCTAATTTATTTAACTAACCTATCTACACGCAGAAACAAAATTGATAAACCTAAATTTGTTAAAGTGGTTTTAGATTAACACAATCATAATTAAAAAAACAAAAGTAAAAGTAGCAGATAAATTAAAAAATCTGCTACTTTTTATATTATTTATTATTTTTTACTTAACTCACAATAAAACTGAAAGATTTAAATTTGTTGAATTTCATCATAAAATAACAAAAATTCAATAACCAAAATTAAGTCTAATCAAAATTGAAGAATTAAAATATTAGTCCTCTAGGCCTAGAGAATCTGCAATTTCCTTAACGATACCTTCAACTGCAATAATTGCGTCATCAACCTTAGTAACATCCTTAGCACCGGCCATAGCCATACTTGGCTTACCACCACCGTTACCACCTGCGATTTGAGCAACCTTACGAACAATATCACCGGCCTTAATACCGTTTGCAACTGCATCTTTACCACAACCACAGATAAATGTTACCTTGTCACCATTGATACTAGCAAGAACAATAACGGTTGTTGGGTCAGTATCTACTGCTCTAGATGACATATCACGAAGTAGGTCAACTGTTGCACCATTGATAGCAACTGAGATAATACGGATACCCTTGTATCTCTTAGCATTCTTAAATACTGCTTCTGTTGCATTCTTAGCAAGTTTCTGATTTAGTTCTTCAATCTTCTTATCCTTTGCTTTCATTTCTTCAGCAATACGGATACTACCCTGTACAAGTTCCTTAGGGTTGTTAATTCTTAGTGCTTCAGTACACTTGTTAACAACAAATAGAACACTGTTTAGGTAATTTAGAACACCCTCACCTGTTACTGCTTCAATTCTTCTAACACCGGAAGCTACTGAGCTTTCTGACTTAATCTTAAATAAACCGATATTAGCAGTATTTGTAACATGAGTACCACCACAGAATTCAATTGAGAAATCACCTGCGTTTACTACTCTAACTCTGTCACCGTACTTTTCACCGAATAGCATCATAGCACCTAGCTTTTTAGCTTCTTCAATGTCCATTTCTTCAGAAACAACATCTAACTGATCTAGGATTTTTTCGTTAACTAGGTTTTCCACCTTTTCAAGTTCATCATCAGTCATAGCTTCATAATGAGTAAAGTCAAATCTAAAGTAATCATCAGAAACTAACTGACCTGCCTGTTCAACATGAGTACCCAAAACTTCTCTTAGTGCTGCCTGTAGTAAGTGAGCTGCTGTATGGTTACGAGTAATGTTCATTCTTCTCTTACTGTCAACCTTAGCAAAAACAGTGTCATCAACTGTAACAACACCCTTTTCTACCTTTACTGTGTGCATAAAAATACCTGATGCATCCTTAGTTGTGTCATTTACAGTAACAACTGTGTTGTCTGCAACTAATACACCGGTATCACCAATCTGACCACCACTTTCAGCATAGAAAGGAGTTCTGTTTAGAATGATAAGACCTTCTTCACCTTCGGTAAGAGCCTTAACTCTCTCACCGTCTTTAACCATAGCAACAATCTTGCTTTCACAAGAAGTTACCTTATAGCCCTTAAATTCTGTCTTGTCAACATCTGAGAAGTCAATGCTATCTGATAGCCAAGCCTCAGCACCGGCATTCTTGTGGGCATCTCTTGAACGGTCTTTCTGTTCCTGTAGAAGTTCCTGGAATCTCTCAATATCAACTGACATTTCATTTTCAGAAACAATTTCCTTAATTAAGTCAATTGGGAAACCGAATGTATCGTTTAGCTTAAATGCATCATCACCGGAAAGAACCTTGCTATCTGCTTTAGCAATAATATCTTCAAGCATCTGCATACCTTGCTTAACTGTCTTGCTGAAAGAATCTTCCTCAGCTTCAATAACCTTAACGATAAAGTCACGCTTATCACGAAGTTCAGGGTAAGCAGTTTCGTTTTCTTTAATAACAGTTTCGGCAACTTTATATAGGAATGGGTCTGTGTAACCAAGAATTCTACCATGACGAGCTGCTCTTCTAAGCAATCTTCTCAGAACATAGCCTCTGCCTTCATTTGATGGCATAACACCGTCACCAATCATAAATGTTGTTGAACGAATATGGTCAGTAATAACTCTAAGTGAAATATCTGTCTTAGGGTCTTCGCCGTAGTTAACACCAACAATTGAAGAAATATGCTTCATAATGTTCTGAACAGTATCAACTAGGAATAGGTTATCAACACCTTGCATTACACAAGCAAGTCTTTCAAGACCCATACCTGTATCAATGTTTGGATGGTCAAGTGGTGTGTAGTTATCATGACCGTCATTATCGAACTGAGTAAATACTAAGTTCCAAACTTCCATAAATCTGTCACATTCGCAACCAACACCACAGTCAGGTTTACCACAACCGTGTTCTTCCCCTCTATCGTAATAGATTTCAGAACAAGGACCACAAGGACCACTACCATGTTCCCAGAAGTTATCAGCCTTGCCTAGTCTAACCATATGGCTAGGGTCAACACCTACTTCTTTAGTCCAAATGTCAAATGCTTCATCATCATCTTGATAAACTGAAATATATAGCTTTTCAGCAGGGATTTCAAGAACCTTTGTAAAGAATTCCCATGCCCAAGCAGTAGCTTCTCTCTTAAAGTAATCACCGAATGAGAAGTTACCAAGCATTTCAAAGTAAGTACCGTGACGGTCGGTGATACCTACTTCTTCAATATCAGGAGTACGGATACACTTCTGACAAGTAGTAACTCTTGTCTTAGGAGGTGTAACTTCACCTGTAAAATATTTTTTCATTGGAGCCATACCACTGTTGATTAGTAGTAAGCTTTTGTCATCCTTTGGAATTAGTGGGAATGAAGGAAGTCTTAGACAACCCTTTGATTCCATAAATGATAAGAATTTTTCTCTTAACTCATTAAGACCAGTCCACTGCATTGTTTTCTCTCCTTAATTAATATAAAAAATAATTGTTTATGAAAAATAAAAAACCTGCCCCTAAAATTAGGGGCAGGATAATTCCTGTGGTACCACCCTAGTTGAAGTGCAATAATGCTCTCCCTCTCGGACTCTTTAACGCAGAGATACGCTGTGTTCATCACACAGAGCTAATAGGTTGGCCCTGTAAAAATTCTTTAAGTAGTTTCACCAACCCTACTCTCTCTAAAAAAGAACCTTTTACATTCTTCCTACTCACAGCTTTTTCATATTCCTTTAGTATTATAAACCAGCAAAAATGGTTTGTCAAGAACGCTTTTTACGAATTACAGAAGAAGGTGGAATTTCTTTATCTGTAGTCATAATCAGTTCTTCCATTGCATGAGGTGCACTGTCTACTGCTACACCGTATTTATTCTTTAGTTCCTTACAAACTGTTGTAAACGGAATACCGGAAGGTGGCAAAACATCAAGTGTATCACCGACAAAGAATTTGTTTCTCTGAGTGATATTTGACACATTACCCTCATTACTTTCACAAACTGCCACAACATCATAATGTCTGATGTAGCCACCGTTTGAAGTAACTTGTCCCGGCTCTTTGCCAAGGTAAAAACCTGTGTTGTATTCTCTATGGCTGATTTTTTCAAGTTCCTCTTTAATCCAAGGCTTTAGAGTGTAGTTTTCTCTTTCTTTCATATAGTCATTTACAGCATGACGATATGCATTAGTAGTAACTGCACAGTAGTAAGCACTCTTTGCTCTACCCTCGATTTTTAGAGAAGAAATTCCACTTTCAATAAGCTCAGGAATATGCTCAATCATACACATATCTCTACTATTATATAGGTATGTGCCACCATCAGCCTCTTCTACAGGGAAGAACTGACCTTCCCTATTTTCTTCATAAAGATGGTACTTCCATCTGCAAGGCTGAGCACAGTCACCACGGTTGGCATCTCTGCCTGTTAGGTAACTGCTGATTAAGCATCTGCCTGAGAATGAAACACACATTGCACCATGTACAAAACATTCAATCTCAAGTTCCTTAGGAATCTTTGCTCTAATATCAACAATATCGTCAAAAGTCATTTCTCTTGCAAGAACAACCCTACTTGCACCCATATTGTACCAAGCATTTGCAGTATCGCTGTTTACAATACCTGCCTGAGTTGAAATATGTCTTTCAACATTCGGTGCATATTTCTTGGCAAGTTCAAAAACACCTAGGTCTGCAATAATAAAAGCATCAACACCGATTTCATCAGCATAACTAAGGAAATCAGGTAGAACTGCCATTTCGTTATTTCTAGGCAAAGTATTGCAAGTTACATAAAGTTTACTGCCATAAGAATGGGCAAGTTCTACTGCTTTCTTAAGCTCATCATTGTCAAAGTTTTTGGATGCAGTACGCATACCAAACTGTTTACCGGCAAGATAAACTGCATCTGCACCAAACTTTAGTGAATTCTTTATACACTCCATATCACCGGCAGGAGATAAAATTTCCGGTCTTTTAATTTCAATATTACTCATTATTTGTTACCACTTATAGATAGATTATATTCATGTTCCTCTGCTGTAGAAGCATAGTAAGCCTGTCCTGTCTTAGTATCGTGACAGAAGTAGTAGTAGCTTGTGCTGTTAGGATTAATAGCTGCCTCAATAGCCTCTGAACTAGGGTTACAGATTGGACCACTTGGTAGGCCTTTAATCTTGTAAGTATTGTATGTACTGCTGTACTTTTTGCCACCCTTAGATGCAGGTACATGCTTTGCATCACGATAAGGATAGTAAATTGTAGAGTCAAGACCCAGCTTTGCATAATCGGATGCATTACCTGAATCAAGTCTGTTGTGAATAACAGAACTTACATTGTACATATCATCTTTATCGGCAGCTTCTGCTTGAATTAATGAGGCAATAGTCATAATCTGGTCAAATGTATAACCTGTATCTTCTGCTCTATCTTCAATAGAAACTTTCTTAGAATAACCGTCAGCCTGACTTAAAGTATTAACATTCTTTTCGGCAAAGTTACTTAACATTCTACTAACAGTTAGTGAAGGGTCTTCGTTTTCATAGAAAGTATAAGTATCAGGATACAAATAACCCTCTAGCTTATAATATCTGCCATTTGACTTTGCTTTACCTAAAACCTTTAAGAAATCATAATCAGAGTCAAACTTATCACTGTTACATAGGCTTAAGAATTCGTCCTTATCAGAAAGAACCTTCTTTTTAACTAGTTTATTGGCAATTTCGTTAATGTTCATACCTTCTGTAATCTGTACTTCAACAGACTTAACATTGTCGTATGGACTTTCCAAAGTATTAATAATAGCCTCATAGTCTTGGTTAGTCTTTAGCTTAATAGTACCATGTTCAAGGTACTTATCAACATGTTTCATACTACCATAGAACTTAAAGAACTTCTTATCCTTGATAACACCTTTATCATATAGCTTATCAATTACATCATCAAAAGTATCTGTCTTTTCAATCTTAACAGTAACCTCATTTGCTTCAGGTCGAGAAATAGCAAGTAGGTCATCTACACCTGTTAGCATATATTTAGAAAGAACCACACCGGCCATAATAACCATTACAAGCCAAATAATTGTAAAGATACGCTTATTCTTCTTAGACTTACGCTTTTCCCTTTTCTTGGCTTCTTTCTGATGTTTCTTGTCAGCTTTCTTCATATCCTTTTCTACTTCAGCTCTTGTTTTGCCACCACTAAAGGAATTAAGCTCTTGACTATCAGTCAGCCTTGGCATAGTTTCTCTATCTACTCTTTGTCTTCTTGGTCTTTCTTCCCTTTTATGATAAGGTCTGTCAAGTTCATCTTCATCAATATGTAGATGGAAAGAAGCTACCTTTTTTTCTCTTTCTTTCTTAAGTCTTAACTCTTCATTTTCAAAATTATTATTACTCATATTGCACCTTCAATCAGATGTTTCTGGTATATTGCTCTGTGATTAAAACATTGATATTTTCATCGGTTTCTTCCACAGGAATATTCATTTTCACTTGCTGATGGTAACACATACCAACAACTTTCCCATTATAATGGGAAATAAATCTATCATAATATCCTCTGCCATAGCCAATTCTCTTGCCATCGGGACTAAAACCCAAACCCGGCACAACAAGGACACTATTTCTAAAATCAAGTATTCTACTGCATTTTCTAACATCAGGTTCCATAATACCAAATGAACCAACCATAAGGTCATCAATACCTCTAACATAATAAAAGTCAAGAATATCCCCATTACAACGAGGAAGACCTACTCTCTTGTGGTTAGCCAAAGCAGCATAAATAAGATACCTTGTATCTATTTCATCCTTAGTACCTGCATAACAAAGGACAGTATCAGCCTTGTTATATTCCTCAGTCATAAGGAATCTGCAAGTAATCTCAAGGTCATAATCTTTTTTCTTTTCTCCGGTGATACTCTGTCTTATTTTTTTAAGACTTTTTCTCATTTCATCTTTAGTTAGTTGGGACATTGTAATGAATCAAACACCTTTTTCATAGTTTCTTCGCCTTTAATATTCTTTAGAATTTCAAGACCAAAATAAATACCTGCACCACAGCCTTTGCCTGTAATAATGTTACCACAAGCAGTAACTACTTCACCTGTATATTCGCCACCGTCAAATGAGTCCTCAAAACCTGGGAAACAAGTAGCTTTCTTATCCTTTAAGTAACCCTTATGACCTAGGATTGACGGTGCAGCACAAATAGCACAGATAAGTAACTTCTTATCATAAGCATACTCAACAATCTCTTGTACCTTTTCATTCTTTTCAAGGTTAAGTGTACCAGGCATACCACCCGGAAGAACAACAGCCTCTATATCACTTAGGTTTACTTCTTCTAAAGAAATATCTGTATTAACAGAAATATTATGACTGCCTGTAACAGTTTTTCCTGTAACACCAACAGTTGTTACTTCAACACCACCTCTGCGTAGCATATCTACAGGTGCAAGTGCTTCAATTTCTTCACAGCCATCTGCCATAAAAACATATACCATAATAATCTCCTTTACAAATTGCGAAGTCCGATATAGGCTTCATTTACTTTTGTATTACCCAGAAATTTTACCATTCCATCAGGTACAATTTCTTCATTATCAAATATATTTAATGTTGGTGAATAGTTAAAAACAAATGTATCGGCATCAGACTCTTTTAGCATTTCACCAAGCAAAGGGAAAATATCATCTTCCTTTGCAAAAAGTTCCGATACAACACATTTTTTGTATTCATCTTCATCAACAAAGCAATAACCGTCACCACTACAAATTACATAACCACCATAATTCTTAACATTGGCAACAGAATATTTTATATAATCCTGATTAAACTGCAACGCATTTCCTTTTAGGTAATTTTCTCTCAGCTTACCCATACCGGTTACACTAAGTGACATACAAAACGGACTGTATTCTGCAATATGCATTAGCTTATCCCTAGAAACAGTAGCCTGTTTTCTAAAGCAATTTCTCTCATAACCAAGTGAATAGTAATAACCATACAAATGGTCATCTGCCGGATACAAGAAAGAAAATTCTTCACCTAAAGTTTTGGCATCTTCTAAACTAAAATCAATAAGATTTTTCATTATTCCTCTATTTCTATACTTGCTTTCAGTAGCAGCACCATAAAGGTAGTGTGCCTTATACTCAAGAAATTTACAAGGAATATGATACAACATAGCAACAGTACGATTACCGTCCTTTGCTACATAAATTCTCATTTTGTTTTTGTTGTTTTTCATAAAAGTTTTGAAACCTTTTAGTGTATCGTTAAATGATGCAATCCAAAGTGTTTTCAGTTCTTTTAAGTCAGCCATTGAGCCTTTAGAATATTCAATCATTGTTTAACCTTTGCGTTATATTTCATTAAAATTATATTTGGCTTATAGGACAATTTACTTTTTCTTAAGTCCTCAAGTCCCATATCTTCTTCTCTGTTTATATATTTAAAATCAGTTAGTGTCTTAACAAATTCATTGTTAATAACCGGATAACCGTTGTCAATTATAGACTTTTCAAAATGAACATCACAGATACCATCACGAATTTTTGATGCAACTGTCATTGCAACAGCCTTGTTGTCAACATAGATAATGCCACCAAACAAATCAAGTTCATGAAAATGTAAGAAACAATCCTCTATTGCCACATAATCAGCACCATATTCTTCACCATCAATTTCATTTCTATCAGATGCCCACTTAGCAGCAATTAAAAGTGCATCGGAATAATGCTCTCTGGTTAATGGTTCATAAACATAATCAGGATTTGCTCTTTTGAACTGACTGATATGGTTTCTCTTTCCGTGGTATTTTTTACCGGAAAGATTTGCTAAATCTTCTTGCAAATAAATATAATCTGCATCATCCCTATTTTCTGTAAATTCAAATTTATTTGGGAATAATGTTTCCAGTTTTTCTTTAACTTCTTCTGTTAACAAACCAAGTTCAAATTTTGTAGCATTTCTGTCCTTTGCATCTTGCAAAAGTTCTTCTACTGCCCACTTTAAATCTTCTCCACCAAATGGAATTGTGTAACCAATCGGTTTGTCATTTTCAAAATAACATCTAAAAACAAAGTCATTCTTAAACGCTATTCTTGTATCGTAATGTTCACTCCACATATAAGTATTGGCAAATGAACATTCACCATCCATAAAGTTAGTTTTATCTAAAGCATTTTGATACTTTTCTTTATCTTCAATTTTTGGTTTCCTGAATTCTAACATAAATATCCTTATACTTTTCCTTTTACTTTGGAATATACCTCATTAGAAATTTCTTCAATAGACCTTGGTTCACCGTTAAAAGCACAATCAACAACTTCCCAACCAAGTTTTTTAGCACAATACTTAGCTGATGAGTGACATTTTTCTAAAAAAGAAATATTCTTTTCGTGAATATCCTTTTTATTTTCGTCACCGTTATATCTTTTAGCCATTAGTTTCTGGCTAACTTCTATTGGCATATTTAAGTAAAGCACAAAGTCCGGTGCAGGTATTTCCAACTTAATATGCTCAAAATCATTGAGCCATTCTAAATATTCATCATACTCATTTTCATTTAATTTACTTAACTGATAAATCGGATTTGATGTACTATATCTGTCACAAAGAAAGATTGTGCCATTGTCATAGTCATTTTTCCAATCTTTTAAGAATGAAGCAACCCTATCAACTGCATAAAAAGCTGATGCAGTATATGGATTTACCAAGTTAGGGTCATCACCAAGTTCACCACTAAGGTACATTTTTACCAGTGCTGAGCTGTCGCTATCATAACAAGGAAAAGTAAGTTTCTTAACATTCTTTCCTTCTGATAATAGCTTTTTATATAAAAGGTCAGTTTGGGTAGCTTTGCCACTACCATCAAGACCTTCAATCACAATAATCTTACCTGCCATACTTCTCTCTCATTTCTTTCATTTTGCCACAACTCATTTTGCCCTCAGGACAAGGACCAAACAGACAAGATGGACCACAATTTTTAAATAATGTTGGGGCAACTTCTAGACATTGTAGTAACATTTGTTCAGCTACTTCTCTAATTTCCCACTGAGCTCTGTTGCAACAACGGTGAGCAAAGAAGTTGTGAAGTGAACGAGCATTGAAAGTACAAACAATCTTTGTAGTACAAGCATTTGGAAGTACAAATCTTGCATCTTCGTTTGCTTTCTTAATGAAAGCGTTACACTGTCTTTTGTTTTCTTCTTTAAAAGAATTAATTATTTCATCATTTGTACCGGATAGTTCTTCACCTTTAAATTCTTTAATGTACTTTACAACAAGTGCATCACGAATTTTACTGTAAGCATCACTCTGTAAATCAATTACCTTTTTGTATTCTTCATAAGCCTCAGGGCAACTCTTGATTTCAGGTGGTGTTACAAATTCAAAAGAAGTACCGTCAACATATCTTTGGGACTGCTGACTGTATGAAGCGATTCTGTGGCGTACCAACTGATGAGAACAGGCTCTTGAGATACCCTCAATGCCGAAAGTAAATGATACATGTTCTGTTGGGCTACCATGACCTAAATCGCTAAGCATATTTAAGAAAGAAGTAGTTTTTTCTTCTGTTAAACCATCTCTCAAATCTTCAATACCGGATGGTGAATAACAAAGCTTTGCAGCCATAGCCACAACTTGCTCAGGGTTTGGTGTGTGGGTTAACAAAGTTACTTTTACTGACATTTTCCTACTCCTTCATACTAACTATAATTCCGGTACGACATTATGACATACTAATAGTTATACTATACTATAAATTACACATTATTATAACACAGTTAATTCTTTATGTAAAGACTTGTAACATACTAGAAAAGCCCTAAAAATCTACATTTATTTTATGATTTATAGCAAAAAATATTTTATAAATTAACAAAATCTAATTTAGCAAAACATAATTTTTCTATAACAGAATAAAGGGTATGATTCATAAAAATACAAATCATACCCTTTTAATTATTTTATTAAAGGCTAAATCTAAATAAGATTACTTAACAATTATCTTACAAGTAGCCGATACCTTGCTACCATCCTTAGCACCTGCCTTAATTGAACATTTACCCTTTTTCTTAGCAGTAACCTTGCCTTTGCTATTGACTACAGCAACAGACTTTTTGTTACTTGACCAAGTAACATTTTTGTTTGTAGCATTAGTTGGAGCAATAGTTGCTTTTAGCTTAAAGGACTGACCCTTCTTTAGCTTTAAGTTTGTTTTATTCAACTTAATCTTCTTAACCTTAGTAACAATAGGAGTGTAATTTACTGTAACTTTTGTATCCTTAGTAACAGTAAACTGAACCTTAGTTTTGTTATAGGTTTTGCCATTTACAACTATAGACTTAAACTTATAACCCTTATTTGGTGTTACAGAAATTGTAGCAGTAGTGTTAGGCATATAATAGCCACCACCTGTTGCTTTACCATACTTTGAAGTAACTGCAACATTTTTCATACCTGTTTTTACTTTGAATGAGTATGTCTTTACAAATTTAAAGTCGTAGCCCTTACCGTAGAAGTTATTGCCTACAACTGCACCCTTGACACCGTTTACACTGTCAATATGGAAATAGTAATTCATAATAGTAAATGAATCGTTGTTAGGGTTGTAAAGAAGTGTATCACCCTTATTGTCGAAAAGTTCACCGGTATATAGGATACCGTTTTCAACAAAATCTACACCACAACTATAATAGTTAAAAATTTTACTGTCAATTTCATAAGATGTAGATTTATTTAAATCCAAGTTTTTGTTACTTTCTGTCCACTTGCTACCGTCAAAAATCAAGTTCTTTGGACAAGTATTATCTTCGTTAATACCTAAAGTGTAAACCAGCTTATCGCCATACTGTAGGCACTTACCTTTTGCTCGTTTTGATGGCAGTGAAGAAACCTTCTGCCACTTAGAATTAGTATATTTATAAACATCTGTTGATAAAGAACCTAGCTGATAGTCATATCCACCTATTAGATACATTTCTTTATTATAGAAAGCAAGTGTTTGGTCTGTTAAGCCAATACCCTCAATATCTTTTATTGTATATTTACAGGTATTAACATCATAAGTAAGCAAAGCACATTCTTTCATATAGAACTTTCTGCTTTGTTCCGGTGTTAGATAATAGTCGGCAACCATATAAATTTTACCGTTGTAATATACAGGTGATGATGTACTTACTAATGAAGTGCTACCGTTTGTAATATCCTTATAACGATTATCAAGAACATTTTTAAAGCTAATAGTTTTGTTAATACCTAAAACACCTTTTTTGTTTACACTATAACGAACAAGGTTGTAGTTATCATCAATGTTGTATAGATATTTACCGTCACTTGTTAAATTATAATCATAGATAGTTTCACTTTCCATCATACCGTTATCGGTATATCTTGTACCCTTTAGGAAGATGTTTGAGAAATAGCCGTAGCCGTCATTTGAATATACCTTTAACTTACATACACCACCAAAATAACTATTGTCATCAATAGAAATTTCATTAGAGCTCTTTACAGTATATTTTACCGATTTATCATTAACAGTAATTTTAGAAATATTGGTAAAGTTAGTACCCCTTACAATAGTTTTATTGCCACTAGCAGTCCAATAATCAATCTTAGGAATTACTGAACCGTATTTATCAAGTGACAAAATACCGTTTGACTTTGTCTTTTCATCAACAAGAGAATTTTGGTTTACTGTATCCTTAGTTTTATCAATTAGTTGGTCAACTGTTAGGTCACTATACTTATCCTTAATAAGTGCAATACTACCTGTTACACAAGGTGTTGCCATTGATGTACCACTATAAATATCATATTTACCAAAGGACTCTTCTTCATTGTCAGTACCCTTAGAGAAACCAATATTATCAAGTTTAATTGTATATTCACCTGATGATTCAACAACTAAAAGTACAACCAGCTTTCTTTCTCCTGTTTCATTTTTAGGAGCTAAATTAGTTGTATCCAAGTGTACCCAATCTTTTGATGACATTTTAAGTGAATAGGCAAGATTTTTGCTCATAACATCATCAACAGTATATTTTTCATTTATTCCAAAGTCACCAAAACAAATACCTTGACTCATAAACAAATCAGAATCTTCATTATAAGCAGGAGCCTTTGCAATGTTAAACATTAAGCTGGTGTGAATACTGTTTGTGCTCTTTGAATTTAAAGTATAAGGAATTTCAATAGCATAAGCGCCACCCTTATCAACAGTAAAGTCAGCCTGTAAGCAATTTTTATCACCTAAACCATCGTCATAACCTGTATTGGTTTCAGAGATAGTAGCTGATTCTCCACTTTGATTAGAACTTAAATCAACTACATTTGCCTTGAAGTCCTTTGTAATATACTTTTGACATTTTTCATTAATTTCTTCTTGAGAGTATATTGTAGGTAAGAAAGAATTGTAGCTGACTGTTGACAAAATATCTGAACCGGGAGCTGCAATATCTACTGAATTTTTACCATAGTTTGAGTAATCGGCAACTGTACCGTCTTCACCTGTTGCTGCTACAGAGATAATGTACTTGCTATCATAACAAGCAGGATAAGTATATGGTGACTCTTCTTCATCGTCATCATCAAATATATCCTTTTTAAAAATCATTTCACCATCGTCACCATCGTCATCATCGTCATCATTTTCACCGGTATATTCTTCTTCAGCATCAAAGTCAGTACCATCGTTACCGGCAGCACAAACAGAAACTGCACCGGCCTTGCCCACTTTGTTAATAATATTTAGAAGAATTTCGGAGTATTCGTTACTACCCCAAGAGTTATTAACGGCAACTACATTAACGCCAAGTTTCATTGCGTTATAAATATAGTTATAAGCTGAAACGGCATCTTCAGTAGTACCCATACCACTGCTAGTTAAAAACTTTAGTGCCATAATCTTTACGTTATCAGCTACACCGGAAACACCTTCATTATTATTTCTGGTTGCACCGATAATACCTGCACAGTGAGTACCATGACCGGCATCATCCATAGGTTCACCGTCATCGATAGTCCCTGTAAAGTCAAAACCATGAACACCCTTTAGTTTATTTTGGTAAGGGTTTACCCACATTTTATCTTTTAAATCAGGGTGAGTATAATCAACACCTGAGTCAATAATGGCAACTACAGGAGTGTCCTTTTCCGTTGACTTTTTGTTCCACATTTCTGTTGGTTTAATATCTTCCCCTACCTTACCGTTATTGATACCTTTATTTTCTAATGACCACTGAAAATTGCTATATGTATCATTAGTAATAGAAGATGCTCTATAAATATAGTTAGGTTCGGCAATCAGAACATCCTCTTCATCCTTTAGTTCATCAATAATTTTCTTTGTACTTAACTTTTTGGAAGAAACAGTTACAACGGAAACACTGCTTTTTCTTTCCTTAAAGTCACTTACATTTTCAACTTTAATAGATGATGAAACATCCATAATTTTGTTAAGGGATGCACCGGTTGAAACAAGGTCACTGCCCTTCATCATTACAACTGCTTCACCCTCAACATAGTCTTTGTCCTTTTTATCACTTTGTTTTGGATAAACAAAAGACTTGCTTTCATTGTTTTTAACATTACTTTCTTTATTTGTGGAAAAAGCACTTGCACTGCCACAAGCTATGCTACTTGTTACCATCAAAGCAGAAAGTGTTGTTGCAATAACTTTCTTAAATTTTTTCATAAAATATCCTTTCTGTATTATATTTTATAGTCCCATAATACACTATACTATATATAATACTTTTTAAAATTTAAAAGTGTTGCAAAAATTTCCAAAAAATTTTATTTTATTTTGAAAAAAATTAGCCTCTGCTATTTTGCAGGGGCTAATATTACTTCATTAGAATTATGCAAGAATTTCGTCAGCAAGTTTTTCCATTTCTTTATATGTATCTTCTGTTGCTCTTGACTTAATTGTAACTACTGTATCACAGATAGTAACATTCTTCATTTCTTCTAAGTAACCTTTCATAGTTCTTGCAGCAGTAGGTGCCCATGAACCGTTTTCTACAATAGCTACCTTTCTGTTCTGATAAGCCTTAATCTTTAGATGATGCAGGAAATCTGCCATTACAGGGAATACACCTGCATCATATGATGGAGCAGCAACAATTAACTTGCTATATCTAAATGCATCTTCAATAGCCTCTGCCATATCACATCTTGAAAGGTCGGTTACAACAACTTTCTTGTCTGTTTTAGACTTTAAGATTTCTTCCAGCTTACCTACTGCCTCAGTTGTGTTGCCATGAATTGAACAATAAGCAACAAATACACCATCTGTTTCAGCCTGATAAGTTGACCAAGTGTTGTATAGGTCTAGGTAGTAGCCTAGGTTTTCTGTTAGTACAGGACCATGAGTAGGACAGATAATCTGAATGTCAAGCTTTGATGCTTTCTTTAGTAGTCCTTGTACAGGTACACCATACTTACCTACAATGTTAAAGTAGTATCTTCTAGCCTCACAAGCCCAATCCTCATCAGTATCAAGTGCACCGAACTTACCGAATGCATCAGCAGAGAACAGTACCTTATCTGTGCTGTCGTATGTAACCATAACTTCAGGCCAATGAACCATTGGTGCCATTACAAAACTTAATGTATGAGTACCAAGTTCAAGAGTATCACCTTCGGCAACAACCTTTGAAGTGGATTCTAGGTCAAGACCTGTAAACTGCTTTAGAAATAGGAAAGTTTTCTTGTTACCTACCAAAGTGATTTCAGGGTACTTCTTGATACAAGCATCTACAGAACCGGAATGGTCAGGTTCCATATGGTTTACAATCAGATATTTAGGTGTCTTACCATCAAGAACTTTCTCAACATTTTCAAGCCATTCATCGGTTTTTCTTTTATCAACTGTATCAATAAGTGCAGTATTTTCATCCATAATAACATAAGCATTATATGCAATACCGTTAGGAATTATATACTGACTTTCAAACAAATCAAGAGTTTTATCATCACAACCAACATATGTAATATCTTTTGTTACTTCTTTAATCATAATTAATACCTCTCTTTCTTAATTAAGGATAGAATATCACATTTTATTCATATTTTTATTCTAGTATAGAATTATATATGTTATTTTTCAATAAAATAATTGTTAAGAATAGCCATAACTTAAAATAAATATCAATAAAACGGAAATGATTATTATTTTCAGCATTATGTACAACTAAACGGTTTATTTCTTGTGCAAAATAATGAACATTGAATTTAAAATATACATTGTACATATCCTTAAATAATGTTAAAATCAATATACTAAACTAAATAAGAGGTGAATATATTGAAGAAATTACTAAAGCACTTTAAGCCTGCAATCATTCCTATTATTTTCGTTGTAATTTTGCTAGTAATTCAGGCTTATTGTGACTTATCATTGCCAACATATATGAGTAATATTGTCAATGTTGGTATTCAGCAGTCCGGTATTGAAACTGTTACACCGGAAAAAGCTCCAAAAAGTGAAATGGATAAAATAGAACTTTTTATGGACAAAAATGACAAAGACTTTGTAAATTCTCAGTATAAAAGTGAGAAGTACAAAAACAAAGATATTCTTGTATTAAAGGAAAATATCAGCGATAAAAATGCCGATAAACTTGCCGATAAGCTAACAAAGCCTATGCTTATCACTTATATGTTGGAAAAGAGTGAGAAAGGTGAACTTTCTTCCGACTCAGTAAGTGGCAAGATTGACAACAAGGACTTCCAAGAGATTATGGAAAACGGTGTTAAAGAAATGACACCTGAAAACCAAATGAAGTTTATGGAAATCAATAAGAAGTCTCAAGCCGGTGAAACAGTTGATATGTTTGAGATTTTGCCTTTATTCAGCGAAAACACTATGAGTCAAATTACTGATGTAATGAATGACAAACTAAAGGCATTTGACAAACTGGGAGAGGACACAATCAAACAGGTTGTAACACCATATACAGAAAACCTTATGAAGTCTGCCGGTGTTGATACTGACCAAGTTAGAATGAATTACCTATTTAAAGCAGGTGCATTAATGCTTGGTTATGCCGGTGTAATCTTTGTATGTATGATTGCCGTTTCCTTACTTGCATCAATTATCGGTGCCAGATTCTCTAAGGATATTAGAAGTCATGCATATAACCAAATTATCAACTTCTCAGCCAGTGAGTCAAACAAATTCAGTAATGCTTCATTAATTACAAGATGTACAAATGATATTCAGCAAATTCAGATGGTTATTGTAATGATGCTAAGAATGATTATCTATGCTCCAATCTTAGGTATCGGTGCATTATTAAAGGTAACTAATATGAGTTCCGGTATGGTATGGGTTATTGCCTTAGCAGTTGGCGTTATCCTTGTACTTGTTTCAACACTAATGACAGTAGCAATGCCTAAGTTTACTGCACTTCAAAAGCTGGTTGATAAGGTAAACCTAGTTTCAAGAGAAATTCTTACAGGTCTACCTGTTATCAGAGCATTTAGTCGTGAAGACCACGAAAATGAAAGATTTGACGATGCAAACAAAACTCTTACAAAGACTAACCTATTTGTAAACAGAGTTATGGCAATTATGATGCCTGCTATGATGTTTATTATGAACGGTACAACAGTTCTTATTGTTTGGGTTGGTGCTAATGAAACTAATGCAGGTAATATGCAGGTTGGCGACATTATGGCATATATCCAATACACAATGCAGATTATTATGTCATTCCTTATGATTTGTATGGCAAGTATTATGATTCCAAGAGCATTTGTTTCAGCAAAAAGACTTGGTGAAATCTACGATACAGAAATTACAATCCATAACCCTGAAAACCCTAAGCAGTTTGAAGAAAAACAAAAGGGTGTTGTTGAATTTAAGGATGTAACATTTGCTTATCCGGGAGCAGAAGAACCTGTACTAAAGGACATTAGCTTTACTGCAAAGTCAGGTGAAACTACTGCTATTATCGGTTCAACAGGTAGTGGTAAGAGTACACTTATCAACCTTATTCCAAGATTTTACGATACAACTAAGGGTTCTGTTACAGTTGACGGTCAAAATATTAAGGATGTTAAGCTAACTGATTTAAGAGATAAAATCGGTTATGTACCACAGAAGGGTATGTTATTCTCCGGTACTATTAAGTCAAACATTGCTTTTGCAAATGAAGACCTACCAATGGAAAAAATCGAAAAAGCAGCAGAGATTGCTCACGCAACAGAATTCATAAATGAAAAGCCTCAAAAATATGAAACACATATTAGCCAAGGTGGTACTAATGTTTCAGGTGGTCAAAGACAGAGAATTTCTATTGCAAGAGCTATTGCAAATGAACCTGAAGTGCTAATCTTTGATGACAGTTTCTCAGCACTAGACTTTAAGACTGATGTTGCAGTAAGAAAGGCACTTAGCGAAAATATTAAGAATAGCACAATCCTTATTGTTGCTCAAAGAATCAGCACAGTTCTAAATGCTGAACAGATACTTGTACTTGACAACGGTAAAATCGTTGGTAAGGGTACACACAAAGAACTACTGAATAACTGTCAGGTTTATCGTGACATTGCAGAAAGTCAGTTATCAAAGGAGGAATTACAGTAATGCCTATGCCTATGGGAGGACCTAGAGGTGGTAGAGGTCCACAAGGAAAAATGATGGGAACAGCTAAAGCAAAAGACTTTAAGGGTTCTATCAAAAGCCTTTTTAAATATATCGGCAACTATAAGTTTGCCATACTCATTGTTGTAATTTTCGCCATTGCAAGTACAGTTTTCAATGTTGTAGGACCTAAGATTTTAGGTAATGCAACAACAGAACTTTTCAACGGAATTATGAGTAAGTATTCCGGTGGTTCAGGTATTGATTTCGGTAAAATTGCCGGTATCTTAATCGGACTGTTATGTATCTATATTACAAGTTCGGTTTGTGGTTTTGTTCAGAACTTCCTAATGAGTACAGTAACTCAGAAGGTTGGTTATAGATTAAGAAGAGATATTTCTTACAAAATCAATCTTCTTCCTATGAACTACTTTGACAGACACCAAACAGGTGAAACACTATCTATTATCACAAATGATGTTGATACTCTTTGTACAAGTTTAAACCAGGTTGCAACTCAGGCAGTAACATCAATTTCAACAATTATCGGTGTGCTATATATGATGTTTAGCATTAACTGGATGATGACACTTATTGCTTTAGTTATTCTACCGGTTGCACTAATCTTTATTTCACTTATCTTTAAAATTTCTCAGAAACATTTTAGAAATCAGCAAGATTACCTTGGTCATGTTAACGGTCAAGTTGAAGAAACAATCAGTGGTGTTAACATTGTTCAGGCATTTAACACAGTTGACAGAAATGTTGAAGAATTTGAAAAGTCCAACAATATGCTTTATAAATCAGCATGGAAGAGCCAGTTCTTCTCAGGTTTAGCAGGTCCTATTATGCAGGTAATCGGTAACTTAGCTTACGGTGCAATTGCAGTACTTGGTGGCTACTTAGCTATTCAAGGTACAATTACTGTCGGTGACATTCAGTCATTTATACAGTATGTAAGACAGTTTACAATGCCTATTCAGCAACTTGCTCAGGTAAGTAATATGATTCAGCAAATGACTGCATCAGCTGAAAGAATTTTTGAATTTATCGGTGAAAAGGAAGAGTCACAAGAAGCTGAAAACCATTGCAAGAAGCCTAACGGTGAAAATGTTACTGTTGATGAAATCACAGGTAATGTAACATTTGACCATGTTAAATTCGGCTACAATGAGGATAAAATTATTATTCACGACTTCTCAGCAAAAGTTAAGCAAGGTCAGAAGATTGCTATTGTTGGCCCTACAGGTGCAGGTAAAACAACAATGGTTAAGCTACTGATGAGATTCTATGACCTAAACGGTGGTAGCATCCTAGTTGATGAACACAACATTAATGACTTTGACAGAAGAGAACTAAGAGAACTTTACGGTATGGTTCTTCAGGATACATGGCTATTTAAAGGCTCAATTATGGAGAACATTCGTTACGGTAAATTGGATGCCGGTGATGAAGATGTTATAAAGGCTGCAAAGGCTGCTCATGTTGATGACTTTGTTAAGCATTTACCTGATGGCTACAATATGGTTCTAAATGAAGAAGCATCAAATGTTAGCCAAGGTCAAAAGCAGTTATTAACTATTGCAAGAACAATTCTAGCCGACCCTAAGATTCTTATTCTTGATGAAGCTACTTCTTCAGTTGATACAAGAACAGAGGCTTATATTCAGAAAGCTATGGATAACCTAATGGAAGGCAGAACAAGTTTTGTTATTGCTCACAGACTTTCAACAATCAAGAATGCTGACTTAATTCTATTTATGAAAGATGGGGACATTGTTGAACAAGGTACTCATAATGAGCTACTTGCTAAGGGTGGCTACTATGCAGACCTATACAACAGTCAGTTTGATAAAGTATCTTAAAAATTTATCACTTTAACACAAAGGGAAGTTACAGTTTCTATGTAACTTCCCTAATTTTTTCAAAAAAAGAACACACAATAACAGTTGAAGTAATCACAAAAATGTGATATATTTGATTAAAGGAGTTGATAGTATGGCAAAAAAAGGTACACACGGCTATTTTGAAGATGAAAACAAAGACACATCTTTTGATGACTTCAAAAATGATATGACTAACATTGATGATGAAGTTGACAAAATCTTAGCCGAACAAAGAAAAGCAAAACAACAGATTGACTTCTTTAGTGATGAACCTATTGATAATAACGAAGATGAATATGTATTTGACAACAGTTCTTCAAGAGAACTAAAGAGCAATAGCCCTAGAAGAAATACATATGCTGAAAATATAGAAACTGAAGAAGTTACACCTGAAACTAAGGAACCACAGGGTAGTCACTCTGCTGATACTAACGATAGTGGTGAAAGCAGAAGTAACAGAAGTTCCGGCAGTTCAGGTAGCAGAAGTTCAAGCAGTAAAAGTTCCAAAGGTTCTAAGGACAAAAAGAAAAAGTCCAAGAAAAAGGACAAGGACAGAGGACACAGTAGCCACGATAGTCACGAAAGTCATAGCAGTAACAGAAGAGATAACAGTAAATCCGATAATAGAAAAGCTGAAAAATCTTCTAAGAGAAGCGACAAAAATAAAGGCCATTCCGAAAAGAAAAAGCATACAGGACTAAAAACATTTGTTGTTATCATTATTATCCTAGGTGCTTTATGTGGTGGTGTTTATGCTTACTTTGGACATATTCCAACTAAGGAAGATATTCAGAACTTACTACCTGTGTCAGACAGTGCAGAACCTACTTCTTCCGCTTCAATTCACGAAACACTTGTTGCAATTACAGTTTCAGGTGATACAGTAACATATAACGGTGAAGTACTAAGTAGTGTTGATGAATTAAATAACAGATTGTCAAAGGAAACAGACCCTACAATTTCTCTAATCAACAATGATGCAAATGCTTCTACATACAACAAGGTTGTAAATATTGTTAACAACTACGGTGGTAACTTTGAAACAATGGATGAGGACAACACCAACCCATCAATTAACACAGAAGAAAACTCTACTGAAGAAAATACTACAGAAAGTGTAGCAGAAAGCACAACAGAACCTACTTCTGAAAGCACTTCTTCAGCAGAATAACTGACAATTTATTCCGATAGTTGACATTAGTTTTTTTATGTGTTACACTATGAAAGTAGAAAAATTAAATATTTTCTTATCAAGAGCGACTGAGGGACAGGCCCTATGAAGTCCGGCAACCTGCGAAAAGCAAGGTGCTAATTCCTGCGGTATAACCGAAAGATGAGTATTAAGCCACCGTCTTTTATGGTGGCTTTTTTTGTGGTAAGAAATATAAGAAAAGGAGTATAGATATGGGAAAGTATTTATTTACATCAGAATCAGTTACTGAAGGACATCCTGACAAAGTTTGTGACCAGATTAGTGACGCAATTCTTGATGCAATTTTTGAACAAGACAATATGGCTCATGTAGCTTGTGAAACAACTGCAGTTGCCGGTATCGTAAACATTATGGGTGAAATCAGCACAACTGCTAAGGTTGATTATGAAGCAGTTACAAGAAATGTTATTAACGAAATCGGTTATGACAGAGATGAACTTCTCTTTAACGGTCACAACTGCAAAATCAACAATATGATTACAACACAGTCACCTGATATTGCAATGGGCGTTAACGAAAGTTACGAACTAAAAGACGGTGAAGAGGACAAGTACAATCAGTTTGGTGCCGGTGACCAAGGTATGATGTTTGGTTACGCTTGTGACGAAACAGAAGAACTAATGCCACTAACTATTTCACTATCTCACAAACTGGCTAAGAAGTTAACTGAGGTTAGAAAGAACGGCACACTAAAGTATCTTCGTCCTGACGGCAAAACTCAGGTTACTGCTCTTTATGAAGACGGCAAGGTTGTTAGCATTGACACAGTTGTTATCTCTACTCAGCATGATGAAGATGTTACACTTGAACAGATTAGAAATGATTTAATCAAGTATGTTATTAAGCCGATTATCCCTGAAAATCTACTAACTGATGACACAAGAATTCTTGTAAACCCAACAGGTAGATTTGTTATCGGTGGTCCTGCCGGTGACTCAGGTCTAACAGGCAGAAAGATTATTGTTGACACATACGGTGGTTATGGTCGTCATGGTGGTGGTGCATTCTCAGGTAAAGACCCAACTAAGGTTGACCGTAGTGCTGCTTACTATGCAAGATATATTGCTAAGAACATTGTTGCCTCAGGTATTGCTAGTAGATGTGAAGTACAACTTGCTTATGCAATCGGTGTTGCAAAGCCTGTTTCAATTATGGTAGATACTTTCGGTACAAGTAAGTATAGTAACAGTGAAATCGCAAATGCCGTTAAGAAGGTATTTGATTGCCGTCCTGCTGCTATTATTGAAGAACTTAACCTTCGCAATACTAAGTTCCTACCTACTGCTGCTTATGGTCATATGGGCAGAACAGACCTTAATGTTAAGTGGGAAGATACCGATAAGGTAGAAGAACTAAAGAAAGCATTAGCATAATTAAATTACAGATAACTTTTAAGTTTTTATAATCCTAAGCCAAGGCTACAAAATAGTCTTGGCTTTTCTCATACAAAAAACGGCTGATACAATAAAGTATCAGCCTTAATTTTTCGTTTATATTACATTTTTATAATTGCTATTAAGATTGAGAAGTAGTGGAATGCACTGCCAAGTACAGTGAAAATATGCCATATGGGATGGAAGTATTTTACCTTTTTAATCACATAAAACACAACACCAACAGTATAAATTACACCACCAAGTACAAGAAATAATGCAGAAATGAAAGGCACTTTTGCAATTAGTGGCTTTATAGCGAAGATAATAACCCAGCCTGTAGCAATGTAACAAATAAGGGAAGGAATCTTTGCCTTTTCCATATTAATTGAATTTAGTGTTATGCCGATTATTGATGCAACCCACACAACAGAAAACAATATCCAACCTGTAACACCACCAAGAATATAAAGGGTTATTGGTGTGTATGTACCTGCAATAAGCAAAAATATTGTGTTGTGATCCATTATTTGAAAAAAGTGCTTTACCCTTTCATTTGTAAATGAATGATACAGTGTGCTCATTGTGTAAAGAATTATCAGTGATGCACCGTAAATTGCCGAACTGACAACTGCAAGAGTATTTCCATATATAACCGAAAATACAAGCAATACAACTGTACCGGCTATTGACAAGCAAGCCCCTACCCCATGGCTAACAGAAGAAAAAATTTCTTCTCCTAAAGTATATTTTCTTTTGATTTTTCCCATTAATTAATCATCTCTATTCTTTATTTTTTATTGCTAAGTTGTATTACTCTCATTCTTCTAACTATTATTATCTATTATTATCTATTATCTTCCCTGTTTTATCAATATATAATTCTATGCAATTTATCCTATTTAGCTATATTGTTATGCATAATTAGCATTACTTTAAAATTAAAAGATATAAAACTATTATATAAATTTATAATCAAATATAACTATGGAAATTTAGTGATTTTACATATATAACAGATCTTATAAATGTGCAAATTTACTGTTGACTATTAAGAATTCTTTTGATATAATAGCCAAGGTTAAAAAAGATTATATAAATTCGAGATACGGTCGAATGTTTCTACTAACTGCCTCAAACAGTTAACTATAATCCCCATTGGGGCATAGTATTATCTGTTTATGGTGGTTTTTTTATGCCCTATTTTAACAAAGGAGAAATTTGTATGAAAATGTATGATGTTATAATTGTAGGTGCCGGTCCCGGTGGTATTTTTTCTGCTTATGAGCTGGTTACTAACAATCCAAATATTAGGGTTGCTGTTTTTGAAGAAGGTCACATTCTTAACAAGAGAAAATGCCCTATTGACGGTGACAAGATTAAAAAGTGTATCAACTGCAAAAGTTGTTCAATTATGAGTGGCTTTGGTGGTGCAGGTGCATTTTCTGATGGTAAGTACAACATTACAAATGACTTTGGTGGTACACTTTACGAATATATCGGCAAGAAAAAAGCTATTGAACTAATGGAATATGTTGACAAAATCAATATGGACTTTGGTGGTGAAGGTACAAAGCTATACTCTACTGCCGGTACAGGCTTTAAGAAAATTTGCCTACAAAATAAGCTGAACCTACTTGATGCATCAGTTCGTCACCTAGGTACAGACATTAACTATATTGTGCTAAACAACCTATATCACTTCTTAAAAGAAAAGGTTGACTTTTACTTTGACACACCTGTTACTACTGTTGAACTTCTTAATGAAAATGATGAGGGCTATATTGTAGATACTGAGAATGAAACATATCAGTGTAAAAAGTGCATTATTTCTGTTGGTCGTAGTGGTAGTAAATGGATGGAAAAGGTTTGTCACGAACTAAAGATTCCTACAAAGTCAAATCGTGTTGATATTGGTGTAAGAGTTGAACTACCGGCTGCAATTTTCTCTCATCTAACAGATGAACTATACGAAAGCAAAATTGTTTACCGTACAGAGCAGTTTGAAGATAATGTAAGAACATTCTGTATGAACCCTAAGGGTAGTGTTGTTACAGAAAACACTAACGGTATTATTACAGTAAACGGTCATAGCTATGAAGATAAAGAAAAGCAAACTAACAACACAAACTTTGCATTACTTGTTAGTAAGCATTTTTCTGAACCATTTAAGGACAGTAACGGCTATGGTGAAAGTATTGCAAGACTAAGCAATATGCTTGGTGGTGGCGTTATTGTTCAGCGTTTTGGTGACCTTATCAGAGGTAGAAGAAGTAACCCTAAGAGAATTGAAGAAGGTCTTGTTGAACCTACACTTTCAGCAACACCCGGCGACCTTAGTCTTGTACTACCTAAGAGAATTATGGATGGCATTATCGAAATGATTTATGCACTTGACAAAATTGCTCCCGGTACTGCAAATGATGATACTCTGCTTTATGGTGTTGAGGTTAAGTTCTACAATATGGAAGTTGAAGTGGATAATCACCTAGAGTCACTTCATAAAGGTTTGTATATTATCGGTGACGGTAGTGGTGTTACTCATTCACTATCCCATGCAAGTGCAAGTGGTGTATTTGTTGCAAGAGAAATTCTTGAACAGTAATCACATTTAATTAAGTTTATAAGAGTAATTTTACTTCTATTATAAAAACATAGAAAATACAAAAAGAGCCAAAGTAAAGTTTATACCTTACTTTGGCTTTTGTTTTGCAATAAATTTATTTTTCTTGTGCAGAATTATTAACTAAGTTCTTAACCCTTTCATACTCAGCTTTCATCATATTATTAAAGGTTTCTTCGTTGATTTCGATAGTATCTTTAGCTGAAGATTTATCGGCAAATTCATCAAAGAGCATTTGCTTATCCCCTAACATTCTTGTCATTTGCTCATCAATAGAATCCTCACAAAGAAGTCTATACACAAGAACATTTCTTGTTTGTCCCATTCGATAGGCTCTGGAAATTGCTTGATTTTCTATTGACGGTTTAAACTGAGGTTCACAAATAATTACAACACTGGCTGACTGAATATTCAGACCTGTACCACCTGCTTGAATTTGTGCCGGTAATACTGCACCTGCTTTTGCATTGTTAAATTCATCAATAATTTCTTGCCTACGCTGAGGAGAAACTGCACCGTTAATATGGTCAACACATTTATCCCCAAGAACTAATTTAACCTTTTTAATTGTATCTAGAAAATATGAGAATACAATAACTTTTCTTCCGTCATCAGTAGCTTCATCAACAATTTCTTTAAGTCTTTTTGCCTTTGATGAGTCGGCAATATTGGCAACATTCCATGATACTCTCCTTGGTGCTTGCATATTATCAGACATAACTGCATCGTAATAGGCTTCCTTTTCAACAGGGTTCATATCAAGCCATTCTTTGTTCTCAATTAGCTGAGGAAGTTCTGTCAGTACTTCTTCTCTTTTTCTTCTATAATAAACCGGTGCTATCTTTTCACGAAATTCCGGTGCTGTACTTAGATAACCCATACCTTCAACATCTCTTGCAATTTGTGGTTGCAAAATAGAAATAAGCTCTATCATTTCATTTACTCTGTTTTCAAGGGCAGTACCTGTCATAAACATAATTCTTTTGGAATGGTCTGCAATATTTCTAACATTTCTTGAACGTTTAGCCTCCGGATTTTTAATATAATGAGCTTCATCAACAATTAAATTTTCAAATCTAAAGCTATCGTCTAAATCAATAGAACCTGTGGTTTCGTATGTAGTAACGGCAACACCACCGTTTTGTATCCAATTTTCTAAGGCAACCGATTTATCTTGACCATGAATTTTCACAACTATTAAGTCACTTTTCTCAGTAATTTCTCTACACCAATTAGCAATAACACTGGCAGGACACACAACCATAAAATGAGTTGCTCCTAGGTTTCTAAGTGCAACCATTAGTGCAATAGCCTGAATAGTTTTACCTAAACCCATCTCATCACCAAGCAAAACTTTCTGTTGCAAGAAAGCATACTTAACACCTGTTACCTGATATTTTCTAAGTTCACAAGCAAGACCGGTCAGGTTAAGTTCCTGACTTTCAACTTGTTTTGCCAATTCATCAGGCAAACCTAAAGAATTGTTATTGCCTAAAGCATCAGGTGCGATTTCTTCAATTAGGTTATAGAACTGAATTGAATATTTTTCAAAGTCACTCCAACATTCTTCATCAGTAATATTTTCCACATTAATAACAGATTTTGAACTTTCTTCAGCAAAAGCACCATACTCACTTTTAGCTAAATAGGTTAGGAATTCATAGGCCTTTTCTGCCTTATCCTTATTTTCTCTAGAAGAAAATAACCATTTAACACCATTCTTAGCAGTAGCCACATTCTCTATTTCTTTATGGACTTTTTCTGAATATGTATTTAACAGTTGAGTACATCTATTAGCACAATAAAAAATATTTCTATAAATATCAACACATCTGACTATTGCAGTAGTTTCAGGAGTTTTGTTGTCAACAGATAGTGAGAGCTTTGTAACACCTACTATTTGATTAACCATTTCATCTACTATTTCACGAATAGCATACGCACCCTCAAGACTGATACCGTTAATATCTTTAAGTTCCAACACTGTCATATTGGCAATATCAGCAATATTGTTGTAACCATTGTCATGAAGTGATTTTACCCTAATACCTTGCTTGTTGCGATTAAGTTCATCAACAGAAATGCTTTTTAATGTTTCTGTGATTTTTTTAGAAATGTAGTTATTTACATTTTCTTTAATAGCATTTTTATAATTCTCTGAAAGATTTATAACATAGTTTAGTTGACTTTCAATTACATTATGCGTCTTTATAATTCTCTTAGTATCTTTAGATTTAAATGACCTTGCCACACTAATAACCCCTTTTATAATGCCTATTTCCTAACTTTGTTTTTCTATTATGCACTTAATTTTATTATTATATTTCTTTTATAGCTACCGTTATATTATACTTCAAAATTTTCTCTGTGGCAAATTATTCCATTGTGGTTATTTTCATTATTGTATCTATATTTGATTTACGGGTAAATTGACTTTTGATTTTGTTTTTTTCATGGATAAATTTGTACTAATTTTATTGTAAATTAAAATAAGTTAGATAAATTAGGGTTTTTCAATTTTGATTGAGGGTAAAGGTAAATTTCTTTT
>CAKSNZ010000028.1 GCA_934476515.1 uncultured Ruminococcus sp. | reverse complement strand
TATATTATAGTAAAGACTACATTCTAATGTAGAGTAGGAGGTACAATATATGAAAGAAAAAAGTGGTTGTAGTGGGGCATTGTTTATATTTTTAAGTATTGCTAATTTTATTTTTGCTTATTTTGCTTATCGTGGAGAACATAGTGCTAAGCCGGCGAAAGTTATGAGCATAATCAATGGAAAAATGACCTCTGCCGGTTCTCTTGGTGGAAGTTCAAAAGCAGTGGAAATGTACTCAATATTATTTTACATTTTTATTGTATTAGGAATTATTTTTCTTATATTAAGTATAGTTATGTTTTGTGCAGGCGAATCAAGTAAAAGTAAAGATACTAATGATAACAGTAAAGAAAATATTGAAAAAGACAAACCTAGATTTATAGCTTGTCCAAAATGTGGGGAGCTTAATAGTAGTAATAATACAAAATGTTTTAAATGTAAAACAGACTTGACAGAAATAATCAATAAAAAAGAAACTAAGACTAGTGATGTATGGATATGTCCAAAGTGTGGAAGAGAAAATCAAAATTATGTGGGTACTTGTGGATGTGGTGAGGTAAAACCAAAATGAAAAAGTTAATTGTTTTATCACTATGTTTAATATTGTTATTATCAATTTGTGGTTGTTCTAAAACCGATAATAGTATTAGTAGTAATGTTAGTTCAAATACTGAAAGTATTGAAGAAACAAATAATATGCAACAAACAGTAACTACTAAAACAGTAATTAATAAAGATATTACTTTGTCTAGTGAAGATAAAAAGATTATTGATATTCTATATAATAACAAAGATGAATGGGATGATTATAATACAATTGATGGTGTTAAAGGATGTCCTATAACTAATGTTGCCTTTTACAAAATCAGTTGTGAAGATGGTTTTTTTGTATCCGGTTTAAACAATATTCTAAATATAAAGGAAATTAAGGATAAAGTTATCTTTGTTACCAGTGTTAAGTCATATAATGATGTACAGGTAGGTTCTAATATTTACATAGATACAGAAACCCAAAGACTTGGTATGATACATGATTTTTCTGAAAATGATAGAAAAATGATAGAGAAGATTTACGATGATACTGCTGAGAATGGTACTAAGTGGAATATGGAAGCTACTGATGAACAAAAATATTCTACTCTTGAAGAGGCTTACAAAAAGTATTTAGAAAGTGAAAATTCAGCAGAATAATAAAATTAATATTAAAGTTTTAAGGGTTGTCATTGTTTTATATGGCAACCCTTTTTATATTAATACAAATTATTTATAAACAAGGGGATAATTCTTGACAAAATACTACTATAATCTTATAATAATTTAGTATGTGTAAGTATGATTTTTACTTAGTTTAGTAGAAATTTTACTTTGATTAGTTAGTAATTTAAAAAGAAAAAAATTTAGAGTTTGTGGTGATAATATGGATTACAATAAGTTAGCAGAACTTTTACTACCTGATAGTAAAATGACTAGGGAAGAAGTTTTTGCAAAATTCCCTAAAAGAAATTTAAAGGAAGGTGCTCAGGTTACTCGTATAGCACCGTCACCAACAGGTTTTATTCACCTTGGTAACCTATATTCTGCTGTAGCAGATGAAAGAATTGCTCACCTATCAGATGGTGTGTTTTATTTAAGAATTGAAGATACTGACCTAAAGCGTAAAGTTGATGGTGCAGTTGATATTATTATCAATGTTATGAAGTATTTCGGCATTGAATTTGATGAGGGTGCAGGTCAAGAGGATAAGGGTAACAATAACTATGGTCCTTATTATCAGCGTCAGAGAGTAGAATACTACCATGTATTTGCTAAGGAACTTATTCAGAAGGGCTTAGCTTATCCTTGTTTCTGTACTGAAGAAGATAATGCACAACTTAGAGAGGCTCAACAGGCAGAAAATGCTACTCCGGGTTATTATGGTAAGTGGGCAAAGTGTCGTTCACTTACACTTGAAGAAATTGAAGAAAACCTAAAGGCAGGAAAGCCTTGGGTTCTAAGACTAAAGTCCCCAGGTAGTGAAGATAAAGAAATTACAATTGAAGATAAGATTATGGGCAAAATCTCATTCCCTGAGAACACTCACGATATTGTTATTCTTAAGAGTGACGGTGTTCCAACATACCACTTTGCTCATGTAGTTGATGATACATTAATGGGTACAACACTTGTAATTCGTGGTAATGAATGGCTAAGCTCAGTACCAACTCACTTCCAGCTAAATCAAGTATTAGGCTTTAGACAGTTTAAGTATGCTCATACTGCTCACCTAATGAAGATTGATGAAGAAACAGGCAAGAAGAGAAAGCTATCTAAGAGAAAAGACCCTGAACTTTCTCTGGATTTCTACCGTCAAGACGGTTACCACCCATATACTGTTAAGATTTATCTACTAACACTACTTAACAGTAACTTTGAAGAATGGCATGACAAAAACCCTAACAAGGATATTAATGAATTCCCATTCTCAGTAAAGAAAATGTCACAGAGTGGTGCATTGTTTGATTTACAGAAGTTCCATGATATTTGTAAGAAAGAATTTGCAAAAATGTCACTTGAAGAAGTTTATTCTTTCCTAGAACAATGGACTAAGGAATACGATGATGAAAATTACGATATGTACTTTGGTGACAAAGAATATATGGAAAAGGTTCTAACACTTTGTATGGGTCTTAACCAGAAGAGAAGAAGAAAAGACTTTGCTTATGCAAAACAGATTATGGAAAGCCTATCATACTTCTTTAAAGATAAGTTTGTTCCAAATAACGATTATGACTTTGATAATGAAACTGTAAAGGCTATCTTAGCAAAGTACCTTGAATCTTATGATGAAAATGATGACAACTCAACATGGTTCAATAAGGTAAAGACACTTTCAGAAGAACTTGGCTTTACTACTGATATGAAAGCATACAAGAAGTCACCTGAAAGCTTCAAGGGTAATGTTGCTCAGGTTTCCGAGGCAATTCGTGTTGCTATTACAGGACAGAGAAATACTCCTGACCTATGTACTATTTGCCAGATTATTGGTAAAGATAATGTTAAGGAAAGAATTGAAAACACTATAAATTCACTTTAAGTTGAATATAGCCACCAAGTAATTTGGTGGCTTGTTTTCCGTAATAATGAATAGATTGGATTGTGTTTTATGAAAAGTTTGTCTTATTTAAAGGATTATAAGGTGCAGTCGATATTAGCACCACTTTTTAAGCTACTGGAGGCTTCCTTTGAACTTTTAGTTCCACTTGTGGTAGCTGATATTATTGATAACGGTATCAATAGTGGTGACAAAGCCTATATTTTTCACCGTTGTTTACTGTTAGTTTTACTTGCAGTTGTAGGCCTTATCTCTGCTGTATCTGCTCAGTTTTTTGCAGCAAAGTCAGCTACAGGTGCTACAACTAAATTAAGAAGTGCATTGTTTAAGAAAATACAGTCACTTTCATTTAGTCAGCTTGATTCTATTGGTTCTGCAACACTTATTACAAGAATGACTAGTGATGTTAACCAAATTCAGACCGGTATTAATATGTTCCTAAGACTGTTACTTCGTTCACCGTTTATAGTTATCGGTGCAACAATAATGGCATTTTATGTTGATGTTAAGGGTGCTTTGGTTTTTGCAGTAGTAGTACCGGTTCTTGCAATTATAGTTGCTGTGATTATGTCACTGACTATTCCTAGATTTAAGGGTGTACAGAATAAGCTGGATTCTGTTTTACTTAGAACAAAAGAAAATGTTAAAGGTGTAAGAGTTATCAGAGCCTTTACAAGAGAAGATAAAGAAATTGCTGAATTTGAAGAAGAAAATCAAAGCCTTGTAAAGTTGCAGAATGTTGCAAGTTGGATTTCTTCAATTATGAACCCTGCAACATTTGTTGTAATTAACCTTGGTGTAATTTTCCTAATTTATATCGGTGCAATCAGAGTTGATGTTGGTGTTATCAGTCAGGGTGCAGTTGTTGCCCTTTATAACTATATGTCACAGATTCTTGTTGAACTTATTAAACTAGCTAACCTAATTATCACAGAAATGAAAGCTATTGCAAGTAAGAACAGAGTTGATGCTATTCTTACTATGGAAGAACACAAGAAACCATCAGGTAAAGATAAAAAGTGTGACCACTATATTACATTTGAAAATGTTTCCCTAAGCTACAACAAGAACAATGAATATAGCTTAAATAACATTAGCTTTACAGTTGATAAGGGTGATACTGTTGGTATTATCGGTGGTACAGGCAGTGGTAAAACAAGTGTTATGAACTTACTTTGTGGTTTCTATGAACCTACAAGTGGTGATATTATCCTTAATGACAAGAATATTCTTAATTATTCTGATGAAGAATTAAACGATAATATTTCTGTTGTAATGCAAAAGGCCACTATGTTTAGTGGTACTGTTAAAGAAAATATTACTTTCGGTGCTAAGAATGCTACAGCAGAAGATATTGAAAAGGCTATTGAAATTTCTCAGTCAAAAGAAATTATCAGTAACAAAAGTAAAGGCCTTGATGAAGTTATCCTTGAACAAGGTAAGAACCTTTCGGGTGGTCAAAAGCAAAGACTTTCTATTGCAAGAGGTATTGTAAGAAACACTCCTATACTTATTCTTGATGACAGTTTCTCAGCACTTGACTATAAGACAGACAAAACTTTGCGTCAAGCTCTTGCCGACTCAAAGGGTGACAGAACAACATTTATTATTTCACAGAGAACATCAACTATTGAACATTGTGATAAAATTCTTGTACTAAATGACGGTACTCTTGAGGGTGTAGGTACTCATGAAGAATTACTTAAAAGCTCAGAAACATATAAGGATATTTATGAGTCTTGTAACAAGGAGGCATCATAATGAAAAGTTCTTATGTAATTAAAAGAGTTTTAAAGTACATTGGTAAGTACAAGTTTTCTTTTATAATTTCACTTGTATTAACTTTGTTTTCAACAGTATGTACACTATATATTCCTGTACTTGCCGGTGATGCTATTGATATGATTGTTGGCAAAGGTAATGTTAACTTTGCAGGACTAACTAGGATTTTAATTCTTATTTTAGTGGCAATTATTATTGGTGGTATTTCTCAGTATTTTACAAATACCTTAAACAACAGAATGGCTAACAATACTGTTAAGGATATGCGTACCGATGCATTTAATAATTTGCAATATGTTCCTGTTTCTTATATCGACAGCAGAAATACCGGTGACATTGTAAGTAGGATTATTGCAGATGCAGAGCAGTTTTCTGACGGTTTAATTCTTGGTTTCCAAAACTTATTCTCAGGTGTTATTACTATTTTAGGTACACTGTTCTTTATGTTTACAATCAACATTTGGTTGGCACTTATTGTATTGGTATTAACTCCACTTTCACTTTTTGTTTCTAAGTTTATTTCAAAGATAACTTATAAATACTTTAAGAAGCAAAGTGAACAAAGAGGTAAGGAAACTTCCTATATTGAAGAAATGTTAAGTAACATTAAGGTGGTAAAGTCCTATCACAGAGAAGATGAAAATTCTGAAAACTTTGATGTTATCAATGAAGAACTTGGTAAGGACTCACTAAATGCAACTTTCTTTTCATCACTGACTAACCCTTGTACAAGATTTGTTAACTCAATTGTATATGCAGTAGTTGGTTTAAGTGGTGCATTGTTTGCAATTAACGGCATTATTACAGTAGGTAACTTGTCAGCATCTTTAGCTTATGCAAACCAATACACAAAACCATTTAACGATATTACAGGTGTTATTACAGAATTGCAAAATGCCATTGCTTGTGCAGGTAGATTGCTTGAAGTTATTGATGCTGAAAAAGAAAGTAACGCAAAAGGTCAATTGCCTAGTAATGTTAAAGGTGACTTTACTGTTAGTGATGTGGCGTTTTCTTATGATAAAAATAAAGAACTTATTAAGAACCTATCCTTTGAACTAAAGAGTGGTCAGCGACTTGCAGTAGTAGGCCCTACAGGTTGTGGTAAAACAACTTTAATCAACTTATTAATGCATTTCTACGATATTGACAGTGGTTCAATTAAGGTTGACGGTGTTGATATTAACACAGTTAGCAGAAAGTCATTAAGACAAAATATTGGTATGGTACTACAGGATACCTGGCTAAAAAGTGGTACAATTAAAGAAAACATTGTTTTCGGCAATGAAAATGTAACTGATGAACAGGTTATTGAAGCAGCAAAGAAAAGCCATGCACATTCATTTATAAAGAAACTTCACAACGGTTATGATACATTTATCGGTGAAGACGGTGGTTCATTGTCAACAGGTCAAAAGCAGTTAATCTGTATAACAAGACTAATGCTTAACCCACCACCAATTCTGATTCTTGATGAAGCTACTTCATCAATCGACTTATTAACAGAACAGAGAATTACAAGGTCCTTTATGAAACTGATGAAGGACAGAACAAGTTTTGTTGTTGCTCACAGACTAAAGACTATTGTGGAAAGTGACCTTATTCTTGTTATGAAAGACGGTAAGGTAATTGAAAGTGGTACTCATAAGTCACTTATGGAGCAAAAGGGTTTCTACAAAGAACTATATCAAAGTCAGTTTGATTAAGTTATATTTTCTCCTTTTATGTATTGAAGTAATTTAATATTTTATGTTAGAATTAAAAGATACAGGAGGGTACGGGTATGAATTTCTGTAGGCTTTTTAAAAGTAAAATTAAAGATGCTATTCTTTCTGATGATTTAGCTGTTACAGATACATTATACGGAACACAAAATGTATCTGATAATGGAAAATATACAATTCATATTGATAATGATATGAGTAGTGTTGACGATATAGAGGTTTATTGTTACTGTTCTAAGACTAATGAAAAGGTAATTGTAGATGTAGTTTCTTGGAATAAAAGAAAAGGTGACTTAGTAGTTGATGTTTCCGGTTTAGAAGAAAACTGTAAAGATTTTACTGCAAGGTCATTTATGGTGTGTGTTGCATATGAAAAAGATGGCAATGTGTGTTCAGCTAATCTAAGAAATAAGAGTTTTTTAGAAGAACCCATTAATTCGGAAATTCTAAAACTTGAGGACAGACTTTTTAAGGAAGTAGCTGTATTTACTGTTGGTGATGTTAATGTGCTGTTGTCACCAATGTACTTTTCTAATGGATATATGTACATTAGAGTTAGGGAGGAGTTGCTTTCCAAAAAGGACCTTGTATCTGTTAAGTACAAAAGCATAAATTTTCAAGACAATATTATGAATGTTAAGGTAAGATTGAGAAAAAATAATCACCGTAAATTTGTAGGCTTTGTATTTACATACAGATACAAGAAAAGTGATGATAGACAGGCTTATTATTTTGATGGCTCAGTAAAAACTGAAGATGAAAAAACATTTCTTTACGGAAGTATTGATATGTCAAAGCTGAAACTAAGGAGAGTTATCTGGGACTTATACGCTGTATTTGAAGAAGATGGCAGAAAATACGGTGCTAATATTTCCATTACAAATAAGCAAATCAAAAGACTGCTTTACGGTAAGAAAAGAATAGAAAATCAGGTTGACTGTACAATCAAAACAGAAACCGGCTATGATGTGATTTTTCCTTATTATACTACAATAAACACAGTAGCCTTTATGATGAGAGAAAAGTCAAAGGTTGATTCTAAGGAGTTTAGAAGTCAAGAGTTTAAGGCGTTAGAATATTTTAGAAATAATAAACAAGAGCTTTTAAGTCAAAAGATTATTTTGATTTATGAGAAATATTGTTACTCAGCACAGGACAACGGTTACTACTTCTTTAAGCATTGTATGGAAAACAATGTAGAAGAATTGCTTAATTGCAAGATTTTTTATGTTATTGACAAAACAAGTCCTGACTATGAAAGAGTTAAAAAGTATGACAGTCATGTGCTTGACTTTCTATCCCTTGACCATATGATTTATCTTTTAAGTGCAAGATTACTTGTTTCTTCTGAGTCAAAGTCCCATAGCTATGTATGGCGACCAAACGGTTCATTCTTTTCAAGATTTATTAAGAAAAAGAAATTGTTTTTCTTGCAACATGGTGTTATTGCACTAAAGAAGGTTGACTTTTTCTTTGGTAAAAACGGTACTCAACCTGTCAATAGATTTGTTGTTTCAACACCACAAGAAAAATCAATAGTTATTAATAATTTTGAATATAAAGATTCTGAAGTTTGTTTAACAGGTCTTGCAAGATGGGATGCTCTTGAGGATAAGTCAGAAGGTTACAGAGAAATTCTGGTTATGCCAACTTGGCGAGGTTGGCTTGATGAAACCGAGAACAGTACATTTTTACAGAGTGACTACTATAAAAATTATTCCGGATTTTTACAAAGTGAAAAACTCAGTAATATGTTAGAAGAAAATGACTTGATTTTAAATTTCCATATTCATCCTAAGTTTAAGGAATATACAAGGAACTTCAATGTTACCTGCAACAGAATAAACCTTATCACTTATGGAGAAGAACCGTTAAATGAACTTTTAATGAGGTGTAAACTTCTGATTACTGACTATAGCTCAGTATGTTGGGATGTTTATTATATGAATAAACCTATTTTATTCTATCAGTTTGACTATGATTTATATAATAAAATTCATGGTTCATATTTAAATATGGAGAAAGATTTGTTTGGATATCGCAGTACAACACTTGATAAACTTCTTGATGATTTCCAAAATGCAATTAAAAATAATTTTAAGCAACCTAAGGAATTTGATGAGAAGAGAGAAAGAATATTTGCCTATACAGACAAAAATAATTCTGCCAGAATTGTTTCTGAAATTAAGAAAATGAAAATCTTTAGAAATAATGATAAAGTTTAAGCACCTTTTTAGGTGCTTTTATTTTGCAAAAATATAATTTAATCTGAAAATTTGATATTGTATAAAAAGATATTGTAAATAATCTACCTATTTATGTAGAATGTATAAAATTACAAAAAACTAATTTATCCACTATATTTCATTATTTTTTTATGCTATAATTTTTAGGATAGGAGGCGAAAGCTGTGAAATATTTTGGTTTGCTGGATGATTTTTCTGATAAAGAAATAATAATACAAGATCGCATAAAAGCAGAGTTAATTGGCGAGGGAGAAAACAAAGTTACTATTAGATTTCCTTATCAAGATGTTAACTATAAAGATGCTGTTGCTTTTGCACTTCTTGACTCTCATAATAAATATTTATGGTATAAGGATACTAGAATAAACAGTGACCTTTGTACTATTGACTTTGATGGATTTGATTATTTACAGATTGACTATGTTCCACTGAGATTTAAACTTTATCTTGTGTTTCAGGGTAACGGACAGCTTACTTTTTGTAGATTGTATTCAAAGAGTATCAAAGATGAATATAGATTAACTAAGGATAAAAGACTTTTATATTACAGTTCAATTTCTTCTTCAAAATATAGAGGTGAAGAAGTAAACCTAATTACAAATATAACTACATCAGGTTATTTTGGATTTATTCTAATTAATAAATCAAGCAGAGTAGATTATATTGTTAGCAATACTGTAGATAATTTTAAGATATTTCAAGATGACTTTTGCTTTGATGTAACTGTAGAAAAAATATCTAACTATACTAATTTTGGCGTTAGCTTTAAGTCAGCGTTGCCAAAGGTAAATACTATTTATGATTTTAAGCCATATTTAGTTCGTGATATGGGAGATAGATATGTGCTTGAATGTAGATTGCCAAGAACATATTTTCAGGGTATAAAGCCTGATGTGTTCAATCTTTATACCTATTACGATATTGACGGTGAAAGATATTATTCTACTGTACAGATTAAGGATAAAGAGAATTATGACAATATTCTTAGCCTTTCTGCAACAGATAAACTTCAGCATAGAACATTAATTGATGAAATAACCTTTACAGCAACAGAAAACTATAAACTACAGTTCTCTACTATTTTGCCTTACAATGGTGTTGAGATTACTCCTGAAAATAATGCAAAGAGAATTTTATTCTCACCAAACTTTGTAGCTACCAGAGTATTTTATGGTGCACAGTCTGTTGACCAGCTGGGACAATATCATATTTCTTTATATACAGATATTAGTGGTGTCAGAGATTTAAGTGTGTTTGCCCACTGTACATCAATTAAAGAAAAAATTATTCTTGATATAACAGAATTTAACCCTAAGAAAAATGAATTTATAGTTGACTTTTCAGCCTTTAAAGAGGCTATGGAGGATATTACTTCTCGTACATATTCAATTTGTGTAGCATTTTCCTATAACGGTTATATGTATTGTGGAAAAGTTTCTGCTCCTGATTATAAAGAAGATGACAATACTAAAAAGTATCTTCAAGAGGTAGAAACATTAACTATAAAGGATACTATTGCAGTTATTGAACCTATGTACGGTAGCAATGGTACCTTTTATGTTAGAGTAAAGGACAGACTTTCTCTGTTTAAAGACAAGGTTACTGTTTCTTATCAAAAGGTATATTTTAAGGATAAGTATCTTTATATTGTAACTGATATTACAAATAACAAAGAGCATTTTACCGGTTATGCTTTGTCATATAGATTTAAAGACAGTGAAGACAGAAGAATTTACTACACCAGTGCAGAGCTTATTCCAAGTGGGGATAATACCCACCTTAGAGGTAGATTTGATTTATCTAAGATTGAGTTACAAAAGTCTGTATGGGATGTTTATGCAGTGTTTAACGATGGCAGAACAGCTTATTTTGCCAACGTGTATGTTGATAAAAGACAGATGTATGACTATCTGTATCATAAGTCTATGAGTGAAAATTTCTACAGATTTTCTAATAAAGAAGATACTGATATTCTGTTTCCTTACTTTACTACAAGAGATACACTTGCCTTTATGATTAGACAAATTAGCCATTGTGACTCTAGAAAATTTAAGATGAAAGAAATTTTAGCAGTGTGTTGTCACAAGGTTCTAAAGTGGTATTATAGTCACAAAAATATTACCTTAGTGTATGAGAGAAAGTCACAGACTGCTCAAGATAACGGGTACTATTTCTTTAAGCATTGTATGGACCATAGAGTGGGCAAAAGACTAAAGTCTAAAATTTGTTATGTTATTGACCCATCATCACCGGACTATAAAAATGTTGAACCTTACAGTAAGAATGTCCTTAATTTTATGTCATTTAAGCATATGATTTATCTGTTAGGTGCAAAGAATTTAGTATATACTCATTCTAAGAATGATTGCTATATTTGGCGACCAAATAATTCGGTAATTGCCGAGAGAATAAGATTTAAGAAACATATTTTCTTGCAACATGGTGTTACTTCACTAAAAAGAATTGATAAATTCTACGGTAAAGGTAAAGCAGGAGATGCTGATGTATTTGTTGTTTCTTCAAGAAAAGAAAGAGATATTGTAAACAAGTGGTTTGGCTATTCAAAGGAACAAACTCCTATTACCGGTTTAGCAAGATGGGATGCATTAAAAGATAAGTCAAATGGTTCTAACGAAATTGCCTTAGTACCAACAACAAGAAATTGGCTTGATGATGTACCTAGTGAAAAGTTCCTAGACAGTGATTTTTATAATAAATATATTGAACTGCTAAATTCAGCAGAATTAAAAACAGTTTTAGCCAATAATGACCTTGAACTAAATTTCTGTATCAGCAGTAAATATAAAGATTACTTTACAAGTGATAAGATTGATAACAAGAGAATTCATATTTCTGTTATTGGAGAAAAACCTTTAAATGAAATTCTAATGAAAAGTAAGCTACTTATTACTGACTACAGTTCTGTTTGTTACGATATGCTTTATATGTGTAAGCCGGTTCTTTTCTATCAGTTCGACTATGAAAAGTTCATTAACTCAGTAGGCACATATATTAATATGGATAAAGACTTAATGGGTGACAGAAGTATCAGTGCTATAGATTTATGTAATGATATAAATAAAATGGCAAAGAGTAATTTTAGACTTCCTTATGAATATAAATTAATGAGGGACAATAGCTTTACTTATTTTGATAGAAATAACTCTCTGAGAATTATTCAAGAACTTAAAAAGGTTATGGAATAATTTCGGAATATAAATAGTAAACATTAACATAAAACAGTATGTAAACTTGTGATATGTTACAATATTAATGTTTACTCGTTGACTATGTATTTGTACTATGGTAATATATAACCAATAAGAAATAGGAGGGTTATGTTATGATAACTAAGAGAAGTATAGGATTAGCAATTTTATTTACAATTATTACCTGTGGTATCTACGGTATCTACTGGATGGTAGTTATTACTGATGACACAAATAAAGCTGTAAATGATCCTAACGGTACATCCGGTGGTATTGTTGTACTACTATCAATTATTACTTGTGGTATTTACGGTATTTATTGGGCTTATAAACAAGGAGAAAAGCTAGATAACGCAAAGAATATGCGTGGTATTCCATCATCAAATTCTAATATTCTTTATTTAGTTCTTGATATTTTAGGTCTAAGTATTATCGCTATTGCATTAATGCAGGATTCTCTAAATAAAATTTCTGATTACGATAACTTTAACGGTAACAATGGTTATAATAATGGTTACACAAACCAGAACGGCCAAGGTTACAACAATGTTCATCAGAATAACACAGGTTATAACGGTGCTAACTATAATAGCCAGGATAATACTAATACAAATTATAACAATCCAAATAACAACGGACAGATGTAATTTTTATGAAAGAAAGATTATATAAAACTCTAAAGCCTATATTTATGCTACTGCTTTTTGGTGGTATCTATGTAGTGTTAATATATACCACAGGGTTTAAAATTCCTTGTCCAATTAAATTTGCAACAGGTTTTGATTGTCCCGGTTGTGGTATTTCTAGGGTTCTTCTTTCTTATTTGCGACTTGATTTTAAAACTGCATTTTTCACTAATCCGGTAATTACAGTTATTTTGCCAATAATGCTTGGTGATTATGTTTATCACAAATATCATTATGTGGTTTATGGTAACAAAAAGGATTTTAATAAACTAGAGAATATTTCTATGTATATTATGATAGGTGCATTAATCTTGTATGCAATAATCAAGAACATTTATGTTCACATAGCTTAATAAAAAAGTAGAGGATACTTGGTTTCAAGTATCCTCATTTTTTATTCTTTATTTTTAATGTTGTTTAGCATTATATTTACCATAAATTTATTATCATTATTGATAATCTTAGCAATGCCATTATATTTTTCTGCTACACTTTCCATTGAAAAAATTCCAACACCACTTTTTACTTTTTTAGTGGATATATATTTGTTATTTTCTTTTTCAATATAACCGTCAAAATTGTTGCTGGAAACGATGTACAATCTGTTGTTTAAAAAATCTACTTTTAGGTTAAAGTATTTTTCTTTTTCTTCAGAATTACTGCCTCTAATTGCATTGTCACAAATATTACCCAGTAGATTACATAAATCAAATTCTGATATTAAAATATCTTCAGGTATATTTATCTTCCAGTTAGTTTGTATATTTTCTTTGTCTGCAACACTGTTGTAGTAATTTAGCAAAGCATTTATAGAGCTTTGGAAACAATACTTTTTAGGGGCCTGAATATTTAGCTTTTCTTCATAAGTACTAAGGTGCTTTTTGATTTCATCAATGTTGCCTTCCATTGCCAATATATTCATCATATGAACTGAATGTTTAAAGTCGTGTCTTAGCTTCGAAGTTTCTTCCATATAGTGCTGAAGATTTTTGTATTGGCTATTATGAATTTCAAGAATATGATTTTTTTCTTCAATCTTGTTTGTTTCCGTAATATTTTTACTGATGGTGTAGAATAGCCACAATATTGCTATGTACAATATAAATGCTACAATAAACATAGCAATTGCAATAGGAAATACCCTACCTACATGCATAGTTTTGTAATATTTAGGAACTGAATATATAGTTAATGCAGTCAATAGAATAGGAAATATAATTGCAGTATTCCATACTTTTGGAATGTCAATGTTGTCAATCATCCATGAATATTGATTAGACATAAAATATAGTAACATCAATCCAAATAAGAAGGTAAATCCCAGCTGAAACAAATCATATTCTATTGTGTTGTATTCAGGGGAAAGAGTAGGATTTAATACACAGTCACACATATAAGCAAAGAAACTTGCAAATGAACACAAACAACATATACTGGTGACAACAAATATTTTCTTAGATAAACCGGCTGTTGTTGTATTGTGAAATATAATATAACAAACAACAAGTGCCGGTAACAACACAATGTTTAGATTTTGTATATTAAATAGGTTAGTGATTATTGAGCAAAGAGAAATTATTATAAAATTCCCTAAAAGAATTATCATTCCTGTTTCCTTTACAGAAAATCTCAGTTTGTTCCTCATTGGTAAGTAGCACATTATAGATGAGGGCAGTAAAATTATATAGTACAAAGCCCCTCGCAAAAAAGAGTCAATAGTCAAAGCTTTACCTCCTATATATTTGATGTTTTTCTTAGTTTGTTGAAAATATAGTTGTTAATTCTATTTTCAATATTTTTCTTTTCTCTGACTTTAATAGGAAATATATCTCCATTTGTTAAGTGACAGTTTGAATTATCTATTTTATCTAAATAATCAATATTGATTATAATACCTCTGTTAATTTGGATTAATTCATTGTAATTCTTAGTATCATCAATAAATTTACTTTGAGTCATACGCACTCTAAGTTGTTTATTGTCACTTGTAGTTAGCAACAAATAATGACCGTCAGACTCACAAGATACAAGATTTTTAATCTTTATTCTAATTCTTTTCTTATCACACATCACTTCGATATAGTGTGAAACATCAGGAAGTATGGCTATACTGTCAGTTAATACCTGAAAAATTTTTTCTTTTTCATATGGCTTTGTAATGTAGTGAAAAGCATGTACAGAAAAAGCCTCTGCCATAAAGTCACTACTTGTTGTAACAAACACAATAACAATATCTTTGTTTATTTCTCTTAGCTTTTTTGCTAAGTCAATACCATTAATTGCAGACATATAAATATCAATGAAACAGATATGATAATTTTCGTCAAGATGGTTAAGAAATATATTGCCATCTTCATAGTAATCAATCTTCATTTTTATATTGTTATTATTGCCGTATTCTGTACAAGTATTTTTAAGAATATCAAATTGATATTTCTCATCATCTATTATAGCTATCTTCATTATTACCCTCATTATTATTACATATAGTAAGTTTATAAGTTAATTGTATCATAAAAAAATACTTTTTTGTAGTCCTAAAATTGCGTTTGTGCCAAAAATTTGATGATTATGCCATTATGTTGACTTATATATGGTTGCTATGTATAATAAAATCATAAAAATTAAAGGAGGCAAACGTTATGTCAAAAACAGCAGCAATTTTACTTACATTTTTCTTAGGTGGTCTTGGAGTACACAGATTTATGACAGGCAAAATCGGTACAGGTGTTATCTGGCTAATTACCGGTGGAGTATTCGGTATCGGCTGGTTAGTTGATTTTATTAAAGTTTGTATGGGTACTTTTCAGGATAAGAACGGAAATAATTGGGTTGTAGAAGATACAAATTATAATACAACTGCTAACTAATAGTAAGAGGTAACGCTTTATGAAAAAGAATATTAGTATTAAAGGATTAGTTCTGTTACTGGCTCTTTGTCTGGTAGGTTCATTTGCAATGTACGGTTGTGGTAGTGATGATAAGTCTAGTTCAAAGGCAGAATCAAGTGCATCAGATACAGCAGATAAGAGTTCTGATGATTCAGAAAATAATGATGAAAATAGTGATGATGATACACAGGTAGCTGATATTACAGGTGAATGGGTACTTGATCAAATTGTTGATGCAGATGGTAATTCTCAGACATTAGAAGAATATTGTGCAGACAAGGGTGTAGATTCTTCAGGCGTTGATGTTACATATACATTTAGTGAAGACGGCACATTAGTTGGTGCTGTTGGTGGTGTAGGTGTAGAAGGTACATATGAATTTGACGGTTCAACTGTTTCTTGTACAATCAGCGATACAACTTCTAATTTTGATTACAATGCCGATGATGATACAATCAGCTATTCTGATGAAAACACAGGACTTTCTAGCGTATTAGTAAGAAAGTAATTTTTAAATATTTAAAAAGATAAAAACTATTTTTGGTTTTCACATTAAATCCCTTTCATAAAAGAACACTGCAATTTTCTTGCAGTGTTCTTTTCTTTTGTAGGAAGTTCTTTAATTGTTTCCATAGCATAATATACTTAATAGGAGGTATGCTGTGAGAAATTTTAACGGTCTTTGTTATGTGCTAAACCATTCACCCAATGCAGTAGCTTGTGTTTATGGTAGCGAAAGTTATAGTGATATTAAGGGTAGAGTAATGTTTTATCAGCTTAGGGATTATGTAATTGTTAGGGCAGAGGTTAGTGGATTGCCAAAATGCGATAAACCTTGTGAAAGTCCTATATTTGCATTTCATATTCATAGTGGAAAAGAATGTACAGGTGACAAAACCGATTCATTTAAAAATGCAGGTACTCACTACAACCCAAATAATTGTAAGCATCCATACCATGCAGGAGATATGCCACCATTAATGGGTACTGATGGGAAGGCTTTTTCTATGTTTATGACAGATAGGTTTACTGTAAATGAAGTGATAGGCAGAACGGTAATAATACATCTTCATCCTGATGACTTTGCTGCCCAACCATCAGGTAATTCCGGTGAAAAAATAGCTTGTGGTGTTATAAATCCTAATTGTAACAGAAGATAAAAGTAACCGACCTAAGTTTACTTATAACTAAGGTCGGTTTTTCTTATAATTATTGTAGGTAAAAGCTCATTTTGTCATCACTGATTTTTACAACTATCTTTTTATCAATTTTACTAAAGAACTTTTTAATAGCTGTATAAACCTCATCACTTGGCTTTTCATCAAAATTAAAATATTGACCACCACAACTGTCGTGAAAATGTAAATAAAGGTCATAATCATTAGAAACTATGTCCTTTATCCTTTTTGCAACATCATATGTTATTATCATAAAATCACCTCAGAAAAAATTTTTTAAAAATTTTTATAAATTTATGTAACCTTTTTGACTTTTGAAAAGTGTTATATATGAAAGCAGTTAAATTATAAAAGAATTCTTTATAAACACTTTCTAATTATTATTATATGTTTGATAATGATTATGTCAAACAAATTTTATTTGGAAGGGAATATTATTATGAAAAAGATAATCTCAATTTTAATGGCAATCCTTTGCCTAGTGTCAGCAAGTATCTGCACAACATCATGTTTTGCAGAAGAAAAAGAAGTAAAATCTACTTCATCAAAAAGTCAGTATCTACAAACCCGTAGATACAATGTAGGCAGTACAATCGGTACTTGGATTGGTGATGAAGGTGGTCCGATTATTAAGATTAAGCCTAATTCCGTTATCAAGTCAAAGAAAGATAAGTATGGTGATACAATTTACTATGCTGCTAAAAAGGGTACTTATATTGCTAATGTATATGATGAAGGCAAGTGTATTGGCAAGGTAAAGATTATTGTTGGTGACTTTAAGACAGTTCTAAAATCAAATTCAAAGAAACTTAACCTTTCATACAATAAGTATGTATCATTCAACAATAGTGAGTATTATACTAAGTATCAGTCATATAAAAAGGTAAGAACTATGATTTCTTTCCCAAAGAAAGGTGCTAAGTATTCTATCAAAACTAATGGCAAGTCAATCCTAAAAATGGCTAATAATGAAATTTATACTGTTGGTGTAGGTACTTCTACATACACTCTTTATCAAAAGGTTGGCAATAACAAGGCTACTAAGGTAGGTAACTTTACTGCAACAGTAAAGAATGTCAATATTAAAACTGCTACAGCAGTAAAGATAAATAATGTAACTAGTGGTTATGATAACTTTTATGTAGGAGACATTGAAGATTTATCTGTTAAAGAAAAGTATAACTTTACAAATAGAGTAATTAAGGAAAAACTAACAAGCAAAAATTGTGGTGTTTATGTTGCTCCTAAGAACTACAAGGTTACTTATACTATTAAGAATACAAAGGTTGCTACTGTCAGCAAGTCAGGTGTTGTAACAGGTAAGAAGAAAGGTGTAACAAAGCTTACTTTCAAAATCACCTTTGCCGATAAGTCAGTTTACACAAATAGTGTAAATGTTTTAGTTATATAATTCCTAAAATTTCGATATAACCAAATCTCAATTTTCTCCCAAAAGGCTCTGACTTTTTAGTCAGGGTCTTTTACCTTTTGTATGCTAAAAAATAATGAGAAAATTTGTACATTTTACCCATATTATTTTTCTTTTCTTAGGAGTATAATCACTGTAATATTTCAGTAAAGAAATATTTTGAAAGTTTGCAACACTTTTCCTTTTTGAAAAGTATTATTAGTAGGAAGGTGATTTTATGAGTAAAAATAAGAAAGTTTTTCGTTTTGTATTTTGTGGAATTTTATGTGTAGCTATACTATTCTCAATGACCTACCTAGGTGCTGTTTTAATTGAGAAATATCAAGCTGATACCACTTGTGGTAACGGTGATGATGTTTCCTCCAGATGGGTAAGCAGTAATGATGCTATCAGCCTTGATGTAGATTCCGATACTTTCCCTACAATGACAGATACATATAATACAACGAAAATTTATGGTGAAGAATTTTGCTATGTTCCTAAAGATAACAATAAATTCTTGCTAAAAAAGGAAGTTGATACTTCGGATAATGATACAACCGATACTCAATATAAGGATATTGCTGAGGGTACATATGAATATAATTCAGAAACAGATGCAAACAAGGCAAAAGTTAAGTTTACAAAAATTAATAATAAAAAGTATGATTATCTTCTAAACAAAGAATATACTTTCAGTAAAGATTGGTAATTATACGGTTAATATTTAAAAGGAGCTGTAAAGAATGGAGTTTTAAATTTCATTTATGGTGCGAGTAACGGTGTTTGCACTGGCGAAAGTACCTACTTCGCTTATTAAGCACAAATGCGTTAGGAAAGAGGCATCAACGCCCTCCCTAAAAACAGTCCACTGGACTGTTTTCTTAACTCCAAGTACAACATGGTCGTTTATCGTTGTGCATAAATGCACTTCCTCAAACTCCCTGTTGTAGCTCTTCCTCGAACTCCTTTCATCTGCCACCGGCAGCAGTCGTTCTCGTCACACCTCAAGTCCCGTTATCGCTTTGCTTGTTTGAATAATAGAAAAAGAGAAGTACGGTTGTACTTCTCTTTTTCTATGGTGCGAGTAACGGGACTTGAACCCGTACGTCAAAGACACACGCCCCTCAAACGTGCCTGTCTGCCTATTCCAGCACACTCGCATATTATCTTTTAGTAACAGTAATTATAGCATTACATATTACATATGTCAACCTAAAATATATTTTTCCAAAATACTTTTATAATTCCTATCACTATGGTATAATAATCTTGATAATGTGTATTAGGAGGAATTATATGGATTCCATAAATAGATTAGAAATAGCTAAGGGTGTCTATTTCAATTCAATAAAGGACAATCGTTTCAAAACATCAAAGATTAGTGTGTCATTTATTGTTCCACTAAAGGAAGAAACTGCATCAGTCAATGCTTTACTTTCAGGTGTTATGACTCGTACAACTAGTAAGTATCCGGATTTTACTTTACTTTCTAAGAAACTTTCCGACCTATATGGTGCTCATTTAGGTGGTTTTGTTCGTAAAACCGGTGATAATCAGATTGTAACTTTCTCCATTAGTGGCATTGATGATAAATATGCCTTTGACGGAGATAATATTTCAAAGAATATGACAGATTTACTTTGCAATATTATTTTCAATCCTAAGTTAGATGGCAAATCTTTCTGTGAAGAAGAAATTACTCAAGAAAAGCGTCAGCTAAAGGAAGTTATCGACTCTGAATTTAACGACAAGAGAACATATTCTATTAATCAAGCAGTTAAGATTATCTGTAAGGATGAACCTTATAGCCTATCAAGATTCGGTACAAAGGAAGATATTGACAAGGTAACAGGCGAAGACCTATATAACGGTTGGTTGTCATTGCTAAATAATTCCAGAGTAGAAATTTTCTATGTAGGAGACAGTTCATCTGATGCAGTTATTGATGAACTAAAAGCTCAGTTTAGCAAGTATGACCGTACAGAATGTGAAATTAACAACATTGTTTCAGGTGAAGTTACAGAAGTTAAGACTGTAAAGGAAGAAATGGAACTTTCTCAAAGCAAAATGATTCTTGCTTTCCGTACAGATATTTCCGATAACAAGGACAACACAATGCCAATGCGTCTTGCAGTTGCAATGTTAGGTGGTACTGCTCACAGTAAGCTATTTAACAATGTTCGTGAAAAGCTTAGCCTATGTTACTACTGTTCATCAAGATTTATTAAGAACAAAGGTCTTATGTTTATTGAGTCAGGTGTAGAAAAGAAAAATATCGAGGAAGCTAAGAATGCTATCCTAAAGGAACTTGATGACCTAGCAAAGGGTAACTTTACCGATTTTGAAATTAATGCTACAAAGTTATCAATGTGTAACAGCTTTATTACTATTGCCGACAATGAATTTGGTCTGGAAACATGGTATTTTTCTCAAGTTCTTTCCAACAAAATTTCTTCTGTTGAAGATGCTTGTAAGGAAGTAAATTCTGTTACAAGAGAGGAAATTATTGAAATGGCTAAGAAACTAAAACTAGATACAGTTTATACATTGGAGAGTAAAGAATGAGTGTACAAGAAATAAAATCCCAACTGACAGGGGACAAGTATTATAAGGTTAAGCATAAATCTGGCCTTAACATTTATGTATATGAAAAAGAGGGCTACAACAGTACCTATGCAGTTTTTGGTACAAGATATGGCTCAATCAACACAACTTTCAGCTCAAATGGTGGAGAGAAAATGACAGTACCTGATGGTATTGCTCATTATCTTGAACATAAACTATTTGAATGTGAAGATGGAGATGCCTTTGCAAAATATGCAAAGACAGGTGCAAACGCTAATGCATTTACAAGTTTTGATAAAACTTGCTACCTTTTCTCAACAACAGATAATTTTAAGGAAAGTCTGGAAATTCTTTTGGATTTTGTACAAAGACCTTATTTTACTGAAGAAACAGTAGCAAAGGAACAAGGTATTATCGGTCAAGAAATCAAAATGTATGATGATTCTCCTGAATGGAGAGTAATGTTCAATTTGCTTGAAATTATGTACCATAATCATCCTGTAAAGATTGATATTGCAGGTACAGTTGAAAGTATTGCCAAAATCACACCTGAACTTTTGTACAAATGCTACAACACTTTCTATAACCTAAACAATATGGCACTTTGTGTTTGTGGTAAAGCAAAGTTAGATGAAGTTCTTGAAGTAGCCGACAGACTTCTAAAACCTGCTGAAGATGTTACAATTCAAAATTATTTTGAAGATGAACCATATGAAGTGGTTAAGGACTATGTAGAATGTAACCTACCTGTTGCAGTACCACTGTTTAATATCGGTTTCAAGAATAAATACACAGGTCTTTCTGCTAGCAAGGATATGGCTTCAGTTGATGTGCTACTTGCAATGCTATTTAGTTCAACAAGTAAAATCTATAGAGATATGCTTGACAAAGGTCTTATAAATCAGTCCTTTAGTTATGAATATTTTGAAACTGAGGGTTGTTCCTGTGTACTTCTTGACGGTGAAAGTCAAAAGCCTAAGGAAGTTTATGACACTATCATTGATTATATTAAAGAGTTAAGAGAAAAGGGCCTTTCTAAGGAAGATTATGAAATCTCTAAAAAGGCAGTTTATGGTGATGCAATTTCTTCACTAAATTCAGTAAATTCTATTGGTAACGGTTTAATGGAAAGCCACTTTACAAACAGAGAATTTTTCTCTTATGTTGATGAAATTTATAATTTACAGTTTAGTGATGTAGAAAGTAAGTTTAACGAAATTCTTGACTACAACAATTCTGCTTTGTCAGTAGTAAAGTAGGAGGTAGCTATGGAAGTAACCTTTCCGGGTTTAGGATTAGAGTTTAATATTAACAGAGAGGCTTTTAGCATAGGCAGTTTAAGTGTCTATTGGTATGGCATTATTATTGCATCAGGTCTTGTTTTGGCTTGTATCTATGCATTTGTAAGAGCTGAATATTTTAAGATTGATAAAAATAAATTATTAAATACAGTTATTGTAGGTATCATTTGTGCTATAATCGGTGCAAGACTTTACTATGTACTGTTTAGTTGGGACGATTACAAAAACAACCTTATGAATATTTTCTATATAAATAAGGGAGGACTTGCTATCTATGGTGGTCTTATCGGTGCTATCTTAGGTGGTGGCATTACTTGTAAACTTCAAAAGCAAGAACTGTTACCTGTACTTGATATTGCCTCAATCGGTTTCTTAATCGGTCAAGGTATCGGCAGATGGGGTAATTTCTTTAACCAAGAGGCCTTTGGTTCACAAACGGATTTACCATGGAGAATGGTAAGTGAAAACACAGGCAATGTTGGTGTTCATCCTTGTTTTTTGTATGAGTCAATATGGTGCTTATTAGGTGTACTTGTACTCCATATTTTAAGTAAAAAGTGGTATCACTTTAAAGGTCAAATCTTCTTATGCTATATGGTATGGTATGGATTTGAAAGAATGATTGTAGAGGGACTTCGTACAGACAGTCTTTATATGACCTTCTCAATTTTTGGATATACTCCAAGAGTAAGTCAGATACTTTCAGCTTGTATTTTTGTAACAGGCATTGTTCTGTTAATAATATTTAGAAAAAAGAGGAATGTAAAAAATGGCGATAATAATTGACGGTAAGAAAGTTTCTGCCCAAGTAAAGGAACAAGTAAGAATTGAAACAGAAGAACTAGTTAAAAAAGGCATTAAACCCGGTCTTGCAGTTATCATTGTCGGTGATGACCCTGCATCAAGAGTTTATGTAAACAACAAGAAAAAGGCTTGTGAAAAGGTAGGTTTCTTGTCAAAAGAATTTGCACTACCTGCAACAACTACTCAGGAAGAACTACTTTCATTAGTAAAAGAACTTAACGAAGATAAAGAAATTAACGGTATTCTTTGTCAGTTACCTTTACCAAAGGGTCTTGATGAAAAGGCTGTTATTGAAGCAATTTCACCACTAAAAGATGTTGATGCTTTCCATGCATCAAATGTTGGTAAGATTATGATTGGCGACTATGACTTTCTACCATGTACACCTGCCGGTGTTATGGAAATGCTACATAGCTACAATATTCCGGTAGAAGGTAAGGAATGTGTAGTTATCGGCAGAAGTAATATTGTAGGTAAGCCTATGGCAATGCTACTACTTCACGAAAACGGTACAGTTACAATCACTCATAGCCGTACAAAGAACCTAAAAGAAGTTACTAAGAGAGCTGATATTCTTGTTGCTGCTATCGGTAAACCAAAGTTTGTTACTGCCGATATGGTTAAAGAAGGTGCAGTTGTAATTGATGTTGGTATGGACAGAGATGAAAACGGCAAACTTTGTGGTGATGTTGACTTTGAAAATGTAAAGGAAAAGTGTTCTGCAATCACTCCTGTACCGGGTGGTGTAGGTCCTATGACTATTGCAGTGTTAATGAAAAATACACTAAAGGCTTGTAAAATCCAAAATAACCTATAATTCAAGAATATTTCAAGATATTTTCAAATATACATTGACAAATGCTATACTTTGTGATATAGTATAGAAACCGCATATTGTGGGTTATAAGTAAACTTAGGTTTCACCTAACGGTAGCGAGTCTAAATAAAGGAATGGTACTTAATTATGTACGCTATTATCAAAACAGGTGGTAAGCAGTATAAGGTTACTGAAGGTCAGGAAATCTTCATCGAAAAGCTTACAGCTGAAGAAAACGAAACAGTAGAAATCCCGGTAGTTGCAGTAGGTAACGAAGATGGTACTCTTGATTTTGCTGAAGGCAAGACAGTTTCAGCAAAGGTTCTAAAGAACGGCAAGGGCAAGAAGATCACAGTTTTCACTTATAAGCCAAAGAAGGGCGAAAAGAGAAAAATGGGTCATAGACAGCCATATACAAAGGTTACAATCGAAAAGATTAACTAATGACGAAAGTTGATTTCTTACTTCACGATGGCTTAATTACAGGTTTTACCATTACAGATCATGCTGAATATGGCGAAGAAGGTTCAGACATTCTTTGTGCTGCAATTAGTTCAGCAGCTTATATGACAGTAAATACTATTACAGATATTCTTGGTATAGTAGTTGGTGTTGAGGTCAAGGATGGTTATATGGAAGTTAAGCTGGAGGAAGAAGATGCACCGAAAGCTAAAGCAATTTTAGATGGCTTTCAACTTCATATTCAAGGACTTAAAGAAGAATATGATGAATTTATTAAGATAAAAATTTCGGAGGTATAACATGCTAAAGATTAACATTCAGTTATTTGCTCATAAAAAAGGTATGGGTTCTACAAAGAACGGTAGAGATAGCGAATCAAAGCGTCTAGGTGTTAAGAGAGCAGACGGTCAGTTTGTTCTTGCAGGTAATATCCTAGTAAAGCAGAGAGGCACACATATTCATCCAGGTGAAAATGTAGGCAGAGGTTCTGACGATACACTATTTGCTAAGATTGATGGTGTTGTTCGTTTTGAAAGAGTAGGCAAGGACAGAAAGCGTGCTTGCGTATATCCTGTTGAACAGTAATTAATGTATTTGGGTGGTATATAGTTACCACCCTTTTCTTTTATCCAAGGAGTCATTTTTATGAATTATGATGTAAACAAAGGCGATAAGAAGATAATGAACAATAACCCTACTGTTAAGAATGTCAATATGGTTAACGACCTTATTGGTGACAGTGGCGACACTAAGGGTTATAAGAGAGTTATTATAGTTTTATCTGTTATTCTGTTTTTAATAGGTATTTTGTTCTTTGTTGGGGGCAAAATAGTATCAGGGGTATTCTTTTTTGTTATTGGTGGAATTCTTCTTATTACAACATTTAAAGTAAAAATGAACAAAAAGAAATATCAAATAAGTAGAAAAGTAAAAAATATAGAACCATTATTTAAAGATAATAAGGAATAATATATGTTTGTAGATGTAGCGAAAATTAAAATCAAAGCCGGTGACGGTGGTGATGGTGCAGTTTCTTTCCACAGAGAAAAGTATGTTGCTGCCGGTGGACCTGATGGTGGTGACGGTGGTAAAGGTGGAGATATTCTCTTCCAAGCTGACAGTAACATTTCCACACTGGCTGACTTTAGATATAAAAGAAAGTATAATGCCGAAAAAGGTGAAAACGGCAGAAGTGGTCGCAAATTCGGTAAAAAAGCACCTGACCTAATTATTAGAGTACCAATCGGTACTGTAGTTAAAGAGGCTGAAACAGGCAGAATTCTTGCCGATGTATCAGGTAAAGAACCTGTTTTAGTCGCAAGAGGTGGTAAAGGTGGTTGGGGTAATGTTCATTTTGCCACACCAACTCGCCAAGTACCAAGATTTGCAAAGCCGGGTCTACCGGGCGAAGAATATGATGTTGTACTTGAACTAAAGTTACTGGCTGATGTAGGTTTAGTAGGTTTCCCTAATGTAGGCAAGAGTACACTTGTTTCTGTAGTAAGTCAGGCAAAACCTGAGATTGCTAACTATCACTTTACAACAATTACACCGGTTCTTGGTGTTGTATCAATGGGTGAAGGTAATTCATTTGTTATGGCAGATATTCCGGGACTTATTGAAGGTGCATGGGAAGGCACAGGTCTTGGTCATCAGTTTCTTCGTCATGTAGAAAGATGTAGAATGTTAATTCACATTGTTGATGTTAGTGGTAGTGAGGGCAGAGACCCTAAGGAAGACTTTGTCACCATAAACAATGAGCTTAGAAAATTCAACCCGGAATTAGCAGAGAGAGAAATGCTTGTTGCCGGTAATAAATGTGATATGGCAACAGATGAACAGATTGATGATTTTAGAAAGTTTGTAGAGGATCAAGGTTATTCATTCTTCCCAATTATGGCAGAAATTCATTACGGTGTAGATGCATTAATGAACAAAACCCTTGAAACATTAAGCAAATTACCTCCAATTCGTGAATTTGAAGCAGAACCTGCTCCAATTATTCCGGCAGAAGAAATCAATCCTCATGAGGTTAAAATCACAGTTCAGGATGATGTTTACTTTGTTGAAGGTGAGTGGCTACTTCAGGTTATGAAGTCAGTTAACTTTGATGATTATGAAAGTATGAACTATTTTCAGAGAGTTCTTACAAATGGTGGGGTTATTGATGCACTTAGAAAAGCCGGTATTAGCGAAGGTGATACAGTTTCTATTTATGACCTTGAATTTGACTTTGTAGAATAAGGTAGCATATGAACTTAGAAAATAATAACCCAAAGCTGATTTCACCATTAACATTAGCATTTGTAGGTGATGGTGTCTATGATTTATTGGTTAGAAAGTACCTTGTTAACCACCACGACCTACATGTCGGTGAATTAAATAAAATGAAAGTTAAGTTTGTAAACTGCAAAAGCCAAGCTGAGTTTGCAAAGATGCTAATGCCTATTTTAACAGAGGAAGAGCTTTCTATTTATAAGCGTGGGAGAAACGCTTCTCCTAAATGTACACCAAAGCATGGCACAGTAGGGGATTATCACAGTGCAACAGGTTTTGAGGCACTATTCGGTTTCTTATATTTAAAGGGCGAAACTGATAGAATAGAAACTCTTTTCAATAAAATAGTAGAAAGCAGAGAAATTACAGAATAACAAAAAATATCTCATATTTTCTATTGACAATTTGAAATATTTTGTTATAATAATCTAGTGTGTGAATTATTACACAATCCTTGCGTGTAGGAAATACACGCCAATATGTCCAGAAGGAGGTGCAGATAAATGGCAGAAATTACAGCTAAGTACGAAACAGTTATGGTACTTTCTATGAAATTAGGTGAAGAAGGTATCCAGAGCACAATCGCTAAGTTTAAGGATCTTGTTGAAAAGCATGCCACACTGCAGGAAGTTGATGAATGGGGTAAGCGTAAGCTTGCATACCTAATCAACAAAGAAGCAGAAGGCTACTATGTTCTAATCAACTTTGAATCAAATGCAGAGTTCCCAGCAGAACTAGACAGAATCTACAAGATTACTGATGGCGTTCTACGCTCAATGATCATTAAGAAGGAAGACTAATCGAATAATCAAGAAGTAGGCTTTATAAGCTGAATGTGAAAGGATGTAAGTTATGTTAAACAGAGTTATTTTAATGGGTAGAATTACTCAGGATTTGGAATTAAAGACAACAGCAAGTGGTATTTCTGTAACATCATTTTCTATCGCAGTAGATAGAAATTATGTAAAGCAAGGCGAACAGCGCCAGACAGACTTTATTAATATTGTATGTTGGCGTCAACAGGCTGAGTTTGTTTGTCGTTATTTCGGCAAAGGCTCAATGATAGCCATCGAAGGTCAGCTTCAGTCAAGAACTTACCAGGCAAAAGATGGCACAAACCGTTATGTAACAGAAGTAGTTGCTGATAATGTTTCATTTACAGGCGAAAGAAGAGAACAAAACAATAACGGTTATGGTAACAACAACAGTTATAACAATAACAATGGTTACGGTAACTATAACCAAGCTCCTCAGCAGTCTTACAATCAAGCTCCTGTTCAGCAGCAACAACCGGCATCTTATTCAAACGGTACTTCTTCAGATTTTGAAGAAATGCCACTTGATGACGATTTACCATTCTAATTAGTATTTTACTAAAACCTAATTTTATAAAGGAGATTAACTACAATGGCAGATAGACCAAACCGTGGCAGAAAGTCACGCAGAAAAGTTTGTGGCTTTTGCGTAGATAAGGTAGAAAAGATTGACTACAAAGACATCGCAAGACTTCGTCGTTATATGTCTGAAAGAGCTAAGATTCTTCCTAGAAGAGTTACAGGCACATGTGCAGCTCACCAGAGAGAACTAACAGTAGCAATCAAGAGAGCAAGACAGATCGCTCTTCTTCCTTACACAAGCGACTGATTATAAATTATTTTGCGACCTCATTATGGGGTCGCTTTTTTTGTATAACGAAAACCCCCGATTGTATCGGGGGTTCAAAAAAGCTTTAGCGATGAGTATAAAAAACAAACTCC
>CAKSNZ010000027.1 GCA_934476515.1 uncultured Ruminococcus sp. | reverse complement strand
TATGCGAATTGTATACCATGTCCTTGCGCTCCTGTATACCATGTTACTCTTGACACACTGTTCGCCCCTACGACTGTAAGTCAAAATTTTGTTATAATTCACACCCACAAACCCTAATTTGCAAAACTAATTAATCGTAACGCACAGACAAAATTTAAACCACAAATTTATTAAACTGACAACTATTATGCAGAAAATAACTTAACAAGCCAAAGGACATTGGAAACAAGCTGAATAAAAAATATTAGACAAATTACAAAATTGATTTTCGTAAAACATCATTATATAGAAAAGAGGGTTACAGTGTAACCCTCAATGTTTATTCATTTTAAATTTATATATTTTAAGAATTATTAATCTAAGAATCCACCTAGATCTTTATCTGTCCAAGAATTACCTTCGCTATCCCAATGATTTCCGTTACCATCGGTATATGACTTATTTCCGGTAGAATTATCATAATCCCACCTAGTTGCTGGGTCATGACCGCTTGATGATCCTGAGCTACTACTTATCACTTTCTGTGATTTTACTTTAGGCTTTACAGTAGGGTTAATTTCTTTGCCCTTATAGCTTTTATAAGGTTGGACTTTAAAGTAATAAGTTTTGTTTTTAGATAATTTCTTTGTTGTATAACTTCTCTTTGTTGTTTTCGCAACACATTTATATCCTTTGTTTTTACTTTTTGATTGATATACTTTGTAACCACTTGCACCGGAAACTTTTGACCAGCTTACTGTAATTTTGCCGGAAAAACTTTTAGTTTTAACTGTTGTTGCATACAAACCACAAGGGCTGAATACTTGCTTTGAATAGTCGGATAAAACTGTACCGTAGCCATTATATGTACGATATGCTTTTACTTTGTAGTAGTAAATTTTACTGCTTTTTACTTTAGTGTCTTTGAAAGCAGTTTTTTTGTTGCCCTTAATTGTCTTAACCTGTACATACTTTTTCTTACTGTTCAGGCGATACACCTTGTAACCGGTAGCATTTTTATTTCTGTTCCACTTAATAGAAATTGCTTTGCCGTTGTTAGTTACCTTTAAGCCATTGATTGAGGTTGTGGCAGTTGCCACTTTTATTATAGCATTACTACCATAATAAGTTTTGTTATCTTTAGTTGCAAATGGTGTAACCTTGATGTAGTAAATGGTATTTGCTGACAATTTTGGAACAGTAGCACCTGTTTCTTTGATAGTTTTTAGTGTCTTAAATTTGTAGTTCTTTCCTGCTTTTCTGTATTCAATTTTGTAGTTAGTAGCATTTTCAGCTTTGTTCCATTTTACAGAAACATATTTAAGTGTAACCTTAGTTGCCTTTAAGTTTGTTAATTTGCCCACAGATATAGGTTTTTCAATTGTGGTAGGTTCTGTTGAAGGTGTTGTAGCACTAATATCCGTTGTACTACATTCTGTTGAACTACTATCCACTGCACTACTTTCCGTTGTAGGGTTTGTAGTGCTTTCGGTAGTTGATGAAGTGTCATTGTTACTTGCATCATCAGCTAATGCAGAAAAATTAAATGCACATACTGAACTTAACACAACTGTTGCACTAAGTATAAGACTGATTACCTTTCCCTTCTTATGTTTCATATTAACACCCCTTGTATTCTCATTATCTTTATTATATGTTACTGATAACAAAAAATAAAGAGTAATTTTGCTAAAAATATACTATCTTGTTGAGAGATAAAACATAAACATAACAAAAAAGGCTTGTCATAAAGACAAGCCTTTTAAAGTATCAATTAAATTATAGTAATTCGATGATAGCCATTTCTGCAGCGTCGCCACGACGAGGACCAATCTTAGTGATTCTTGTGTAACCACCATTCTTGTCTGCATACTTAGGAGCAATCTCTGTGAATAGCTTATGAGTAACTGATTCCTTAGTTACAAAACCCATAACCATTCTCTTATTGTGAAGATTGTCTTCCTTAGCTACTGTGATCATCTTTTCTGCCATTGAAGAAACATCCTTTGCACGAGCAAGAGTTGTTTCGATTTTACCATTTTCAAATAGGTATGTTACCATAGCTCTTAGCATTGCCATTCTGCTATCTGTAGCTCTACCTAGCTTTCTTGTTCTTGGCATTTATATCACTCCTTTACCCTAAATATTGGAATTATAAGTGTCTTTATTATTCGTCTTCGTCACGAAGTCCGAAACCTAAGCTTTCAAGCTTCTGAATTACTTCTTCAAGTGACTTACGACCAAGGTTTCTAACCTTCATCATATCATCTTCACTCTTAGAAATAAGATCCTCAACAGTGTTGATTCCTGCACGCTTTAAGCAGTTGAATGAACGAACTGATAGGTCAAGTTCTTCAATAGTCATTTCAAGAACCTTTTCCTTACCCTTGTCGTCTTTCTCTACCATAATCTCAGTTGTTGAACCCTTATCTGATAGGTCAACAAATAGATTTAGGTGTTCTGTTAGAACCTTAGCAGCTAGAGAAACTGCTTCCTGTGCATTGATTACACCGTTTGTCCAAACATCAAGGGTTAACTTGTCGTAGTCAGTAATCTGACCAACACGAGTGTTGTCAACAGTGTAATTTACTTTTAATACTGGTGTGTAAATAGAGTCAACTGGAAGTACACCAATAACATTGTTACCTGCAAGTTGCTTGTTCTTTTCGCCAGGAACATAGCCTCTGCCTCTGTCTAGTGTGATTTCCATATTAAGTGTTGCACCCTCACCAAGTGTTGCAATGTGAAGGTCCGGAGTTAGGACCTCAACATCGCTATCAGCCTTAATGTTGCTTGCTTTAACTTCACAAGGACCTGTTGCAGATATTTCTACAGTCTTAGGACCATTGTCGTTTAGCTTACAAACAAGGCTTTTCATATTAAGAACAATCTCAGTAACATCTTCTTTAACTCCAGGAATTGTTGAAAATTCATGAAGCACACCGTCAATCTTAATTGACTGAACAGCTACACCCTCAAGGGATGAAAGAAGAACTCTTCTTAAACTATTACCTAGTGTGTTGCCGAAACCTCTTTCTAGTGGTTCAACAACAAATCTGCCGAATTTGCCGTCAGAAGATAGGTCTTCAACTTCAATTCTTGGCTTTTCAATTTCGATCATGAAATAACCTCCTAAACATATATGCACACATATATGTGCCTGTTTCTAATAACCTACGGATGCGTGGATTACTTGGAGTACAATTCGACGATTAGATGTTCTTCTACCTGATAGTCAATATCATCTCTTTCAGGCATTGCGATAACCTTACCGCCAAGTAGGTCAGCATCTTTTTCTAACCACTTAGGTGAAACCATAGACTTTGTTTCGCCTTCTGCAATTTCCTTAAATCTTGCCTTTGAACGGCTGCTATCCTTAACCTTGATTACATCGCCCGGTTTAGTCATATATGAAGGAATGTTTACCTTCTGACCGTTTACTGTAAAGTGAGCATGGTTTACAAGCTGTCTAGCTTCTCTTCTTGAAGAAGCAAGACCTAGTCTGAATACAACATTATCAAGTCTGCGTTCAATAGTTGTTAGTAGGACTGTACCAGTCTTACCTTCCTTCTTAGCAGCTAGGTCGTAGTAACGACGGAACTGCTTTTCCATAATGCCGTAAATAAATTTAACTTTCTGCTTTTCGTTAAGCTGTAAGCAATATTCGCTCTTCTTTCTTCTCATATTGCCGTTAGAGTTTCTGTTAGTAGTCTTCTTGTTGTAACCCATAACAGAAGGTTCGATACCAAGCTTCTTACAACGCTTAGCGATTGGCTGCATATTCTTTGCCATAACTATTCCTCCTTCTATCTACTATACACGTCTTCTCTTTGGAGGACGGCATCCATTATGTGGGATTGGTGTAACATCTTTGATCATTGTTACTTCAAGACCTGCTGACTGTAAAGCTCTGATTGCAGCTTCACGACCCTGGCCAGGTCCTTTAACATAAACTTCTACGGATTTCATACCGTGTTCCATTGCAGCCTTAGCTGCTGTTTCAGCTGCTGACTGAGCTGCGAATGGTGTAGATTTTCTAGAACCTCTGAAACCTAGTTCACCAGCACTAGCCCAAGATACAGCGTTGCCCTGTGTATCAGAAATAGTAACAATAGTATTGTTAAATGTTGACTGAATATGAGCTGCGCCTTTTTCGATATTCTTTCTATCACGGCGACGGCGTACAGTCTTCTTAGTTGCTGCCATTGCTTAATCCTCCTTACTTCTTCTTGTTTGCCATTGTCTTACGTGGACCCTTACGAGTTCTTGCATTTGTCTTAGAACGCTGTCCTCTTACTGGAAGACCCTTTCTATGACGAACGCCACGATAACAACCAATTTCAATAAGTCTCTTAATGTCAAAAGCAATGTCACGACGAAGGTCGCCTTCAACAATACAATGCTTATCAATATATTCTCTTAACTTTGAAACATCTTCTTCAGTTAAGTCTCTTACTCTTGTATCAGGATTAACACCTGTTGCTGCAATAATGTCTGTTGCAGTCTTTCTACCAATACCATAGATATAAGTTAAACCGATTTCAACTCTTTTGTCTCTTGGTAAGTCAACACCTGCTATACGAGCCATTGTGCACCTCCATAAAATTTAAAAGTTTTTACTAATTAACCCTGACGCTGTTTATGCTTTGGGTTTTCACAGATTACCATGATTTTACCATGTCTTTTGATGATTTTGCACTTATCGCAAATTTTCTTTACTGAAGGTCTGACTTTCATTAAGTATCATTCCTTTCTTAAATTCTTGTATTTAATGAATTACTTTGTTCTCCAAGTAATTCTTCCTCTTGTCAGGTCGTATGGAGACATCTCCACTGTAACCTTATCACCCGGTAGAATACGAATGTAGTTCATTCTTAATTTACCTGAAATAACAGCCAAAATAACATGACCGTTCTGTAGTTCAACCTTAAACTGAGCATTTGGTAAAGCTTCAGTTACTGTACCTTCTACTTCTATAACATCTTGCTTAGACATTATAAACCTCCGAACTCTTTAATACTGTTTTTTATTTGTGGATTAGTTTTATAAGTTTTTGCACATCCATTTGTATGCTGTAAGTGAATCAACTTCTTTTTCTTAGGTTTCTCCACTTTTCTTCTTTTGCCGTTGGCAATGTAAGCATAACTACCATCAATACCAACTACAACGAACAAATCGTCTTTATCACGACCTGCCTTTGCTTTTACGATTGATCCTTCTTTAATCATCCTTACCTCACTTTAAGTCAGGAATTGTTAGGATTTGTGGACCATCGGAAGTAATGGCAATGGAATGCTCAAAATGAGCAGCAAGGCTACCGTCACAAGTTACTGTTGTCCACTCGTCAGGCATAACCTTTACCTTATAGTCACCTGCACAAACCATAGGTTCGATTGCAATAGTCATACCGGAAATTAGTCTTACGCCTCTTCCGGCAGTACCATAGTTAGGTACACTAGGGTCTTCATGTAGTTTCGCACCTACTCCGTGGCCGACAAAATCTCGTACAACCGAGTAACTGCGATCTTCGACATACTTCTGAACAGCTGAGCCAATATCGCCAACACGATTACCGGCCTTTGCTTGTTTGATACCTTCATACAAGCTTTCCTCTGTAGCCTTTAAAAGTGCCTCAGCTTCAGCACTAACCTTGCCACATTTAAAAGTGTAAGCATTGTCACCGTGGAAACCGTCAATAAAAGCACCAACGTCAACACTAACAATGTCACCCTCTTTAAGGATCTGTTTCTTGCTAGGTATGCCATGGATAACCACATTATTTACTGATATACATGCACTTGCAGGAAATCCACCATATCCGAGAAAGGAAGGGGTAGCCCCCTCTTTCTCGATATACTTGCGGACGATAGTATCAATTTCAAGTGTTGAAACACCCGGTTCAACTGCTTTTCCTGCTACTACTAAAGCATTAGCAGAAATTCTGCAAGCCTCTTTCATCTGTTGAAGTTCTCGTGATGATTTGATAACTACCATTCTAAAACCTTCTTACTTAAGTACTTCAAGTACTAGCTTTGTAGTACCGTCAATAGAGTCTGGACAGTCAATAAGCTTTAGCTTACCCTGTGCTTCGTAATAATCCTTAAGTGGTTCTGTTTCCTTATGATATGTTTCAAGACGAGTCTTTACTGTATCAATGTGGTCGTCCTTACGCTGAATAAGGGCACCTGTGCAAACATCACAAACACCTTCGATTTTTGAAGGCTTGTTGATTGTGTGATAAGTCTTACCACACTTTTCACAGACACGGCGTCCGGACATTCTGTTAATGATAATGTCGTCACTAACTTCTAGATCAATTACTAGGTCAATTTCAACACCCATAGAGTCCAGAGCCTCGGCCTGAGGAATAGTTCTTGGGAAACCATCTAGGATAAAGCCGTTCTTGCAATCGTCCTTTGAAAGTCTTTCCTTTACAATGCCGATTACAACTTCGTCAGGTACTAAAGCACCTGATTCCATATAAGACTTAGCTTTAAGTCCCATCTCAGTACCGTTTTTCAGCGCTTCTCTTATCATATCTCCTGTGGAGATTGTTGGAATATTTAATTCTTTGCTGATGATTTCAGCTTGTGTGCCTTTACCGGCACCAGGAGCACCTAAAAATATTAACTTCATTTTTTTCTCCGTTTATTAATCAAGGAAACCCTTATAATGACGCATCATCATTTGGGATTCAAGTTGTTTTGATGTTTCAAGAGCAACACCTACGATGATGATAACTGATGTACCACCCATTGAAAGTCCTGTCATACCTGTTGCAGCTGTGTAAATTAGTGGAACAAGTGCGATAAGAGCTAGGAACATAGCACCGATTAGTGTAATTCTTGAAAGAATCTTTTGAATAAACTCAACTGTTGGCTGACCAGGTCTGATACCTGGGATTGTACCATTATTCTGCTTTAGATTATTGGCCATTTCAATAGGATTATACTGAATAGCTGTGTAGAAATAAGCAAAAGCAAGAATAAAGATGAAGTATAGTACCATATATAGCCAACCTTCAGTGCTGAACGCATTGAAGAAACTTACCCAGAAGCCTGACTTAGGCTGCCAGAACATCTGAATTGTACTAGGGATTGATAGGATTGAAGAAGCAAAGATGATTGGAAGAACACCACCAAGTGCAACCTTGATTGGAAGGTGACTTGACTGACCACCGTACATCTTTCTACCAACAACACGCTTTGCGTACTGAATAGGAATCTTTCTTTCTGAATCCTGCATAAATGTAATAACCCAGATAACTGCTAGGAAAATTACAATCCATAGTGGAACGAAAACAAGCATTTCTGTTGAACCTTCAAGACCTGTTTTCCAGAAACCGGCTAGTCTGCTGATTGTGTAAGGGAATCTTGCGATGATACCGGCAAATAGTAAGATTGAAATACCATTACCAATACCATAGTTGTTGATTTGTTCACCCATCCACATCATTAGGGCAGTACCGGCTGTGAATACAAGAATGATGATGATAGCTGAGTAAACTAGATCAAAACCACTCGTATATACTGTAACATTCTTACGGTATAGATACCAGAAATATGCAGCACCTTGAATAAGACCAAGAACAACTGTTACATAACGAGTAATCTTACCGATTTTCTTTCTACCAACTTCACCGTCTTTAGCCATTCTTTCAAGTGGAGGAATAGCAACACATAGAAGCTGAAGAATAATTGAACTGTTGATATATGGTGTAACACCCATTGCAAACAATGTTGCATTTGAGAATGCACCACCGGAAAGTGTGTTTAGATAGCTAAGCATTGAACCGCTATCATCAACACCTTTCATTAGTGTATTTAGAGCACCCATATCTAAGAATGGAACAGGAATAACTGAACCAATTCTAAATACTAGAACTATTAATAAAGTGAAAAGGATTTTCTTTCTTAAGTCTGGAATAGCCCAAGCGTTTCTAATTGTCTTAAACAATTAAATCACCTCAGCCTTTCCACCTGCCTTTTCGATAGCTTCTTTTGCAGCTGCTGAGAAACCATCAACCTTAACAGTTAAACTCTTTGTTAATTCGCCGTTGCCTAAAATCTTGACACCGTCAAATGAGTTCTTTACAAGGCCAGCGTTTCTTAGAGCTTCAACATCAACAACAGCACCGTTGTCGAACTTAGCTTCAAGCTGCTTTAGGTTAAGAGCAACAATCTTCTTTCTGAAAATGTTGTTGAAACCTCTCTTAGGTACTCTTCTCTGTAGTGGCATCTGACCGCCTTCAAAACCCGGACGAATGCTACCACCTGAACGAGCCTTCTGACCCTTATGACCTTTACCGGAAGTCTTACCCCAACCAGAACCATGACCACGGCCAATTCTCTTTACGCTCTTTTTAGAACCATCTACTGGTGAAAGTTCATGTAATTTCATTTACCTTGCACCTCCCTTAAGCATCAACCTTGATAAGGTGAACAATTTTAGCAATCTTGCCCTGTGTTGAAGGGTTGTCCGGCTGTTCTGTTGTGTCGCCAATCTTCCTTAGGCCAAGTGCATGGGCAGTTGCAATCTGATCCTTCTTAGTGCTGATTAGGCTTTTTACTAGAGTAATTTTCATTCTTAGCAACCTCCCTATTATAAAATTTCTTTAACTGATTTGCCACGAATAGCAGCAACTTCTTCAGCTGTTCTTAGATTCTTTAGACCTTCTAGTGTAGCTCTAACTACATTACAAGGGTTATTTGAACGAAGAGCCTTTGTTCTGATGTCCTTGATACCTACAGCTTCAACAACTGAACGAACAGGACCACCAGCGATAACACCGGTACCAGGAGCAGCAGGTTTCATAAGAACTCTACCTGCACCAAATTCACCGATAATTTCGTGAGGGATTGTTGTGCCTCTTAGAGAAACCTTCATTAGGTTCTTCTTAGCATCTTCAATACCCTTTCTGATAGCGTCCGGAACTTCACCGGCTTTACCGATACCGAAACCAACAGTACCTTCGCCATCACCTACAACTACAAGAGCTGCGAACTTATAAATACGACCGCCCTTTACAGTTTTGGATACACGGTTGATTGTAACAACTCTTTCTGTAAATCTGTCGTCATTTCTATCATAATTAGCCAAAGTAATTCCTCCCCTTCCTTAGAAATTGAGGCCACCCTCACGGGCGCCTTCGGCCAATTCTTTAACACGGCCGTGATAGATATTACCGCCTCTGTCGAATACAACATCAACGATATTCTTCTCTGCTGCCTTAGCAGCAATTAACTTACCAACTGCTCTTGCAGCCTCTTTGTTTCCGCCATTGCCACTAATGCTCTTATCAAGAGTAGAAGCAGCAGCAAGTGTAACACCAGCAACATCGTCAATTAACTGAGCATAAATGTTGTTAGTAGAACGGAATACACAAAGGCGTGGACATTCTGCAGTACCGCTAATCTTACCACGAACTCTCTTATGGCGATTTAGACGGGCTTTTTTTGTATCAGGTCTTTTTACCATTTGTCATTCACTCCTTAATTACTTGCCTTTACCGGCTTTACCTTCCTTACGACGGATAACTTCATCCTTATACTTAATACCCTTACCCTTGTAAGGTTCTGGTGGACGCTTTTCTCTAACTTCAGCAGCGAACTGACCAACCTTCTGCTTATCGCAGCCAAGAACAATGATATTATTAGGATCTGGAACTTCCATCTTAATGTCGTCTGTTTCTTCAACAATTACCTGATGAGAGAAACCTAGGTTCATAACAACTTTGTTACCTTGCTTCTGAACTCTGTAACCAACACCGTTAACTTCTAGTTCCTTCTTGTAGCCTTCTGTAACGCCGATAACCATATTGTGGATTAAAGAACGAGTAAGACCATGTAGGCTTCTGTTTAGCTTGTCGTCATTAGGACGCTTAACTTCAACAACATCACCATTGATTTCAACTGTCATATTTGGGTGTACCTTCTGAGTTAATTCACCCTTAGGACCCTTAACAGTTACAACGCCTTCGTTTACTGAAACAGTAACGCCAGCGGGAATATTTATAGGTTTTCTTCCAATTCGAGACATCTCGGCACCTCCTTACCAAACAAATGCAAGAACTTCGCCACCGATATTTTCTTTACGAGCCTGACGGTCTGTCATGATACCCTTAGAAGTTGAGATGATAGCGATACCAAGGCCCTTCATAACCTTTGGTAGGTTTTCTGCATTGCTGTAAATACGTAAGCCCGGCTTTGAAACTCTTCTAAGACCTGTGATTACAGGAGTCTTATCTTCAGTGTACTTAAGTGTTACCTTAATTACGCCCTGCTTACCATCTTCCATTGTAGTAAATTCTTTAACATAACCTTCATCAACAAGAATCTGGCAAATAGCCTTCTTCATGTTTGATGCTGGAATGTCAACTGTATCGTGTTTAGCAGAACTTGCATTACGAATTCTTGTAAGTAAGTCTGCAATTGTATCAGTAATCTGCATAACTTTACCTCCTTACCAGCTTGATTTCTTAACGCCTGGAATCTCACCCTTATAAGCGAGTTCACGGAAGCAGATACGGCAAATACCGTACTTACGGAGGTAAGCATGTGGTCTGCCGCAGATTTTGCAGCGAGAGTACTTTCTTGTAGAGTACTTAGGCTCTTTCTGCTGTTTGATTTTCATTGCTGTCTTAGCCACAACTATTCCTCCTTACTTTGCGAATGGAGCGCCCATTAAGCTTAGTAGCTCACGGCCCTCTTCATCTGTCTGAGCTGTAGTAACGAAACAAATGTCCATACCACGAACTTTATCAATCTTATCATATTCGATTTCAGGGAAAATTAACTGTTCCTTGATACCCATGTTATAGTTACCACGACCATCAAATGAGTTACCGTTAATACCTCTGAAGTCACGAACTCTTGGTAGAGCAACATTGAATAGACGATCTAGGAATTCATACATTCTGTCGCCTCTTAGTGTTACTTTACAACCAATTGCCATACCTTCTCTTAGTTTGAAGTTAGCAACTGATTTTCTTGCTTTACAAATCATTGGCTGCTGGCCGGTGATAGCACGAAGGTCAGTACAAATTGAGTCGATAACCTTGTGGTTTTCCTTAGCTTCACCAGCACCAACATTGATAACAATCTTATCTAGCTTTGGAATCTGCATTACGCTCTTGTAAGAGAATTTCTTCATAAGAGCCGGTGCAACTTCTTCTTTGTAGAAAGTCTTTAATCTAGCCACTGTGAAATCCTCCTTTAAATTTCTTCTTTACACTTAGCGCAAATACGATCCTTAGAGCCGTCAGCGTTAATCTTGTGAGCAACTCTAGTCTGCTTTTTGCATCTTGGGCATACTAGCTGAACTTTTGATGCATACATAGCACCTTCAGCCTTCTGGATACCACCTGCTTCACCCATTCTTCTAGGCTTAACATGCTTAGTTACCATATTGCACTTTTCAACGATAACTTTGCCTTCCTTTGGTGAAACAGCCATAACAGTACCCTGCTTGCCTTTGTCTTTACCGCTAATAATTACAACGGTGTCGCCTGTTTTAACATGAACTTTATTATTCATAACTTGACACCTCCAATTAAAGTACTTCAGGAGCTAGAGAAAGGATCTTTGTGAAGTCCTTTTCACGAAGCTCACGAGCAACTGGTCCAAAAATACGAGTGCCTCTTGGACTCTTATCATCTTTAATAATAACAGCTGCGTTTTCATCGAAACGGATGTATGTGCCGTCTTCACGACGAACACCCTTAGCTGAACGTACAACTACTGCACGAACTACATCGCCCTTCTTTACAACGCCGCCTGGTGTTGCTTTCTTTACAGAAGCAACTACAACATCGCCAATGTTGGCATATCTTCTCTTAGTACCACCGAGAACACGAATGCACATAAGTTCCTTAGCGCCAGTATTGTCGGCTACCTTGAGATAAGTCTGCTGTTGAATCACAGTGTGTTCCTCCTTTTTCTCAAGCTAACTTATTTAGCTTTTTCAATGATCTCGACTAGTCTCCATCTCTTATCCTTAGAGAGTGGGCGAGTTTCCATGATCTTTACTCTGTCGCCTACACCTGCTGTGTTATTTTCATCATGTGCTTTATAGCGAACAGTTCTCTTAACAATCTTATTATAAAGCTTATGCTTTACGCTGTCTTCGATTGCAACGACAATGGTTTTATCCATTTTGTCAGATACAACCTTGCCGACAACAGTTTTTCTGTAATTTCTATCGCTCATTGTTGTATCCTCCTTAAGCTTCAGCTAATTCATCTTCACGAAGAATTGTTGAAATTCTAGCAATATCTTTCTTAACTGCCTTAATTCTTGTTGGGTTTTCTAGCTGATTAATAGCAAGCTGAAAACGAAGGTTGAATAGTTCTTCCTTCAAGTCTTTTAGCTTAGTCTGCTGCTCTTCAGTAGAAAGTTCTCTAATTTCCTTTGATGTCATTACTGTTCAACCTCCTTTGTAACAAACTTACACTTAATAGGTAGCTTATTAGCAGCAAGACGCATAGCTTCTCTTGCTGTAGCTTCGTCAACACCACCAAGTTCAAACATAACTCTGCCTGGCTTAACAACAGCTACCCAATATTCTGGGTTACCTTTACCTTTACCCATTCGAGTTTCAGCAGGTCTTGCTGTAACCGGCTTATCTGGGAAAATCTTAATCCAAACTTTACCGAAACGCTTGCAGTAACGAGTCATAGCTACACGGGCTGCTTCGATTTGGTTTGATGTAATCCATGATGGCTCTAAAGCCTGAAGGCCGAATTCACCGTAAGTAACCTTATTACCACGGTAAGCTTTACCTGTAAGACGACCTCTGTGTACTCTTCTGTACTTTACTCTCTTAGGTAATAACATTACTTCTTGCCTCCTTCTTTACGAGCTGGACGCTTCTGTACATTACCGATTACTTCACCCTTGTAGATCCAAACCTTAACACCGATCTTACCGTATGTTGTGTTTGCTTCTGCAAAACCGTAGTCGATATCAGCACGAAGTGTCTGTAGAGGAATAGTACCTTCATGATACTGTTCACTTCTTGCAATTTCTGCACCGCCAAGTCTACCTGAACACATTGTCTTAATACCCTTAGCGCCGAACTTCATTGATCTGCCGATTGCCTGTTTCATAGCACGACGGAATGAAATTCTCTTTTCTAGCTGAAGTGCAATGTTTTCTGCAACAAGCTGAGCATCTGTATCAGGATGCTTAACTTCAACAATGTTGATGTTAACAGGCTTGTTTAAGAACTTTTCACACTGAGCCTTTAGCTTCTCAATTTCACTACCGCCTTTACCGATAATCATACCAGGCTTAGCACAGTGAATGTGAAGTCTTACTTTTTTACCATCTCTTTCGATTTCAATCTTAGAGATGCCTGCTGTATAAAGCTGTTTCTTTAATACCTTACGAAGGTTGTAGTCTTCAACAAGTGTATCGCCGAAATCTTTCTTGCTGGCAAACCATCTTGAATCCCAGTCTTTAATTACGCCTACACGAATACCGTGTGGATTAACTTTCTGTCCCATTGCTACAAACCTCCTTTATTCTTTCTCTTTTAGCACTAGAGTGATATGAGATGTTTTCTTATCAATTCTAAATGCTCTACCCTGAGCTCTTGGTCTAATTCTCTTAAGAATTGGGCCCTGGGATACTGAACATTCTGCAACATATAGTGCAGATGTGTCCATGCTGTGGTTATTCTCAGCATTAGCAACTGCTGACTTGAGCAACTTAAGTAGTGGCTCACAAGCGGCCTTTGGGGTATGCTCGAGAATAGCCTTTGCAAGTTTTACGTCCTTACCACGGATAAGGTTTAGTACAACTGAAACCTTACGAGGTGAAATTCGAACATATTTTGCATATGCTTTTGCTTCCATCTTGCTTACTCCTTCCGCTTATTTAGATGTCTTACTACCAGCATGACCTCTGAATGTTCTAGTTGGAGCAAACTCACCAAGCTTGTGACCAACCATATCTTCAGTTACATATACTGGAACATGCTTACGTCCGTCATGGACTGCAAATGTGTGACCTACAAATTCAGGGAAAATTGTTGAACTTCTTGACCAAGTCTTTAGAATTCTCTTTTCTCCCTTTTCGTTCATATCAATGACTCTTTCGAGCAGCTTAGGCTGGACAAAAGGGCCTTTTTTAGTACTTCTACTCATATTAAATTAGCTCCTTCCGTCTTACTTACCGTTTCTTCTTCTTACAATTAGCTTGTCAGAAGCCTTGTGGTTCTTACGAGTCTTGTAACCAAGAGCAGGTTTACCCCAAGGAGTACATGGACCTGGACGACCGACTGGTGATTTACCTTCACCACCACCGTGTGGGTGGTCATTAGGGTTCATTACAGAACCTCTTACTGTTGGTCTCCAACCCATATTTCTCTTTCTACCAGCCTTACCAATCTTAACGTTTTCGTGATCTGAGTTACCTACAACACCGATTGTAGCCATACAGTTATCAGGAACGTTTCTTAGTTCGCCGGATGGTAGTCTAAGTAGAGCCATACCGTTTTCTTTAGCCATTAGCTGTGCCATATTACCAGCTGATCTAGCTAGCTGAGCACCTCTACCTGGGTAAAGTTCAATATTGTGGATGAATGTACCTGTTGGAATAGCACTTAGTGGTAGTGCGTTACCAGGCTTAATATCTGCACTAGGACCAGCAACAACTGTGTCGCCAACCTTGAGACCTTCCGGTGCAATGATGTATGACTTTTCGCCGTCTTCATACTGAATTAGTGCGATAAATGCTGAACGGTTAGGATCATATTCTAATGTCTTAACTGTTGCAGGAATGTCAAACTTCTGTCTCTTAAAATCAATTACTCTGTACTTTCTACGGTTACCGCCGCCTCTGTGACGAACAGTAATTCTACCATAAGAGTTACGACCAGCATTCTTTTTGATTGGCTGTAGTAGACTCTTTTCAGGTGCTACCTTTGAAAGAGATGAGTAATCAGTAACCGACATATTACGGCGTGCGTTTGTGGTCGGTTTATATACCTTAATGGCCATTTGATTTCACTCTCCTCATGATGGCTTTGCGGGGTTTATGGTGAAGCCCCATACATTCTGCCTATTAATTAGTAATTTTTTAGAATTCTTAATTAGGCTTACATCATGCCTTCAAAAAATTCAATGCTCTTGCTATCTTCTGTTAGAGTAACAACAGCCTTCTTCCAAGACTTTGTATAGCCCTGTGTTCTGCCCTGTCTCTTTAGTTTGCCACGAACAGAAACTGTGTTAACCTTAGCAACTTTAACTTTGAAAGCTTCTTCAACAGCGTTAGCAATATCAATCTTTGTAGCTGTCTTAGCAACTTCAAAGGTGTACTTCTTTTCTGCAATACCCATCATTGACTTTTCAGTGATGATTGGGCGAATAATGATGTCATGAGCGATCATGCGTACACCTCCTCAATCTTAGCAATTGCACCCTCAGCGATAACCAGCTTGTCTGCATTTAGAATATCATAAACATTGATTTCGTTATACTGACAAGTCTTAACACCAGGAATGTTGTTTGCTGACTTGATAACTTTGCTATCAACTTCTGGAAGAACGATTAGTGTCTTCTTTTCAGAGCCGATTGCTTTGAGCATCTCAACCATAGTTTTTGTTTTGTAGTCGTCACAAGCGATCTTATCAACAACGATAAGTTCATCTGCAGCAACCTTTGAAGATAGAGCTGACTTCATAGCAAGTCTCTTTACCTTCTTATTTACACTGAAGCTGTAGTCTCTTGGCTTTGGAGCAAATACGATACCACCGTGTGTCCACTGTGGAGATCTTGTAGAACCCTGTCTAGCACGACCTGTGCCCTTCTGTCTCCATGGCTTTCTACCACCACCGGATACTTCTGAACGAGTTAAAGCACTCTGAGTACCCTGACGCTGATTAGCAAGATAGAGAACTACCATCTGATGCATTACTGCTTCGTTTGGTTCGATATCGAAAATAGAATCGTTTAGTTCGATTGTCTTAGCGTTTGAACCCTTCATATCAACAACGTTAATACTTGGCATTTGTAGTCCCCCTTTCTTAAGCCTTTACAGAATCTTTGATTACAACATAGCCTTTGTTAGGGCCTGGAATAGCACCCTTAATAGCAATGAGGTTGTTTTCTACATCAATCTTAACGATTTCAAGATTCTGAACTGTTACTTTTTCAGCACCTAAGTGACCTGCCATCTTCTTACCCTTGAATACACGAGAAGGAGATGAACAGCAACCCATTGAACCACCGTCTCTTACACAAGGACCTGAACCATGAGTTTCCTTAAGTCTCTGGAAATTCCAGCGCTTGATTACGCCGGCAAAGCCTTTACCTTTGCTCTTACCAGTAACATCAACTTTGTTACCAGCTTCAAAAACATCTGCTTTGATGATGTCGCCTACGTTGTAAGCATCTGTGTCTTCAAATCTAAATTCTTTAAGAACTTTCTTTGGAGCAACATCAGCCTTGTCAAAATGACCCTTCATAGGCTTGTTTACTTTGTGAGGCTTCATATCGCCGTAGCCCATCTGAACTGCTGCGTAGCCATCACTCTCAACTGTCTTTTTCATTGAAACTACACATGGGCCAGCTTCAACAACAGTTACAGGAACGAAACGTCCCTTTTCGTCGAAAATCTGAGTCATACCGACTTTCTTTCCGATTAATGCCTTCTGCATTATGTTTTCCTCCTTTTAGGTTATTGGTTGGTTTCCCAACATTTACCCTGTCTACCGGTAGGTTGAAATGAAATTATAACTTAATTTCGATGTCAACGCCTGCAGGGAGTTCTAATTTCATAAGAGCATCAACAGTTTTGTTTGATGGTCTTAGAATGTCGATAAGTCTTTTGTGAGTTCTCATTTCAAACTGCTCACGGCTGTCCTTGTACTTATGAACAGCTCTTAGAATTGTAACAACCTGCTTCTGTGTTGGTAGAGGTACAGGACCTGAAACTCTAGCACCTGTTCTCTTGGCTGTTGCAACGATTCTTTCAGCTGATTGATCAACTAACTGATGATCGTAACCCTTAAGTCTTATACGAATTTTTTCCTTGACTGCCATAATAACGCCTCCTTAAATAGTTTTGAGTTGGCGGGCGTGCTTTTAACTGATAACACATCCGGGTGTTTCACACCCTTGCATTAAAAAAACCGGATGAATTTTATTCATTCGGGCAGTTCAAAGCGCATTAAGAGCATAGTGTTACCCTATTGGGTAATATTTGCTCAATCTTAACTTAATCGCCCGGTTTAAAATCGGACATACTCCACGGAAAAACCGACTAACTGTCGCAACCTCCCGCTTCTTCGCATATCTATCGCAGTCACGCAAGGCTTATTATACTAGATTTAATGGGCTTTTTCAAGGTTTTTGCATAATTATATCATTAGAAGTTTATAAATATTTTAAAGATGTTTTTGTATATTATGCACAAAGATTATATTTTTATTGCACATAAAGAATTTTCGCCCTTAAAAGCCCTATAAATCGGCATTTTTGCTGCTTTTAAAGAATAATTTTACAAAAAATTCATTAACTAAAGTAAGCAGCAGCAAAAACTGAACCCAAAATAAGCACTGCACACACAATGGCAACTATACGAATTATTATCATCTGTCTTTTTCTTTTCTTCTGATAATTCATAAAATCACTCCTTCTTTGTATTATAACACACTTGATTATTTTTTCAATGGGATATATTATTATATTAGAAAATAACTTATACTATTATATATAGAAAGGAATGTGCTATATGCTACACATTTACTATGGATATGGCAAAGGTAAAACCACCTGTGCTGTTGGTATTGCTATGAGAGCTGCCGGTAGCGACAGAAAGGTGCTATTCTCTCAATTCTTAAAAGGCAATGATTCCGGTGAAAGACGCTCAATGGAGCTTATACCTAACATTACCCTTACTCCTTGTCCTGACCATGTTAAGTTTGTCAGAGATATGACTGATGAAGAAAAGTTGCAATGTCGTCAGCATTGCAGAAATACATTTGAGTATTGTGCTAAGGAAGCATTAGTGGGCAAATACAATATGGTTATCTTTGATGAAATATTTATCGCAATTGAAAACAATATGCTTTCCGAAAGTGAACTTTTTGACTTCTTAGCCAATGCTCCTAAGAATATCGAAATTGTTTTAACCGGTCACAACCCAAGTGAAAAGATACTTAAACTTGCTGACTATTGTACTGAAATGAGAAAAGTTGCTCATCCTTATGACAGAGGTATATCTGCAAGAAAAGGAATTGAATTTTAAATTATACTATATAGGTAAAGCCCCACATATTGTTATGTGGGGCTTTGTTCTACCTATCCTATATTAATTAATACTTTTCAGCTACTTCGCCTAATCTTTTATAGATTGAATTTTCTGCTACATAGCCTCTAACGAATGAAAGTGGATATACATTAGTATTTTTACCAATAACAGTACCTGGGTTCAGAACTGAATTACAGCCAACCTCTACATGGTCTCCTAGCATAGCACCAAACTTCTTAACACCTGTTTCAACTTTTTTTCCGTCTAATAAAACAGTTACAAGAGTTTTGTCACTTTTTAGGTTTGATGTAATTGAACCTGCACCTGTATGTGACATATGACCTAAGATACTGTCACCAATATAGTTAAAGTGAGGAACTTGAACACCATTAAACAGAATAGCATTCTTTAGCTCTGTAGAGTTACCAACAGTAGCACCCTTACCTACAATAGCATTACCTCTGATAAATGCACACTGTCTAACTTCGGCATCTTCATCAATAATAAGTGGACCATTTAGGTATGCTGAGTCAAAAACTTTAGCTGACTTAGCAATCCAAATGTTGTCGCCTTTCTTTTCATAAATATTCGGATCAAGTGTGTTACCCAGTTTAATAATAAAGTCACCAATTAAAGGCAAAGCCTCCCAAGGATATGTAAGACCATCAAACAAATCTTTTGCAATAGTTTCGTCTAAATTGTACAACTTCTTAATTGTTAATCTTTCCATTACAATTTTTACCTCTCAATAATATTTTTATGTATCAAAAATTCTTTAAAACCTGTTTTCTTCATTAAGAAACATACCAACAATGCAATTAAAGAACCTACAATAGCACCAACAAGTACATCTGATGGGAAATGTACAAAAACATATAATCTAGATAAGGCAATAGCTGTTGCAAGGATATATCCCAAAATAGCCCATCTCTTTTTCTTTAAAGTAACAAGCAGAGCAGTTGCTGCTGCAAAAGCACTTGCTGAATGGTTAGATGGGAAACCATAGGAATCAGGTCTTGAAACAAGCATATCTATTGGTATTTTTAAATCATTATAATTACAAGGGCGAACTCTACACACAATATTCTTAATTGCAAATTCTGTAATCAAGGTGTCAATTCCCATTGCAAGTAAAATTGCAAAACCGCAATATCTTGTTTTCTTAAAACAGATTAGTATGATGGAAATCACAATCCACACCATACCACCCTCTTGAATAAATCCAAACAGTGGCATTAAGAAATCAAGGAAAGAACATCTTAAATGTTCTTGAATATAGTACAAAATACTAAAATCAATTTTTGTAATATAGTCGAAAAATCCCATCTTATCTCCTTACCGAAAAAAATGCAAAGACTAAAAATCTTCGCATTTTAGTTAATTATTATTTTTCTTTAAATTCTTTAAACTTCTCCTTAATAGGAGCATATAGTGGTTCAACCTTTTCTATATAGAAAGGTTTTAATTTTAGTTTTTCTATAATATAGCTGATACCACCAAAGTGAATTCTATCTTTAATCTTAATTTTGCTATTAATCTTGTTACCTAAATTAGAAAACAATTCCTGAGTATTTAGCTGAGGAAGTTCATTTTCGTATTCCTCTCTGTTTTTTGACTGAGTTTTCTTTGTTTTATGTAACATAGCTATTGTATAAATATAATCGCATACAAAGATAACAGCCAAAACAATAGCTGACCAAAACTGATAATCTTCCGGAATAATAGAAATCATTTTCATAAAAGCAGGATGTACTGCTTTACATAAAAGCATACAAAGTGTACCAAAACACAATGCACCTAAAAGGCAAATTCTGCCTTGAAAATTAAACCTAATATTGCTATAATCCCACCATTTTTTATGGAAACAATTTTCCAGTATAACTGCTACTAAATATTCAATAATTGTAGCAATAGCCATACCTCCAAAGAAAATCACCCAAGAATTATCTGTTCTACCATAAAAGCAAAATACCATTGCTACTGCCCCACCGCCATAAATCGGACAGTAAGGACCTTTTAAAAATCCGGAAGAAATATATCTTCCTTCTTGAACTGTATATAGTGCAGTTTCATAAGCCCAGCCAATAATACTGTATAACATAAATGCTAAAAAATATTGCACTAAGTTCACTTTTCTCCACCTACTTTTTAACTAAACCCCTTGCCATCAACTTACGGAAAGACACTCCCCATTCTTTGAAAACTTCTTTTAGGGTACAGGTCTTGTCAAAGTAACAGATGACATAAGCTTCCCTACATTTTGGTGGCACAACTGTAAGTGGCCACATATGTTTCTTAATAATTTCCTTTTCTTTATCATCCAAAACAAAGGCTTTTTCAGCATTTCTAAGTGCTATTCCTGGATGATAAAAGCCATGTAGGTTTATTTCTAAATCCTTATCGTGCCAATCATAAAGGAACAAATCATGAAGAAGTCCTCCTCTTGCAGCAGCACGATAGTCAAGATTAAATTTTCTACAAAATCTAAAACTTTTGAAAGAAACCATCAAACAATGATCAAATGTAGTTGTATCTCCATGCTGAGTAAAGTTACACATTTTCTGTACTACTTCACTTTCAAGCAAATCATTTATGCAGTCAAGAAATAACTTAATTTCTGACTCTGTAACTATGCCAAAACAATTTAACAATTTATCGTTAATTGTAAACACTTCCTAATTATCATATATTATTATTATACCATTTTCATCAGTTTTCTTTCAACAGTAAAAAAATGGAAATACACAAACACTATACATTATTGTTTGTGTATATATAACAAATTGAAGTGTTAATTTAAAATTCATCTTCAAGAAGTTTCATACAATGGTTGTATTCTTCTTCACTGATACTACCTACTTTGTATAGGTTTTCTGTTTCTTTCTTAACTCTTTCAATCTCTGTTGAGTTGTTAATAAGCTGATTTTTCCAGAGAAGATAGTTGTCCTCAGAAATAATCAAAATTGCCTTTGCTTTATAAAGTGTTTCCAGTTTATCAAGCAAAGTGACCTCATCATTACTGATAAATTCTTTCAAAATTTGGTGAGTATCCTGCAAAAGTTCTTCTTTTTCTTTTTCAAACTTTTCCCTATCTTTAGCACCAAAATGATACTTCTTATCAATAGCATTTAGCGCTACTTTATATTCTTCAATCAAGTCCTCCGGCTTAAAATCAAAGTCAAGTTTAACCTTAGCGATTTTCACCAGCTTATTTTCTTTCCAACCAATCTTTACACCAACAAACTGATATATAATAGTCAGCAAAGCAGTAACAACATTTAGCGCAACTTCAACCCACATATACCAATTATAATTAGGGTTAATAACTAATATAGCAGTTAATAATGCCATAATAATCAGTGAACAAATTGAAATGGGCGTATTAAGATACTTTCTATTCAGACAAAAAGAAAGAAAATTAAAAATAATGCATAGTGTTGCTACTGTAATTAGAGCAATGCTTCCCTTTACAATTGGAAAACAAGAATAAATTATGTATCCACTGTAAACCGTTGTAATAGCAGTCAGTATGCCATTAATTGCCCACAAAATATTTTTATTTACTTTATATTTATTTTTTATATTGCTTATAATCCCCATACAATCAAATCCTTTTACGGAAAATATATGTAATAAGTTTTAATATACAAGCACCAACCATAAATGAGCCTACATAGGTCATTAGTTCTTGATAACTACAGAAATATCCCCAACCGGTAACTGCAAGGACTTTCCACCACAAGGCAAGTATTACACCAACTACGCCAATGAATAAAACGTCCATCAAAAGTTGAAGTATTCCCTCTGTTCTTGATAAAACCATAACACTTATTACTGCACCTACAAGGGCCAGTGTTATGACTACCACAAAATTACTGTTAGTAAAGACCTGATTAGCAGTTTCTTGAGATGTCTTTGTAGTTATTTCAGAAAGCAATGCGTTTTTAAGGTTTACTCTAGCATATATGATTAGAGCCAAAACAACATCGCAAATAGCAAGAGTGCTAATTTTCTTTATCATAGCACCAACCTCCTTATTTTTAATGGTCCACCTGACAGGACTCGAACCTGCTATCCCCAGAATCGGAATCTGATGCGTTATCCAAGTACGCTACAGGTGGATTTTATGGAATTATTATATCATAGTATAAGGCTGTTTCGTGCTTTAAAAGAATTATCCTTATGTTTTGCAAATTTTCTAAATTACTTTTAGTACATATTGAACAAAACTATAAAATTAATTATGTGCATAATGTTAATCAGGGAATAAAATACTACCACAATCAACATTACAATATTTACTGCATAAATTAGATTATCCGATGCATTTTTTATTGCGTAAAAAATGTACCCCACTAAAATTAAAGGCAAAATACACTTCACAACAAAGCAGAACAAGGGTTTCTCCAGTAAATAAATCATTATAGGGTTAATTTCTTCAAAACCTTTATACTGAATTATAGTGGTAGTACAAAAATAATCAGATAAATTTAAGAAAAATAATAAAAGTAGCTTTCTTCTACAATTAGCAACTTGTATTTCGGTTATATTCACATATTTCACCTCACTATAGTGTAACAAAAAGCCAATAAAAAATACTATTCTAAATACAGATTTAAAAAAGATTTAAAAAATTTCAAAAAAATTGTTGACAAAAATTTTTCCATATGGTATAGTAAGGGAGCGTTAGAGATACGGAAAGTTTGATAACACACAACACTACATAAGCTGGTGTAGCTCAGTTGGTAGAGCAGCTGATTTGTAATCAGCAGGTCGGGGGTTCAAGTCCGTCCACCAGCTCCAAAAACAAGCCTACTATTTAGTAGGCTTTATAATATGGGAGATTTCCCGAGTGGCCAAAGGGGACAGACTGTAAATCTGCTGGCAACGCCTTCGGTGGTTCGAATCCACCATCTCCCACCAAATAAGAACCGTTCGTTTGAATGGTTCTTATTTTTTGCTTTTGTTAGATTATAATTAACCTTTACTATATTATCACCTAGAATTATTTGTGTGATTATTGCATAAACAATTTGCTATACTCCCTCCCTATCAATTAAAAGTTTCTCTATATTAAAACGGCTATAACATAGGTTATAGCCGTTTAATTATGTGATTTATTAAATTAAAATCTATCATTCAAGGAATGCAAAGTCCTTGTCAGCTAGGAAGTTGTCAAGTTCCATACAAACCAAAACTTTGTCAAACTTAGTTTTTGAACAGATTTCTTCACTGACAGATTTCTTGTAATATCTCATATCAACCAAAGTAACTTCACTAAAGTTTTCACTTAGGAATGGTGCTAAACAATGACTAAAGCTATCTTTGATGATTAGTAGCTTTTTGTTGTTTTTACAATCAGGATTCTTAATTGTAGTAACTGGGTTGTTACCGTTTAGGAATACTGCATATTTGTCAGCACCCTTTAGTTGGTCAGTAAAGTACATTGAGTTGTACTTTGTGGTGATACCGTTTGCAGTAATACTACAAGTTGACTTGTTGTTAAGGTTGTTCCAAATCTCGATAGTATCACTTTCATTTAGCCAAAAACCTGATGTGTTGTATGTTGTGCCTAAAAAGTCATTGGCAGTTTGAATAGTGAACTTGTCCCTAGTTGCAGGTTTAATATTCCATTTACTGCATAGCTGATTATAAGCTAAATAAGCACCCTTAGTAGTCCAATGGTGGTCAGTTTTGTAGTAAATCTGAGTATTATCCTTGTTAGCCTTAAAAGTGTTTCTAAGGTCAATATTAGAAAGATTATTCTCACTGCAATACTTGTTTATTGTGCTGAAATATTCATCATCATTGTACTTTTCGTGAATATGTGGTAACACATTATCCATTATGTAACCTGTTGATGGTACAATCATTAGAGAAGTATCAATGCCTGTCTTTTTCTGAAAATCAGATACAACAGAAAGGTTAAGGTCAAGCCTTTCATTAGTAGCAGGTTTGTTGATTAAGTAGCCGTTTTTGCACTTATAAACACCATCACTGCCGTTGTTAAGTACAAGCAAGTTAGAGTAACTGTTGATACCCATAAATGCATCACGCATAACCATATGGTCGTTTATGTAGTCCTCAAACTTAGTTTCAAAAGAACCGTCAGTTAGTGTTGTTGCAGAAACTTCCGGAAAAGTCTGTAAGTATCTTTTTTCTTTTGGGCTAAAGTCACTTTTAGGTACAACCCAAAATAGTATAGCAAATACCCCAATAAAGGCAAGGAACATTATAGTTATAAAATATTTTGATTTGTTGGTCATAACTCCACTCCATTCTCATTTAATTTTATATCTTTTCACATATTAAGTCAATTAATTAATTGTATTAATTTTTGGTGCAGTGTATAATTATATTGGTGATTTTTATGAAGAAAAAGTTATCTCCCGAAAAATTAATTGTAATAGTTGGAATTATCTTTGCTACGGTTCTTGTTTTGGTCAATGTGTTCTTTGACTTTGTACCTCATACAGTAAAAACTGAAAATATTAATGCTACTGCTACAACTGAGTTTTCCACATATTACAACCAAAATGTGAATAAAAAGACCTATACAACCACACAAAAAGTAATTGTAAATATAAATACTGCTTCGGTACAGGAACTTTGCACCATAAGAATGATTGGTGAAACTAAAGCCAATGCCATTGTGAATTATAGAGAAAAGTATGGTGCTTTTAAAGATAAAAAAGATATTGTAAAGGTTTACGGTATCGGTGAAAAGACCTATGAAAAAATAAAGGATAGTATTTGTGTAAATTAAAGTATATAATTACAAAACTCCTCTCAATGAGAGGGGAATTTTTTGTTAATTTTCAGTTTTTCTATACTCCAATAAATCTGCCGGTTGACAATCAAGTGCCTCACATAATTTTGCTAAGGTGCTAACTCTTATTGCTTTTGCTTTGCCGTTTTTCAGTACAGATATGTTAGCTATAGTTATTCCTACTTTGTTGGCAAGTTCAGTAACACTCATTTTTCTTTTAGCCAACATAACATCTATGTTAAAAATTATTTCTCCATCCATTTTATATTCTCCTTATATTGTTAGGTCATTTTCTTCTTTAATTGTTGTTGCCTTACTTGTTAGATATGAAAGAACAAATGAAGTAATAGCAATGGCTATGCCAATAACAAATATTAAAATCTCACATAGGTATAGTGGAGTATTGATTGTGCCTAGTAACAGAAAAGTTGTGTCACCGATAAAGTGATATACTGATGTGATTAATGCCAAAATGCCTATAACTTTAAGCCTTCTGGAATTATCCTTGCAAAAAGCACCATCTGTTGAAATGGTATTAGCAATTCTCCAACCTTGATATAAAACTGCATAGCAAGGAATACCGGTAATAAGGAGAAAAATCATCCAAGGTAAATTTTTTGCTGTGTTAAGTGGATAGCCGTTTATAAAGTCAAAACCTTTGAAAACAGTAATGCCATAAAGGACTATACCACATATACCGAAGATTATAATTATAACTTTCATAAGGTTAGATAAATTTTTACTTGTCATAAAATCACCACAAAATCATATTTTATTACACATATATTATAGCAACTGCTATCTTATAAGTCAATAATTATTTATCGTAATTCAATAAATTATTATTGACTTTTGTGCTTTTGTGGAATATACTTTAGCTAAAGACAAATGTTTTTTATGGAACGAGGTGCATTTTATGAAAAGTAGTAAAGGTAAAGCTATACTGATTAGCATAGGTGCTTGGGTACTGATAGTTATAATTTTGATTATGAGAATTTACCTTCCTTTCTTTGCTTTTTTTACTGTTTGTGATGTAATAGACTCCTTTACTAAAACACCTATTATTGATGTGGTGACTGTAGATAAAGGTGATGTACTTGATAAATATGATATTGATATTTTGAAAAGTGATGTTATAAAAAATAATTCAATTGAGAAAAATTATTACAGAATTTATTCTTCAAAAGACCCTATAGATAATCTTCTTGACACTGATGTTGACTTAAAGTCAATAGAGCCTTTTGAAATAGATAATGCTGAGATATATTCTTATAGCTATTTCACTTCTTATAATGATGATGAACCTGTGCCACCAAGTAAATTATCTGACGAAAATGGAAAGACAGTAGAAATAACACCTGTACTGGATGATATTATTGATGCAGTTGAAAATGTAAAGCATGATAAAATCAATATGAAAATATTTAGTGACAACAATGACTATTATGTTTATCTTGAACTTAATACAAATTGGTGGTATCCTTGTGAACTGTATCATTATGATAAGAACAGTAAGTCATTGGATTTGATTTATCAATTTGATGGAGAAGAGATTGTAGGAATAAAGAAAATTAGGTAACAGAAAAGGGTTGAAGTTTTAAAACTTCAACCCTTAATTTATTAGCTTAGATTAAATTATCTTCTGCCGTTTCTGTTGTGATTGTTGTGAGGTCTTCTTGGTCTATCTTCAAGAGTATTTTCAGGAGTTAAACCGTCAACTTCAATTAGAACAGCTCTTCTTGAAAGATTTAGTCTGCCCTTATCGTCAATTTCTTCAACCTTAACTCTGATAACATCACCAACATTAACAACATCAGTAACCTTTTCTGTTCTCTTAACATCAAGCTTACTAATGTGGCATAGGCCTTCCATACCCGGAGCAATTTCAATAAATGCACCGAAGTCCATAATTCTTGTTACCTTACCAATATAGATAGCACCGATTTCAGGACCGTTAGCAATCATTTCAATGATTGAAAGAGCCTTCTTGCACTTTTCTGTATCAATACCGGCAACAAATACATTTGCACTTTCGCCTTCTTCTGTAATGTCAACCTTAACTTCACATTCAGCCTGAATTTCCTTGATAACCTTACCACTCTTACCGATAACTTCAGAGATCTTGTCTGCAGGAATCTGAGTAGTGAACATCTTAGGAGCATACTTGCTTAGTTCATGTCTTGGTTCAGGAATAGCCTTTAGCATAACTTCATCAAGAATGTAGTTTCTTGCTTTGTGAGTCTTTGCTAGAGCTTCCTTAACCATTTCAGGTAGTAGGCCTGAAATCTTAAGGTCCATCTGAATAGCTGTGATACCGTCCTTAGTACCTGCTACCTTAAAGTCCATATCGCCAAAGAAGTCTTCAACACCCTGAATGTCAACCATTGTCATCCAGCGTTCGCCTTCAGTAATAAGACCACAAGAAATACCTGCTACAGGAGCTTTGATTGGAACACCTGCATCCATAAGTGCCAGTGTTGAACCACAGATTGAACCCTGAGAAGTTGAACCGTTAGAAGAAAGAATTTCTGATACAAGTCTTAGTGTATATGGGAATTCTTCAACTGATGGAATAACAGGCTTTAATGCTCTTTCTGCTAAAGCACCGTGACCGATTTCTCTTCTGCCCGGACCTCTGCTTGGCTTTGTTTCGCCTACTGAGTAACTAGGGAAGTTGTAGTGGTGGATATATCTCTTTGTTTCTTCTTCATCAATACCGTCAAGATACTGCTGTTCAGAAACAGAACCTAAAGTAGCAACTGTAAGAACCTGAGTTTGTCCTCTTGTGAACAAACCTGAACCGTGAACTCTTGGAAGAATACCAACTTCAGAAGCTAGTGGTCTAATATCGTCCATGCCTCTGCCGTCAACTCTCTTCTGTTCGTCAAGTAGCCATCTTCTTACGATTGTCTTCTGAGTTTTATACATACATTCGTCAATTTTTGCTTCTTGTTCAGGATAGATTTCGTCGAACTTTTCATGAACTGCATCATAGATTGGAAGTAGTCTTTCGTCACGAATGTTCTTATCGTCTGTATCCATAGCAACCTTAACATCAGCTTCAGCAAAGTTGTAAATTGCTTCAAACATATCGTGATCAGGTTCATTTGATGGATAGTCAAACTTTGGCTTACCGATTTCTTCCTGAATATTCTTGATGAATTGAATAATTGGCTGGTTAGCTTCGTGACCTGCCATAATTGCCTTGTACATTGTGTCATCATCAACACAGTTTGCACCGGCTTCAATCATAGCAATTCTTTCTGATGTTGAAGCAACTGTTGTTGCCATATCAGAAACTGCTCTCTGTTCAAGTGTTGGGTTAATAACGATTTCGCCATCAACTAAACCTACTGAACAAGAAGAAACAGGACCGTTCCAAGGAACATCGGAAATTGAAATAGCAATTGAAGTACCAATCATAGCTGCAATTTCAGGCTGACAATCCGGGTCAACTGACATTACTGTACATACGATTGAACAGTCATTTCTCATATCCTTAGGGAATAGAGGTCTGATTGGTCTGTCAATTACACGAGAAGTAAGGATAGCTTTTTCTGAAGGTCTGCCTTCTCTCTTTAGGTAAGAACCGGGAATCTTACCTACTGAATACATTTTTTCTTCATAGTCAACAGATAGAGGGAAGAAGTCAACTCCTTCTCTTGGCTTTTCAGAAGCAGTACAAGCAACATGTACAACTGTTTCGCCATATCTTACAAGACAAGCACCGTTAGCTAGCTGAGTCATTTTACCTGTTTCAACAACCAGTGGTCTGCCTGCAAATTCTGTTTCAAATTTTCTGTACTTATCAAATACCATTGCTTTGTTCATATTTGCAATACCTCCTATAAATAAATTTTGTTTACAGGATTTTCGGTTTTAGCAATAAAACCACCACATAAAAATATAAATAAAAAGATAAGTATGTGTTCGTTTTACTGCTAAATGCACTTGGAAAATCCTGTAACTACTTATTGCAAAAAAGTTTTTTTATCAAAACAAGGGCAAAGGGAAAACCCTTCGCCCTAAATTTTTACTATTACTTACGGATACCAAGTCTCTTAATGATTGAACGGTATCTTTCGATGTCAACCTTTGTAAGATACTTAAGTAGGCTCTTTCTCTGACCGATCATCTTGTATAGACCTCTTCTTGAGTGATGATCCTTTGGATGCTGCTGTAGATGAGCAGTTAGGTCCTTAATTCTCTTTGATAGAAGTGCAATCTGTACTTCAGGGGAACCTGTGTCGCCTTCGTGAGTAGCATATTCCTGCATAATAGCAAGCTTTTCTTCTTTTAGCATTGTGTTTTCCACCTTTCATTATTATCGCTTTTTTCACAGGTTAAGGAAACAGGAAATCCACATTGTGGCATACTCCATAATCCGTGATTAAGCTATCTTGTGTATTATAACACAGTAAAAATAATTTGTAAATAATTATTACAAATTATTTTAAATTCTTTAGAAATTCTTCTCTCTCTTCAGGACTCATTGCTCTTAGAGAGATAATGAACTGCTGTTCCTCTTTAGTTAGGTTATAAATTGCTTCATCACCCTTAGCTCTTAAAAATGAGTCTTTGATACTCTTAGGATTCTTTTCTGATGGTAGCAAATCATCATATGTGATACCAAAAATTTTAATAAGCTTGTGCAAAGTATCAATAGATGGTTCTGTCTTACCTGTTTCATAGTAAGTATAAGTTGTACGATTTATGTTTAATGCATCTGCAACTTGTTGCTGAGTTAATAGAGAATTTTTGCGATAAATTTTTAATAAATTACCTAGATTTTTGTTTGCCATAATAACACCTCTTTTTTAGTATGTTGCACGTAAAAATTAATATTACATATACAAAAATGTATATAAAATAAATTTCGTTACTATTTGTTCGTATAATTATTATAGCTTTTTATTAATAGTATGTCATTGTTTTGCACTAGTATTTTCACCTTTAGTGAATAAGTTTTACTGAATGATAAAATAAATTTGCAATTATTTTCTACATATTGACAAAAGAGTGATGAAAGTTTATATTATTTATGTTATTATATATTAAATAACTATTAGTATTTGTGTATAAACGTGCAAAAGCATCACATATTATGCTAGAGTAGTTCAGTGGTAGAATAATTGCCTCGTAATCAATAGGTCGTGGGTTCAATTCCCATCTCTAGCTCCAAAATCCAGTAGGTCTTCCCTATTGGATTTTTTATTATGTAATTTATATTGTAAAGTGATTTTAAATTGTGTAAAATCATTTTTCTAAAATCGTCCTTAATTTTGTTCATGCTGATATAAATTATGTCAACAAATTGGGGTTTGTGGAGTTGTTTATGTAATATAGGTTAATTAAAGAATAACCGATTAATTCATCTAATTTATAGTTTTATCCCTCCTTCAGTCGATTTATAAAAGGTAAATTGCCGTTCCGTCAATTTACAATCGACAGCTCCCTCGTCTGAGGGA
>CAKSNZ010000026.1 GCA_934476515.1 uncultured Ruminococcus sp. | reverse complement strand
ACTTATCCCTTTACACAAGGGAGACTGGCGAATATGTACAAATTTAAGGTAACTACATAGGACAAAATTACAACAAAATTTTGGCTTACAGTTGTAGGGGCTTCACTACAAAAAACTTTTGCATAAGTTCACATTAGCAAATCAAACTTCGCCTATGGCTCGTTTTCTTTGATGTTCACTTAATTGTTCGCCCGTCAAAAAGTGTGATACCTATGGGCTTTTTGTCCTATTTGCAGATTATAAATTATAACTTACTACACAGTGGGTAATACCGATAAATAGGATAGTTTATAACGGGACATCAATGATGTCCCCTACAACTGTGAGTCATAGTTTAATATGGTTTTAAGTTCGTATTCTCACTTTGAATTTTTCTTTATTGCCGATTGTATTTAAAAGGAATTTACCTTAACACACAATCAAAATTAAAAAGACAAACCCTAATTTATCAAAGATATTTCAATCTAAAGGACAAGAAAAGACAAACTTAAAAAAACAAAATTAAATTATTTTCTCCTTTTAATTTTTAGTTTTTCTTTTAGGTCCTCTAGAACTTCGTTATAATTAATTGATTTAAATTTAGGGAAGGCTTTCAACATTCTTTTTTCTTGGAAGTTAAATTTCTTAGCTAAATTTTCTTGAATATCGGAAAATACACTTGGAACTTGAATGTTGGTTTTGCTTTTGATATTTTCTGTTTTAGCCTTAATATTTTCAGAAAGCTTTTCTGTTTGAAGTTTTAATTCATCAGCAAATTTCTTGATTTTCTTATCAAAGTGACAGAAACCTGCAATAGCTACAACATTATCTGTAATGAAAATAACTGCAAGTGCAATAACAATTGTGTGGAATAAAGTGTCGCTCATCATACCAATCATTTTTAGTACAAGTGGATGAACTAACTTTATCAGTATTAGTGACAATGTGCCAAATACCACTGCACCGATTAAACATACTCTGCCGTTAATGTTGAACTTTCTGTTTGAATAATCCCACCATCTTGCATGGAATAGCTTTTCCATAAGGTATGATGTTATATATTCAAGGGTGCAAGTTAGAATTGCACTTAATACAAATAGCAGTATAGGGTTCTTAACCCAACCTAATAATAAAATATCAAGTATTGCACCAAAACCATAAATAGGGCAGTAAGGGCCGTTGAGGAAACCTCTGTTGACAAATCTTCTTTCTGTTATTGAGCATAATGTACTTTCATATATCCACCCAATAACACTGTAAATTATTAACCATAGGAATATATTTTCTATGGTATATACACTAATGTGAAAATCCATATCTCATCACCATTCTTTTTATATACATTATATTATTCTTTAATAATAATTCAATAACCATTTGTTAATACAGATGTATTTTATTCGACAAATTTCTACAAAAAGTTGATTAATATTAGACACAACAGAAAATTACCTTGTGTATATTGAATAATATAGATAAATACTGAGAAAAAGTGATATATTGTAACCTATTTGTAATGAAACTTTAACTTGTTTCTACTATATATTGTGGTATAATTTTATTATAGAATTATAAACACATAGTTTAGTTATATTTTGGAGTGGTAATATGAAGTGTCCTTACTGTGGTTACGAAGAAAGTAAAGTTATTGATTCTCGACCTGCTGATGATGGTGAGAGAATTCGTCGTCGTAGAGAATGTTTAAATTGTAAGAAGAGATTTACAACACATGAAGTAATCGAAAGTGTACCGATTATTGTTGTAAAGCGTGACAAGTCAAGAGAAGTTTTTGACAGAAATAAGCTAACTGCAGGTATTCTTAGAGCTTGTGAAAAGCGACCTGTTTCTCTTGAACAAGTTGACCAAATTGTTGATTCTATCGAAAGTACACTTCAAAGTTCACTTGATAGGGAAGTAACTTCTCAGTCTATCGGTGAGTTAACAATGGAAAAGTTAAAATCTGTTGATGAAGTTGCTTATGTTCGTTTTGCCTCGGTTTATCGTTCTTTTAAGGATATAAACACATTTATGGAAGAGCTAACTAAGCTACTAAAAGAAAAATAATATTTTAGGATTTTTAGGTATATAGAAAGAGGTTATCTGTTTTTTAGATAACCTCTTTTTCTCTGTAATAATAAAATTTTAATTATAAGTATTGCTGATAAAAATTAACTGCTAAAGTGTCACATCTTTCATTTTCAGGATGACCGGCATGACCTTTAACCCAATTGTATGTTACCTTGTGCTTTTCACAAAGTGCATATAGTTCTTTCCATAGGTCAGGGTTTTTAACTGATTCTTTCTTGTTTCTCATCCAGTTATTTGTATGCCACTTCTTTATCCAACCAAGGTTAAAGGCATTGCAAACATATTGTGAGTCGGAATAAAGCATAACCTCACAAGGTTCTTTTAGTAACTTTAGTGACTCAATAACTGCAAGTAGTTCCATTCTGTTGTTTGTGGTTTCTTTTTCACCACCACTTATTTCTTTTTCGTGACCGTTGTACCTTAGTATTGCTCCATATCCACCGGGACCGGGATTACCGGAACAAGCACCGTCTGTAAAAATTTCTACTTTCTTCATAGCTACCTCTTTTCTATATTTTGTATGGTATCATATTAAATAAAAAATATCAACAACTTATATTTATAGAAATTAAGCCAATACTACTTTTATCCATTACTTGGTAAAATAGTTTTGTCAGGGTGTAGTGGTCTTGACTTTAAATATAAATAATAGTATTATATAATATAACTATATTGTGGAGTAGTATCATTAGTTACTTAATACTAACTCATCGGTATTTTTAAATTTAGGTTGATAGTGAATTGATACATCTGTACGGAATTATTAGAGTGTCATCACATTAATACATATATTTTTTAATATAAAGATTATAAAGAAAAACGGAGGACAGTAAGTGAATTCAGAAAATAATGCCAAGAGAAATAATGGTAATAACAGAAGAAACAATTACCATAACAAAAATCAGTATAAGAATCGTAACAACAATGGCAAGAACAGTAGCAGAAACAACAGGGGTAACGGTAAGAAGTACTTTAACAGTAATAGTAAAAGAAACAGTAACCGAATTAATGTTAACGGCAAAAAGTATAACAAGCCTATTCAAAAGACAAAGCCATCAATTAAGATTTCATTCCTAGGTGGTCTTAACGAAATCGGTAAGAATATTACACTGTTTGAATGTGAAGATGAAATTATTGTACTTGATTGTGGTATGGCTTTCCCTGATGGTGAAATGTTAGGTGTTGACCTTGTAATACCTGACTTTACTTATCTAATTCAGAACAAAGATAGGGTAAAGGCTATTTTACTGACTCATGGTCATGAGGACCATATCGGTGGTTTACCATATCTACTGACAGAAATGTCAGCACCAATCTACGGTACACCTTTAACTTTAGGCCTTGTAGAGAATAAACTTAAGGAACATTCTCTATTACAAAGCACAGAACTTATTACAGTTCAAGCCGGTGATAAAGTTAAACTAGGTAAGATGACTGCTGAGTTTATCCATGTTAACCACTCAATCCCTGACGCAGTAGCAATTGCTCTTCATACACCTGCAGGTACTATTGTTCATACAGGTGACTTTAAGATTGACTGTACACCAATTTCAGGTGGTATGATTGACCTTAACAGATTTGCAAGACTTGGTGGTGAGGGTGTCTTGGCTTTAATGTCAGACTCAACAAATGCATCAAGAGAGGGCTATACACCAACAGAACATACTGTTTATGATAGCTTTAAAAACCTTTTCCAAAAGGCAGAAAAAGAAAGAATCATTATTGCAACATTTGCAAGTAATGTTAACAGAGTACAGCAGATTATTAATTGTGCTAAGAAATTTGGCAGGAAAGTTGCTTTTTCCGGTAGGTCAATGATTAACTATATGAAAGTAGCTAATGAACTTGGCTATATTGATATTCCGGAAAATATTATTATAGATATTGACCAAATTCCACAATATACACCACAAGAGATTGTTCTTGTAACAACAGGTTCACAGGGTGAACCAATGTCAGCTCTAACAAGAATGGCATTCTCTGACCACAGAAAGATTACTGTTGGTACAGGTGACTTTATTATTATTTCAGCTAACCCAATTCCCGGTAATGAAAAGTCAGTGGGTAATGTTGTTGATGAACTTCTCAAAAAAGGTTGTAGAGTTGTTTATGAGTCAATGTATGAAGTTCATGTTTCAGGTCATGCTTGTGCTGAAGAACATAAGATTATTACAAGTCTTGTAAAGCCAAAGTACTACATTCCGGTACATGGTGAACAAAAGCATTTAAGAAAAAGTCAGGATATTGCAGTTTCTCTTGGTATTGACAAGAAGAATACCTTTATAGCTGACATTGGTACTCAGCTTGAACTTAACGAAAACTTTATGAAAGAACTACCAAAAGTACCGGCAGGTAAGGTATTTGTTGATGGCTTTGGTGTTGGTGATGTTGGTAGTATCGTATTAAGAGACAGAAAGCACCTTGCTCAGGATGGTTTGATTATTATTGTTGCATCCCTTGATGTATATGACGGTCATGTTATTTCCGGTCCTGATATTGTTTCAAGAGGTTTTGTATATGTAAGAGAAAGTGAAGACCTAATGAAAGATATTAAGTCAACTGCTTTATATGTACTTGATGATTGTTGTGACAATAACATTCACGAATGGGGCGTTATTAAGAATAGAATTAAAGATGATGTTTCAAAGGTTATCTTTAACAAAACAGGCCGAAGCCCTATGATTTTACCAATCTTAATGGAAGTATAATTTATATTAAAATTTTTGATTGAATTTTTAGCCGAAAGGAGGCAGTAAATTGAACAGAAAGAAATGGTCATTAACACCTATGTTCTTGATTTTTGCAGTGTTAATGTGCTTAATGTCTTTTATCTCAATTAGATATAATGTTTATCTATTTATAGTTGAATTTGTTGTTTCCTTGGCTAGTTTAGCCTTTGTCCTCATAATGAATTTAAAATTCAGAAAATATGTTAGAGGACTGATAAAGGGTGCAGTTGAAAGAACTGCTGATGTAGATAAAGTATATTTGGAAAATTTTGATTTTCCTATAGTGATTGTTGGTCCTCATAATGATATTATCTGGACTAACAGGAGTTTTACAAATGTATTGTCAAAGGGTAAAGACCCAATAGGCTATAAGATAGATACATATATCGGTACAAGAAAATTAAGGGACTTTATTTCTAAAAAGCCCATTAAACTTCATATTAATGATAAATATTACAGAGTGTTTGGTAATTTATCTAAGGAAACTACTGTACTTTACTATATTGACGATACATATTATAGAAATATTGAAAATGATTTTTACAACAAAAAAGCCTCAGTAGCATTTGTGCTATTTGATAATGCAGATGACTTTGATACTGACTCAGATGGTGAAACTGAGGGTGAAATTCTTTTGGCAGTTGAACGAACTGTTCAGAAGTGGGCAAGTGAGAACAACGCTATGTACACCAAAATTTCACCAACAAGATATATGCTAATCTTTGAAGAGTCAGCTATTAAAGAAATTACTGAGGGTAAGTTTAAAATCCTTGATACAATTAGAGATATTAAACTTGAAGGTAAAAGTGCTACTGTTTCTATCGGTATAGGTAGAGGTAAAGACAGTATCAGAGAAAGTGATATGGCTGCTAAGAAAGCTCTTGAAATGGCACTTGGCAGAGGTGGCGACCAGGTAGCAGTTTCTATTAATGATGAATATGAGTTTTATGGTGGTGTTTCTGCCGGTGTTGAAAAGCGTAGTAAAGTTCGTACAAGAACCTTTGCCGGTAATATTAAGAACACTATCCTAAAAGCTGACAATGTAATCTTAATGGGACATAACTACAGTGACCTTGACTGTGTAGGTGCATCAATCGGTATGTATAGCACAATCACAAAGTCACTTAACAAAACGGCTTATATAGTTTGTAACGAAAGAACAAGTAATGCAAGGCAACTTATTGACTCAGCAAAAGAAAATGGACTTGAAAATGCTTTCATTACACCTGATGAGGGACTTAAGAAAATAAATAACGGTACTTTGTTAATTATCTTAGATACTCACATCAGTACATTTATTGAAAGTAAAGAAATTTATAAAAAGTGTAAAAAGGTTATTGTAATTGACCACCATAGAAAAATGGTCAACTTTATCAATAACGCACTTATCTTTTTCCATGAACCACTTGCGTCTTCAGCTTGTGAAATGGTTTCTGAAATTATTTCATATATAGGTGATGATTATTTAAGTGGATTTGAGGCCGGTGCATTACTTTCCGGTATTATGCTTGATACAAAGAACTTTGTTATTAAAACAGGTGTAAGAACCTTTGAGGCAGCAGCTTATCTAAAGCAGAAAGGTGCTAATACTGTTAATGTTAAGCGACTTTTCTCAGGTGATATTGAGGCCTACAGAACAAAGTCTGAGATTGTTTGTAATGCAAAAGTTATTGATACTATTGCAATTTCTCACGCAAATGATGGTGTACAAAATGTTAGAGTGGTTGCTGCTCAAGCAGCAGATGAACTACTTAGCTTTGAGGGTGTAAATTCATCATTTGTAATATTTAGAATAGACAATAAAACCATAGGTATCTCTGCACGAAGTTATGGCAAAATGAACGTGCAGGTAGTTATGGAGGCTCTGGGTGGTGGAGGTCATTTAACAATGGCAGCTTGTCAGCTAGAGGTTGAAAATCAAGAAATAGCAGAAAATATGTTAATTGCAAAAATCAAAGAACTTAGGAAGAAAGGAATTTTAAAATGAAAGTAGTTTTAAAACAAGATGTTAGAAATTTAGGTAAAAAAGGTGAGCTAGTAGAAACATCTGACGGTTATGCTCGTAATTTTCTTTTCCCAAGAAATCTAGCTGCCGAAGCTGATAACAAGGCTATGAATGAACTAAAGAATGCTGAAAGCAGTAAGCAGTTTAAGATTGATACTCAGATTAAACAGGCAACTGCAAGTAAGAACAAACTAGAGGGTCAGGTCTTCAAAATGACTGCAAAAGCCGGTTCTAATGGCAGACTATTCGGTTCTGTTACATCAAAGGAAATTGCTCAGGAAATTAAGAAACAGTATGCAATTTCTGTAGATAAGAGAAAGGTTACTCTTGATACAGATATTAAGGCTTTTGGTACATACAATGCTACAGTAAAGCTATATAACGGTATTGTTGCAAATATTAAAGTACAGGTAACAGAAGCATAAGAGGTTATTATGGCTGAAATAGGTACAATAGGTCCTTATGACAGTATGAATTTGCCATATTCACCTGAGGCTGAACAAGCAGTCCTAGGTGCACTTGTAATGGAACCCAGTTGCCTTGATAGTATAATCGAGATTATTCCTAATCCTGATTATTTCTATATTCAAACCCATAAGGTTATATACGGTAAGATGACCGAAATGTTTGCAGAGTCCAGACCACTTGACTCTGTTACACTTTTGGAGGCTTTAAAGTCTGAGAAGGATTTTGATGAAGCTACCGGCAAAACCTATTTGTTTGATTTGGCAAACAGTTGTCCGTCAATTACAAATGCAGTTGAATATGCAAAGCTGGTAAGGGACAAATTTAATTTAAGACAGCTAATTGAAGCGTCAAGAGATATTATAGAAACAGCAAGTTCCGGTACTGTTGAACCGGATAAACTGATTGATGCTGCCGAACAGAAGATTTTTGATATTCGTCAAGGTAAAACAGTAGATGGTCTTGAAAGAATTGACAGAGTTATCTATCAAACATTTGACAGACTTGAAAAGCTAAGTAAAGAGGATGAAAATTACAAGGCTATTTCTACAGGTATTTCTGACCTAGACAGAGTTATTACAGGTCTTAACCGTTCTGACTTGATTCTTCTTGCAGCCAGACCCGGTATGGGTAAAACTTCTTTTGCTCTTAATATAGCAAGAAGTGTTGCAGTTCAAAGTAAGAAGAAGGTTGCCTTCTTCTCTCTGGAAATGACAAAGGAACAACTGGCATCTCGTTTACTTTCTGTTGAAGCACTTGTTGGTGGTGTTAAGCTTAGAACAGGTAAACTTAATGATGAAGAGTGGCAGAGAATTATTTCTGCCAGTGATGTTCTTGGTAAAACAGAAATTTACCTTGATGAAACTTCAGGCATTACTGTTCCGGAAATGAAAGCTAAGTTAAGAAGACTTAGAGGTGTTGACCTTGTAATTATCGACTACTTGCAACTTATGAGTTCAGCAAAAGCTACCAACAACAGAGTTCAAGAAATTTCAGAAATTACAAGAAACTTAAAGATTATGGCAAAGGATATTAATGTTCCGGTAATTTGTCTTTCTCAGCTATCTCGTGCAAGTGAACAAAGACCGGACCATAAGCCTATGCTTTCTGACCTTAGAGATTCCGGTTCTATCGAACAGGATGCCGATATTGTTCTTTTCCTATACAGAGAAGGTTACTATGCAGATAAGGGAGAAGATGCTGCAAACGCTCAAGTTGACCTTAATTCAGCAGAATGTTTAGTTGCCAAGAACCGTCATGGTGAAACAAGTGCAGTTAAACTTCATTGGCAAGGTGAGTTTATGCGTTTCTCTTCATTAGAACATAACTATGAATAATTTAATTGAATTAACAATAAATCAATATAATATGGTCGATTATGGAGATACTGTAATTGTTGCACTTTCAGGTGGAGCAGATTCGGTGTGCTTACTCCATAATCTTGTTTTGTTAAAGGACAAGTATAACCTTAAGGTTATGGCTTGTCATCTTAACCACCATTTGCGTGGTGAAGAGTCAAACAGTGATATGGAGTTTTGCAAAGAACTTTGTAGGCAAAACAACATTGAGCTTTTTGTAAAAGAAGTTGATGTTGATAAGTTAGCAAATGAACTAAAGATTAGTCACGAGGAATGTGGCAGAAATTGCAGATATGAATTCTTTAATTCTTTAGCAGAAAAATACAATGCTAAAATTGCAACTGCTCACAATTCCGATGATAATTTAGAAACAACAATTTATAATATGACCAGAGGTGCTTCATTAAAAGGACTTTCCGGTATTCCGAAAGTTAGGGATTATATTATCAGACCACTTATCAATACTTCAAGGGAGAAAATTGAAGAATATTGTAAGGGCTACGGTTTAAAATATGTGACAGACAGTACAAACCTTACTGATGAATATACAAGGAATAAAATTCGTCACAATGTTATCCCTGTACTAAAAGAAATTAATCCATCTGTTGAAAATACTGTTTTGCAAATGAACAGTACATTAAGTGAAATTGCAGAATATATTGAGAAAAGTGGTCAACTGCTTTTAAAGATTGCTCAAAGTGGGGAAGGCTACTTAACCAATAAGCTGAAAGATGCCAACATTGTTGTGCTGAAAGAAGCAATTGCAATTTTGTTTAGACAGAATAATTTTACATATTCTAGGAAACATATAGAAGAAACTTTGACTATTATAGAAAATGGGGGTAAAATAAATTTAAAGAAAAATTTATCTGCCATTAACAAACAAGGACTTTTTAGAATAGCAAAGACAAATGATAATGAATTTTATTCAGCAAAAATAAACATAGAAAAGCCAATTGTATATAATGACAAAGTTATTTCCTTTGAGAATGTGAAAATTAACGGAAAATTTGACAAATTCGCTAGTAAGAATTATATTAGTAGTGATATAATTACTCCAAGTCTTCGACTTCGTAACCGACTTGCAGGTGACACAATTTTTCTTGCAAAAAGAAAGATTACAAAAAGTCTAAAGAAACTGATGAACGAACTGAAAATTCCTGAAGAAAAGCGAGATAGCCTTCTTGTTTTAGCTGATGGAAACCAAGTTCATTGGATAGAGGGCATAGCAGTTTCTGAAAAAGCTGTTGTGAAAAATAATATGAAAGAATGTGTAAAGATAATAATTACACAAAATTGAGGTTCACTATGGAAAATGATATTAAAGAAGTTTTATTAACTCCGGAACAAATTACTGCTATTGCCAAGGATATTGGTACTCAAATCAGCAAAGACTATAAGGGCAAGAACCTGGTTTTGCTTTGCCTGCTAAAGGGTAGTATCTGCTTTATGGCTGAACTTATGAAGTATGTTACTATTCCTTGTGTAATTGACTTTATGGCTGTGTCATCATATGGCTCAGGTACAGAAAGCAGTGGTAGAGTAAATATCGTAAAGGATATGTCCACACCTGCTGAAAATATGGATATCCTAATTGTTGAAGATATTATTGACAGTGGCAACACATTGTCATTTATGTTACAGTATTTTAAGGCTAAGAACTGTGCATCTGTTGAGATTGCCACACTTCTAAACAAGCCTAGTCGCAGAAAAAAGGAAGTACCGGTTAAGTATTCCGGTCAAGAAATTGATGACCTTTTTGTTGTTGGCTTTGGTCTTGACTATGCCGAATATTACAGAAACCTTCCATACATAGGTGTTCTTAAGGAATCTGTATATTCAGATACTGAGGAATAAAGAGCAAGGAGAATCATATGAAGAAAGATAGTCTGAAAAAACTGATTTACATTGCTATTCCGGTTTTGGTGTTACTTGTAATGTTCTTTATGTTTAGTAACAGAAGTACATCAAACTGCACATATAGTGATGTTGTTTATCAGTTCCAGAAACAAAATGTTGAGAGTTTCACCGTAAATGACGGTACAGGTGAAATCGAAATGAAGCTGATTGATAAGGTTGATAACAAAAGTACAATGACCTATAAGTTAGCATCTACTCAACTATTTATTGACAAGGTTGACCAGTACATTACTGACTACAACAACAACCATAAGGATAAACCTATGGAATATGATATTCAGAGAGCTGCCGATAACTCTTTACTATATAGTATTCTGCCAACTGTTATCATTATGGGTATTCTTATTTTCGTTTATGTGCTTCTATTTCGTAAGATGGGTGCAATGGGCGGCAAGGAAATGCAGTTCGGTAAAGCTAAGTTTAAGAACGAAAATGATGAAAAACGCAAAACAACATTTGATGATGTTGCCGGTGCTGATGAAGAAAAAGAAGAACTTGAAGAAGTTGTTGAATTCCTAAAGAACCCTGCCAAGTTCCAGGCTTTAGGTGCCAGAATTCCTAAGGGTGTGCTACTTGTAGGCCCTCCGGGTACAGGTAAAACTTTACTTGCAAAGGCTGTTTCCGGTGAAGCCGGTGTACCATTCTTCTCAATTTCAGGTTCAGACTTTGTTGAAATGTTCGTTGGTGTTGGTGCATCAAGAGTTAGAGATTTGTTCCAGACTGCTAAGAAAAATTCACCATGTATTGTTTTCATTGACGAAATTGATGCAGTAGGTCGTCAGAGAGGCACAGGCCTTGGTGGTGGCCATGATGAACGAGAACAAACACTTAACCAGTTGCTTGTTGAAATGGATGGTTTCGGTGCAAACGAAGGTGTTATCCTAATTGCAGCTACTAACCGTCCTGATGTTCTTGATCCGGCTCTAATGCGTCCCGGTAGATTTGACAGACAGGTTGTTGTTTCTTACCCTGATGTTGCCGGTAGAGAGGCTATCCTAAAGGTTCACGCAAGACAAAAGCCACTTGCTCCTGATGTTAACCTAAGAGATATTGCTAAGACTACTGCCGGTTTTACAGGTGCTGACCTTGCTAACCTACTTAACGAAGCAGCACTTTTAGCAGCAAGAAAGAACCTAAAGGCAATTACAATGGAACAGATTCAAGACGCTACAATGAAGGTTGTTGTTGGTGCTGAGAAGAAGTCCAAGGTTATGTCCGAAAAGGAAAAGAAACTTACTGCTTACCATGAAGCAGGTCATGCTATTGCATTCCATGAATGTGAAACACAAGACCCTGTTCATGAAATTTCAATTATTCCAAGAGGTATGGCTGGTGGTTACACAATGCCATTACCTTCTGAAGATAAGTCATACAACAGTAAACAAGAAATGCTTGAAGATATTATTGTTTGCCTAGGTGGTAGAGTTGCTGAAGCTCTTATTATGGGTGATATTTCTACAGGTGCAAGTAACGATATTGAAAAGGCTACAAATACTGCTAAGAAGATGGTTACTAAGTTTGGTATGAGCGATAAGCTAGGCCCAATCCTATATGGTAGTGGTAACCAAGAAGTATTCATCGGTAGAGATATGGGTCAGGTTAAGGATTATTCCGAAAAGACTGCTGCTGCTATTGATGATGAAATTCATACAATTATTACTGATGCCTACGATAAGACTGTTAATATTCTAAAGACACATATTGACAAGCTACATCAGGTTGCTCAGTACCTAATTAAGTATGAAAAGATGAATGGCGAAGACTTTGCTGCTGTAATGGACGGCACATTCGTTATGCCAATGGAAGAAGCAGAAGAAAATAATTCTGTTGAAGAAAATTAATAAACTTGAGGCAGACCTTTCTTAGTCTGCCTCTATCTGTTTTTATGTGGGTAGGAGAATTATGAGTCTTGATAAAATTGTAGTAAAAGGTGCAAATGAACATAATTTAAAGAATATTGATGTTACTATCCCTAGGGATAAGCTTGTAGTTATTACAGGTTTATCAGGTAGTGGTAAAAGTTCACTCGCTTTTGATACTATTTATGCTGAGGGTCAAAGAAGATATATGGAGTCACTTTCTTCATATGCAAGAATGTTTATCGGTCAAATGGAAAAGCCTGATGTACAGTCTATTGAGGGACTTTCACCATCAATTTCTATTGACCAAAAAACAACTTCCAAGAACCCTAGGTCAACAGTTGGTACTGTTACTGAAATTTACGATTATTTGAGATTACTTTATGCAAGAATAGGTGTACCTCATTGTCCTGTATGTGGCAAGAAAATTGAGCAACAAACTATTGACCAAATTGTTGATTCTGTAATGGAAATAGGAGAAGGTACAAAGTTCCAAATTCTGGCACCGGTTGTTAGAGGAAAGAAGGGTATGCACCAAAAAGTTCTTGAGCAAGCCAGAAAAAGTGGTTTCTCAAGAGTTAGAGTTGATGGTAACATTTATGACCTATCAGAAGAAATTTCATTAGAAAAAAATAAAAAACATAATATAGAAATTGTTGTAGATAGACTGGTGGTAAAAGATTCTATCAGAGGTAGGCTTACCGACTCTTTAGAAACAACAATGAAACTTGCAAAGGGTATTGCAGTTGTAGCCATAGTAGGTGGTGAAGAAATCACATATAGCCAAAACTATGCTTGTCCCGAGCATGGTATTTCTGTAGAAGAAATTACACCAAGAATGTTTTCTTTTAATAACCCATTTGGTGCTTGTCCTAAGTGTACAGGTATCGGTGTATTTATGAAAATTGACCCTGACCTAATTATCCCTGACCCTAGTAAGTCAATCAGACAAGGTGGTCTAAAGGGTAGTGGTTGGGCATTAGAAGGCAATACTATTGCCGAGGCATATATGGTTGGTCTTGCTGACCATTATGGCTTTTCTCTTGATACACCTATAGAAGATTTACCAAAGGAAATTGTTGATATTTTACTTTACGGCACTAAAGGTGAGAAGTTCAAGATTCATAGATTTTCTCAGAGAAAAGGCTTTGAAAGTTACGAAACCGATTTTGAGGGTATCATAGGTAACCTTGAAAGAAGATACAGAGAAACTAATTCAAATTGGATTAAAGAAGAAATCCAAGGTTATATGTCTGAACACCATTGTGATGAATGTGACGGTAAAAGACTAAGAAAAGAAAGTTTAGCTGTTACAGTTGGTGGCAAGAATATTTCAGATTTTTGTGATATGTCGGTAGTTGAGGCTGTGGAATTCTTAAAGAATTTACAACTTACAGATAGAGAGAAATTTATCGGTAAGTCTATCCTAAAGGAAATCAATTCCAGACTGTCATTCTTAAATTCAGTAGGTCTTGAATATTTAACACTATCTAGAAGTACAGGTACTCTTTCAGGTGGTGAAAGTCAAAGAATCAGACTTGCAACACAAATCGGTTCATCACTAATGGGCGTTGTGTATATTCTTGATGAACCATCAATAGGACTTCATCAGAGAGATAATGACAAACTGCTTGATACTCTAAAAGCACTTAGAGATAACGGTAATACTGTGCTTGTTGTTGAACATGATGAGGACACAATGAGAGCATCTGACTACATTGTTGATGTAGGTCCCGGAGCTGGTATTCATGGTGGTGAAATTGTAGCACAAGGTACTTGTGAAGAAATTATGGCAAACGAAAAGTCCATAACAGGTCAGTATCTATCAGGGAAAAGAACAATTCCTGTGCCAACTGAAAGAAGAAAGGGTAACGGCAAGTTCCTAAAAATTATCGGTGCTCAGCAAAATAATTTAAAAAATATTAATGTAAAAATTCCACTAGGTGAGTTTGTTTGTGTTACCGGTGTATCAGGTAGTGGTAAAAGTTCACTAGTCAATGAAATTCTTTATAAGAAATTAGCAAAAGAACTTAACAGAGCAAAGTGTAAAGCCGGTAAGCATAAGAAAATTGAGGGCATTGAAAACCTAGATAAGGTTATCCAAATTGACCAAAGTCCAATCGGCAGAACACCAAGAAGTAACCCTGCAACATATACAGGTTTATTCGGTGATATTCGTTCACTTTATGCCAATACAAATGATGCCAAAATGCGTGGCTATGGTCCCGGTAGATTTAGCTTTAATGTAAAAGGTGGCAGATGTGAGGCTTGTCAAGGTGACGGTATTAACAAGATTGAAATGCACTTTTTACCTGATGTTTATGTACCTTGTGATGTTTGTAAAGGTAAAAGATATAACAGAGAAACTCTTGAAGTTAAGTACAAAGGTAAGTCAATTTATGATGTACTTGAAATGACAGTAGAAGAGGGTTGTGAGTTCTTCCAAAACATTCCTAAGATTGCAAGAAAATTACAAACTCTCTATGATGTAGGTCTTGGATATATTAAAATCGGACAATCATCAACAACACTTTCAGGTGGTGAGGCACAGAGAGTTAAACTTGCAACAGAACTTTCCAAGAGAAGTACCGGCAAGACAATTTATATTCTTGATGAACCAACAACAGGTCTGCACATTGCCGATGTTCACAGACTTATTGAGGTACTTCAAAAGTTAGTTGATACAGGCAACACAGTTGTGGTTATCGAGCATAACCTTGATTTAATCAAAACTGCCGACCATATTATTGACCTAGGTCCTGAGGGTGGCGATAGAGGTGGTACTCTTGTTGCTACAGGTACTCCGGAACAAGTAGCCAAAGTTAAGGAAAGCTATACCGGTCAGTATCTAAAGAAAATGTTGAAGTGATTCTAATTTAAAAAAGCTTTTACTTTATAATGGCTTTAATTTAAGAAATTTTATATTAAAAAATCAAAGTATTTGTGGGATTGCATTAGTAATGTAATCCTACTTTCTTTTTGTCTGTGGATTAAGAATATTAGTTTTGTAAATTTGGGTTTGTAGGTGTAAATTATAGCAAAATTTTGGCTCACAGTCGTAGGGGCGAACACCGTTCGCCCGTTAAAAAGTGTGATACCTATGGGATTTTTGTCCTATTTGCAGATTATAAATTTATAATATCTACATAGGGCAATATGCCAATAAAGAGGTTAATTTGCTCGGTCCAACGATGTTGGACCCTACACCTGTAACTCATAATTTTCTTATACTTTGTAGTTAGAAATAGAGGAAAGTTTCAGCCATGATGATATTTTAAACAAGTTTAAAATATCAACCACTCCTTTCGTCACCATTCGGTGACACTTCCCTCAGCGAGGGAGGCAACAAGGTCTGTACAAATCTAAACTTATTACGTAATTTCTAAATAGTACGAACTTTATAAATTAGTAGAAATTGTGATAAAGACAAAGGCTCCCTCAGACGAGGTATTCCCTTGCTAAGGGAAATGTCCCGTTAGGGACAAAGGGTTTGCCGTTTTCGCTAGAAAAGCTAGTCGATTGTAAATTGACGGAACGGCAATTTACCTTTTATAAATCGACTGAAGGAGGGAAAAACTATAAATTAGATGAATAAATCGGTTACTATCTAATTTATCTACATTACATAAACAACTCTACAAACCCTAATTTGTAAAACTGATTAATCTTTACCCACAAACAAAATTGATAAACTAAAATTTGCAGTATAATATTTAGATAAGACAAAATACTAACGGAAATGGTGTAGGGTTTTAGGGTTTTTATTATTCTTTATACAAGAAAATATAAATATATTATATAGAGAAGTTTTGAAAAGGGGTACAAACCATACACGACCATACGCAACAAGTTTATTAGTGAACAATCTATAAAATTTAGACAAAAGAAAAAGACCAGAGTATAAACTCTGGTCAGTACTTTCGTTTAAGTTATCTATTAAATTAGACTGCTCTTGTAACCTTACCTGAACGTAAGCAACGGGTGCAAGCGTAAACACGCTTAGGCTGACCGTCAACAATAGCCTTAACTCTCTGTACATTAGGCTTCCAAGTTCTGTTAGATCTTCTATGTGAGTGAGATACCTTAATACCAAAAGTAACGCCTTTACCGCAGAAATCACACTTTGCCATGTGTCTGCACCTCCTTAGCAATTTAAATAGTCGTTTTACATTTAGCAACTATGATATAATAACAGATATTTCTTGATTTTGCAAGTGTTTTTTGAAAATAAATTATTTTTATATTAATAATATCGAAAAAATCAACACTTCTCAACGGAAATGTACAGAAAAACAATTATTTTGTAATATTCCTGTAATTTTTCTTTAATAACCTTGTAATTTTTCTATATATACGATATAATAAAATGAATATTAAATTGAAAATAGGTGAATTTATGTTAAGTGAACTAATCTCTGCTTTTCGTGGAGGTCAAGTTGATTTTCAGTCAATTGTAATTCAGCTTTTAGCACTGCTTGTAATTATCTTTCTTGTGCTACCTTTCCATGAATGGGCTCACGCATTTACTGCACTAAAACTAGGTGATACTTCTGTAAAATACAGAGGTAGGCTTTCCTTTAATCCACTTGCACATATAGATGTAATGGGTTCAATTTGTCTATTATGTTTTGGTTTTGGTTGGGCAAAGCCTGTACCTATTGACCCTCGTAATTTTAAGAATGAAAAGACAGGTATGGCTATTACTGCCTTGGCAGGACCTGTTGCAAACTTAATTGCAGCCCTTGTGGGTGATCTAATTTTCTTCGGTATCGGAGCATTTGCACCATCATTATTTTTGACTACTGTTGGTGGTTATATCGGTTATTTCCTAAGATACTATGTTATGATTAATGTTTATCTTGCAGTATTTAATTTGCTACCGATACCACCACTTGACGGTTCAAAGATTCTATTTGTATTTTTACCTGATAGATTAGTATATAAATTCTATCAGTATGAAAGATATATTATGTTTGCATTATTTGCTTTACTATGGATGGGTTTCCTATCAACTCCACTTGCATATTTAAGTAATTTTGTACAGAACGGTATTGACTTTGTTGCTAAGTTACCTTTCTTGTGGGCATTCTAACTATGGTAGAAAATAATGTAATGGTGACTCCACCTGAGAATAACGAAAATCAAAAGTTTCAGTACCATACAGAGGTTTTTGACGGACCACTTGACTTATTGCTGACTCTTATCGCAAAGAATAAGATTGACATTTGTGATATTGTTATTTCTGACTTAATAGACCAGTATCTTGAACAAATCAAGATTATGGAAGAAAACGAAATGGATATTGAGTCTGAATTTTTACAAATGGCAAGTAGGCTTGTGCATATTAAGTCGGTAATGTTACTTCCTAAGTATGAGGAAGAGGCTGAGGAACTTCAAAAGGAACTTACAGGTCAGCTGATTGAATATAAATTGTGTAAAGAGATTGCACAGAAACTTGCACCTATGGTTTGTTTTGATTATTATTCAAAAGAGCCTAGTAAGATGAATTTTGATATGACTTATAACAGAAGTCATGACCCTAATGATATGGTAAAAGCATATATCTCAGCAGTTGGCAGAGGTAAAGCAAAGCTACCACCACCTAAAGATGCTTTTTCAGGTATTGTCAGCAGAAAGATTGTTTCTGTTTCGTCCAAGATTATTACCGTTATGAGAAAGCTGTATAAAGGAAAAACTGTAAAGTACAGTTCACTTTTTGAGGCTGCTGAAGGCAGAAGTGACCTTGTAGCAACATTCCTTGCAGTTCTTGAACTTGTAAAAGGCAAGAGAGTAAGGGTTGAAGGTGACGGAGATAATGCTGAAGTAAAAATGATTTAATTCTTTTGAGGAATAATATATGAGTAATGAAGAAATGAAAAGAGCTATGGAGGCAATACTTTTTGCTGCCGGTGAGTCAGTAGAAATTACAAGAATTGCCCAGTCCCTTGAAATAACTCCTAAAAAAGCAGAAAGCCTTTTGGAAGAACTTAAAGAAGAATTTAATACCCAAAATCATGGCTTTAAGCTAATGAGATACAAGGATAACTTTCAGTTTGTAACTCATAAGGAGTTTGGAGAACAAATAAGAACAGTTATGGATTTAAGCAGAAAGAAACCACTTTCCGGTGCTGCAATGGAAGTCCTATCTGTTATTGCATATAACCAACCTGTAACTAAGGCATTTGTTGAGCAAATTCGTGGTGTTGACTGTTCCGGTGTAATCGGTTCACTGACTGTTAAAGGACTGATTGAAGAACAAGGTAGGCTTGAATTACCGGGTAGGCCTTTGCTTTATGGTACTACCGAGAATTTCCTAAAATGTTTCAATATCAGTTCAATTGATGAACTTCCTCCAATTCCAAAGGATGAAAAGGAAGAAAATGACTCTGATAATCAGGATAATGAGGAAACTTCTACACAAAATAATGAAGATGAAAAAGTCACAGGTACACCGGAAGAAATTGTTGATATGGCAACTAAGGAGTAAGTGATGACTGCTCTCATCATAATATTTTCTATATTACTTTTTCTTTTCTTAATCAGCTTAATTAAGATAAATGTAATAGCAGAGTATAGGGATAAACCAAAAGTTACCCTAAAAATACTGTTCATAAAAGTTAATATTATTAAAGAAAAGAAAGCAAAAAAGAAAAGTACTTCCAATAAACCAAAATCACAAACCAAAAAGAAAAATACTAAGAAGAAAACTAAAAAAAATGACACTAAAAAAGAAAGCAAATCTACTGCTTTATTAAAAAAACAAGGTGTGTCAGGTCTTTTGGATATTTTGAAAAGACTACTTTCTATTGCAAAAGGTTCTTTAAGTAATTTCTTTAAGTACTTTATAATTCATAACTTTGATGTAAAAATCACTTTAGGTGGAGATGACCCAAGTGATACTGCTTTAGGTTATGGTGCAGTTTGTGCAGTAGTTTATCCTGTAATGGGTAGGTTATATACTACTCTTAATATTGAGGACTATACTGCTGATGTGGTATGTGACTTTAATGAAGACAGCAAAACAACAGCTTTTGCTTATTTATATGGTTCAATAAGAATAATATTTATTTTGAAGATTGCATTTGGTGCATTGTTCAAATTAATTAAGACATATTTAAAAATGAAATTTAGATAAGGAGAATTGCTATGAGTGAACATCCTATTGAAAGCCTAATGGGCGTTACAATGCAGAAAATTAGAGAAATGGTTGATGTAAATACTATTATCGGTGATCCAATTACAACACCTGATGGTACTGTAATTGTGCCTGTTTCTCAGGTTAGTTATGGTTTTGCAAGTGGTGGTTCTGATTTTCCATCAAAGAAAGACGGTAGAGATTGTTTTGGTGGTGGTTCAGGTGCAGGTATCAAAATCACACCTGTAGGTTTCTTAACTGTTTGCAAAGGTGAAGTAAGAATGATTCCGGTTACTGAAAGTGAAGGTACTTTTGATAAGGTTATGGATATTGTTCCTGAGGCTTTCGACAAAATCGGTAGTTTCTTTAAGAAAGATAAAAAGAAAAATAAAGACAACGGTACAACACCTGAAATTACAGTTGATGATAATGAAGTAGAAATGTAATTTGCATTTGTACTAATAGTATGTACCACTTCATAACATATTTTGAGGTGGTATTTTGAAGAGAGTAATTTCGCTTTTAGTTTTATTTGTTTTTTCATTTTCATTACTTATTATAAATGTTAAGGCAACTGAAGTTACAACATCAGCAATGGGAACAGTTCTCTATTGTGTGGATAATAATTCAGTATTGTATGGAAAAAATGAAAATGTAAAAATGAAGATGGCATCAACTACAAAGTTAATGACTGCTTTATTAACTATCGAATATGCAGAAAAGCACAATAACCCTATAGTTACCTTTAAGAAATCTATGATAGAAGAAGGTAGCTCAATGTACCTTAAAGTTAATGAAAAGGTAACACTAAAGGACTTGTGTGTGGGTATGCTTTTGCCATCCGGTAATGATGCTGCCACTGCCTCTGCAATTAAGATTGCAGGTAGTAAAGAAAAGTTTGCAGAATTAATGAACAAAAGAGCAAAGCAGATTGGTATGGAAAACACTAACTTTGTAACACCCTCGGGACTTGATGATGATAACCATTTTAGCACACCCTATGATATGGCTCTTTTGATGAAGGAATGTTCTGAGAATAAAGAGTTTATGAAGATTTGTGGTAGTAAATCTATGACAGTTTCTTTCGTTTCACCAAAGGATAAAATTGTTACATATCAAAACCACAACAGACTTCTTTCTCTGTATGAAAATTGTATCGGTGGCAAAACAGGTTATACGGAAAGTGCCGGAAGATGCCTTGTTACTATTGCTAAGAAAAATGCCATAACGCTGATTGCAGTAACTTTAGGTGATAAGAATGATTGGAAAGACCATATAAGTTTATATGACTATGGCTTTTCTAAGGTAAAGACAAAAGTTTTTAAAGAAGAAATTTTAACTCAACAGCTAGTTGGTGGAGTTAAGGATAAGACAAATATAAAGCTAAAAGAAAAAGTATTTATTCTAAATAACAAAAGTGATAAAATAGAAAGAAAGATATTTCTTTCACCATTTGCTTATTGCCCAATAAAAAAAGGTGACAAAGCAGGTGTTATAAATTATTATAGGAATGGAAAACTTCTTGAGAAAAATATAATAAAGTATCAAGAAGATATTGAGTATAAGGAAACGGAAAAAAGTTTCTGGGATTTTATAAAGGAATTGTTCAATGGCTAAGAAAGAATTAGTAAGATTACAGAAAATGATGGCTGATTGTGGAGTAGCATCCAGAAGAAAGTCAGAAGATTTAATCAGACAAGGTAGTGTAAAGGTTAACGGAAGAGTTGCAGTTATCGGTGACAAGGTTGACCCTATAAATGATAAGGTTTTTGTTAAGGGTAAAAGAATCAAGGGTACTGCAATGCCTAAGAAAAGATATATTATGCTACACAAACCTCGTGGTTATGTTACAACTATGAGTGATGAAATGGGAAGAAAATGTGTTGCAGAATTAGTTTCTGACATTGAAGAAAGAGTATATCCTGTAGGCAGACTAGACAGAGATAGTGAGGGTATGCTACTTATGACAAATGACGGTGAGTTTGCAAACACAGTAACTCACCCAAAGAAAGATATTTATAAGGTTTACAGAGTAACAGTAAGACCTAGCATTAGTGACGAACAAGTTACACAAATGATGATGGGTATGACTATTGACGGTTACAAAACAAAGCCTTGTGAAGTTCGTGTTATCACTCGTCAAGAGGGCAGAGTTGTGCTTGAAATTCTACTTCACGAAGGCAGAAACAGACAGATTAGAAAAATGTGTGAACAGTTAGGCTTAGAAGTTGCAAGACTAAAGAGAACTGCAATTGGTACAGTAAAACTTGGTATGCTAAAAACAGGTGACTGGAGAGATTTAACACAAAAAGAAATAGATAAATTAGTGGCAAATCCAAACCCATCATCACATTCAATTTAATTATGAATTGTTATAAAAGCTAAGGCTAACAGTTGTATGAATTTTATAAAAGTTTTGACCCACAGTTGTAGAAATTTTTATAAAAATTTTGGCTTACAGTTGTAGGAAATTCACTACAAAAGTTTTTTATGAAAAAAGCTTTTGCATAAGTTCACATTAACAAATCAAACTTCACCTATGGCTCGTTTTCTTTGATGTTTACTTAATTGTTCGCCCGTTAATAAAGCGTGATGACTGTTCTGTTGGTAAGTGGTCAACAAAGTTAGTTTATATAACTTTAACTAAGTATTTTATTATTAAATTAAATGTGTACAATTATATACATTTTGTTCATAATAATAGGAAAATACACTATTAATTCTAGGCTTATGTTTTTGCGTATTTTTGAGCAATTTGACTATAAATTACGCATAAATCTTCAACAATTATTTAAAGTGTGCAAAAATAAATCTTTGCACACTTTTTTCTTGTAAAAAAATATATTTTGGGATATAATGATTTATGTAGTATTTTAATATAGACACAGTATAAATACACGAAAGTGAGGAATAGAGATGAGTACAGAAAAAATTACTCAGGCTAAGGCTGAAATCTCAAAAACTTCTGCTTATAAGGTAATTACAGAATTTTTTGATGAGGGTAGCTTTATTGAAATTGACACATATGCAAAGTCAGGTGACAACTATGCAGAAGCTGTTGCCGGTTATGGTTCTGTAAACGGACTACCTTGCTATGCTTTTTGTCAGAATATTGATGTTGCAAACGGTGCTATGAGTAAGGCACAGGCAGCAAAACTAAAGAAGGTATATGACCTTGCACTAAAGAACGGTGCACCTGTTGTAGGTATCTATGACAGCCTAGGTGGTAAGCTAAAGGAAGGTAATGAACTTCTAAACGCTTACGGTACAGTTCTTCACGCAGCAAGTACACTTTCAGGTGTTGTACCACAGATTTCTGTTGTACTATCAGATTGTCTAGGTACTTCTGCTATTACAGCTTCTTCTGCTGACTTTGTTATCAAGGCTAAGGATGCTAAGATTTCTGTTCAGACTTCTGATGATGAAGGTTGTGACTGTTCAGTTGCAATTATCGCTGAAGATAAGGAAGACGCTATTTCTAAAGCTAAGGATCTTATCCTTTATATGCCATCTAACAACCTTTCAACTGCTCCTTGTGCAGAAGAATTCGGTCCTGATCCTGAAGGCAAGTGCATTGTATGCAAGACACTTGATGCAGGTTCTGATGTTAAGCTATATGACCATATTGGCGAAACTGCAAAGGTTGGTTTTGCTAGACTACAGGGCGAAGTTGTTGGTGTTGTACAGACTAAGGGTGGCAAGATTCAGAAGCCTGACGGCAAGAAGATTACAAAGCTTGTTTCTTTCTGTGATGCTTTCTCAATTCCTGTTATCACATTCCTAAATAGTGAAGGCTTTGATTGTCTTGGTGCTGCAACTTCTGTTACAAATGCTTATGCAGAAGCTACAACAACAAAGATTACAGTTATTACAGGTAAGGCAGTAGGTCCTGTATATGTAGCAATGGCAGGTTCAGGTGCAATGACAGATTTAACATTTGCTCTACCTGAAGCAGTTGTTTCTCCACTTAACGAAATGGCAGCAACATTCCTACTAGCTCCTGAAAAAATGGAAGTTCCTGTTAAGGATCAGCCAAAGGTAGCTGAAAAATTTGCTCAGGCTAACCTATCAGCATTTAAGGCTGCTGAAGACGGTGTTATCGAAAATATCGTTACAGAAGCAGAACTAAGAACTGTTCTTGGTCAGTCAGTAACAATGCTAATGAGCAAGAGAGTTTCTACTCTGCCAAAGAAACATTCAACAATCGGTTAATATATTACAATCAAAGGGGAATTTAAGATGAAAAATTTAAAGATTACAGTTAATGGCACAACATATGATGTACAGGTTGAAGAAACAGGTGCTTCTTCAGCACCAGTAGCTTCTGCTCCAGCTCCAGCTGCAGCTCCAGCACCGGCAGCTGCTCCAGCTCCATCAGCAGGTGCAGGTACAAAGGTTGAATCACCTATGCCTGGTACAGTTCTTGATATTAAGGTTGCTAACGGTGCAACAGTTAAAGAAGGCGAACCAGTTGTAATTTTGGAAGCTATGAAGATGGAAAACGAAATCAATGCTCCTTGCTCAGGTACAGTTACTTCTATTTGTGTTAACAAGGGTGACTCTGTTGACTCAGGTACAGTACTTGTAACAATCGGCTAATAACTGGAAGGAAGATTAAAATGGCTAAGAAACTAAAAATTACAGAAACAGTTCTTAGAGATGCACATCAGTCACTTCTTGCTACAAGAATGCCACTTTCTGATATGTTACCAATTCTCCCAGAACTAGATAAAATCGGATTTTATTCACTAGAATGTTGGGGTGGTGCAACATTTGATGCTTGCCTAAGATTTCTAGATGAAGACCCATGGGAAAGACTTCGTACACTTCGTAAGGAATGTCCTAACACAAAGCTACAGATGTTATTCCGTGGTCAGAATATGCTTGGTTATCGTCACTATGCTGATGATGTTCTTGAATATTTTGTTCAGAAGTCAGTAGCTAACGGTATTGATATTATCAGAATTTTCGATGCTCTTAACGATATTAAGAACCTTGAAACAGCTGTTAAGGCTGCTAAAAAGGAAGGTGCTCATGCACAGATCGCTATGAGTTACACAACAGGTCCTGTATTTGATAACAAATACTATGTTGACTATGCTAAGAAGATTGAAGCTATCGGTGCAGATTCTATCTGTATCAAGGATATGGCTGCTCTACTTACACCATATAAGTGTGAAAGCCTAATTAAGGATCTTAAGAAGGCAGTTAATATTCCAATTCAGCTACACACACATGCTACTGCAGGTCTATCATCAATGTGTATTATGAAGGCTGTAGAAAATGGTTGTGATGTTGTTGATACTGCTATGTCACCACTAGCTGACGGTACATCTCATTCACCAACAGAATCAATTGTTGCTGCATTCCAGGGTACAAAATATGACACAGGTCTTGACCTAGCTGCTCTAGCTAACATTCGTGAATACTTTATGGGACTAAGACAGAAGTATCTAGACAGTGGTCTAATTGACCCTAAGATGCTTGCTACAGACGCATCAGCTCTACTATATCAAGTTCCTGGTGGTATGCTATCTAACCTACTTTCTCAGCTAAAACAGGCCGGTAAGGAAGATAAGCTTCTTGATGTTATGAAGGAAGTTCCTAATGTTCGTAAGGATGCAGGTTACCCACCACTAGTTACACCATCATCACAGATTGTTGGTACTCAGGCAGTATTCAATGTTATCACAGGTGAAAGATATAAGATGGTTACAAATGAATTTAAGGATCTTGTTGCAGGTAAGTATGGTACAACTCCACTACCAATCGACCCTAAATTCAGAACAAAGATTATTGGCGATATGCAGCCAATCGACTGTCGTCCTGCTGACCTACTAAAGCCTGAACTGGAAGAACTAAAGAAAGAAGCTGCTCCTTTCGCAGAAAAGGAAGAAGATGTACTTTCTTATGCTATGTTCCCTAAGGTAGCTAAGGACTTCTTTGAAAAGCGTAGAAATAAGAAAATCGGACTTAACAACAACGCTGACAAAGAAAATATGATTCATCCGGTTTGATTGTAAACTAAATTAATTACACCACCCATTTTTGGGTGGTGTTTTTTGTTGCCTTGTAATATTTTCTGTTTCATAGAATAAACTGTATGGTAGAAAGTTTAGGTGACAAAATGAATATAAAAATCGGACTTGCAGGTAATCCTAATTGTGGCAAAACAACTTTGTTCAATCTATTAACCGGTAGCAATCAGTATGTAGGTAATTGGTCAGGTGTAACGGTAGAGAGTAAGGAGGGTATATTAAAAAATCATAATAACATAACTATAACCGATTTACCCGGGATTTACTCACTATCCCCATATTCACCGGAAGAAGTTGTTGCAAGAAATTACCTTGTAAACGAAAAACCAAATGTAATTATCAATATTGTTGACGGAACAAAATTAGAGAGAAATCTATACCTAACACTTCAACTTATGGAAATAGGTGTACCCATAGTTGTTGCAATAAATATGATGGATGTTGTCCGTAAAAACGGTGGTAAAATTTATATAGAAAAACTGTCAAAAATACTGGGTATTAAAGTGGTAGAAATCTCAGCACTTAAAAATTTAGGCATAGATAACTTAATCAGTACAACAATCCAAGTTGCGAATAATAAAACTTCACCACCTAAATTTATGAAATATAATTCTAATGTGGAAAATACTTTGCAATATATTGAAAGCAAAATCAATAATAATTCTATTAAAGAAAAATCAAGATATTATTCAGTAAAAATTTTTGAAAAAGATAAATATATTTTAAATTCACTAAATCTAAATTTAAAAACTATAAATAAAATAAATAGTAAAATTAATTCTTGTGAAGAATTATATAATGATGAATCAGTAGCACTAATAATAAATGAAAGGTATAAATTTGTTGAAGTTCTTCTCAGCAATTGCTACTCAGCCGGTAGCAAGTCTAGCGATAGTTCAAATAAAGTAGATAATATTCTTTTAGGGAAATATACTGCTATTCCAATTTTCATTCTAGTAATTTTTCTTATTTATTACATATCCGTTAGTTTGGTAGGAAATTTAACTTCCGACTTTATTACATCAGTAATTTTTGATGACTTGTTAAGTAACAGTATAAAAACTTTTCTCACCACTATTAACTGTTCGAATATTCTAATTTCACTAATTTGTGACGGTATAATCAATGGTGTAGGTAGTGTTATAGCTTTTGTTCCTGAACTAATTGCATTATTTTTCTTTTTAGGAATATTAGAGGACATAGGTTATATGTCCCGAATAGCCTTTATTATGGACAAAATTTTCAGAAAATTTGGTCTTTCAGGTAAAAGTATAATTCCTTTACTTATTAGTTCAGGTTGTGGTGTACCGGCTATAATGTCAACAAAAACTATTGAAAATAAAAAGCAAAAGATTATTACAGTCATCACCACAACAAATGTGCCTTGTAGTGCAAAGTTGCAAATTATTGCACTTATTAGCAGTACAATTTTCTCAAATAACTTTCTTGTAGCACCGATAATTTATTTTTCTTCAATTATTTTTGTGCTGATTTCTTCATTAATTCTCAGTAATCTAAACATTATAACCACAACAGATTCACCATTCATAATGGAAATTCCTAACTATCATCTACCTTCATTAACCACGATTTTTACACATCTATTCCAAAGAATAAAAGCCTTTTTAATTAAGGCCGGGACTGTTTTGGTGGTGGCTTGTATCATCATTTGGTTACTTTCTAATTTCGGTTTTGCTAATGGAAAATTCACCTATTTAAATGGTGAAAATCAAAATAACTCACTAATGTGTTATTTTTCAGCGTCAATTTCAAATTTGTTTTATCCTTTGGGTTTTAACAATTGGCAATGTATCGGTGCAACTTTTTCAGGAATTTTCGCAAAAGAAAATATCGTTTCATCACTAAATGTGTTTCTAAATTCCAATGAAACTATAAAATCAGTTCTGCCAACATATTCCTCAGCAATTAGTTTCCTGGTATTTAACTTGCTAAATTCCCCTTGCATCGCCTCAATAATTGCAATGAAAAAGGAACTTGTAAGCAGGAAGTTATTTATTTTCGCATTGCTATATCAAAATATTTTTGCCTACATAATATCATTGATTATTTACCAGCTAATAGGATTTTTTCTAGGTGAAGTGCAATTAAATGTTTTTACAATAGCATCAATATTCTTTGTGGGAATTATAATTAATATTCTTTTAAAGAAAAAACCTTCTAAAATTTAGAAGGTTTTTGTTCTGTATATTAACTTATCCTTTAATAATTTGCTGAGTAAATTCATTGTTTAGTATAGTGTTGTTGCAACTTGCCAGTGACCACAACCTAGTTGCAAGGTTCTCAATTTCAAGAATTTTCTTACCATTATTATCAAGATTATCATAACCGGTTTTCACATTAGTTATTAGTGGCAAAGTGCCATTTTTCTTGATTTCTTTCAGCAATTTACTGCCTTTTTCTGTGAAACCAAGCACCCTAATGTATGGTACACTAATTCCTTTAACAGAATTATCAATACCAAGAATTGCCCTACAAATTATTCTCCTAATCCTTGACATTGTGTATCTTTTAGTTTTCAGTTTTTCACATAATTCATTAAAATTGTTAGTATTTTGAACAACTTTAATTATCCTATTTTCAAAACCCTCCTGAACATCAGGAATATTTCTAAGGTCATTTTCTGTCATAGAAGATAGTTTGTAAAGAATAATTTTCTCAATATTTTCAATTTTTGCAGTATCTGTAATAGGGTATTTAGGTGTATATAATTCTCTGCTAGAATAATTATCTCTTATATAACTACCACTGGCAAAGTCACCACTGGAAAATTCATCATTATGCCCAGCACCTTTCCTAGAAAAAGTAATTGCTGATATGTTGCTATTTTCAAGTGACTTTAAATATTCCATACCCAATATATTGTTAGAACCATCAAATAAATTTGCAATTTCATCAGAATATAATTCTAATATAGAATTATGAATAGCCTTGGGATAGGTAACACCTTTATTCATATTTTCTTTTATAATGTTTTGTACATTTTTATCTTTAAGAGCAGAAATTCCCTTTTTCAGTAAATCAACATCACCACATTCACTGCCAAAAACGACTTTGTCAATTATATTGGTACCTTTCAAAATCTCAATAGAGCTTTTCCCAAAGTCCTCTGCACTTGACAATGAGTAAACAGAAGGTAATTCCAATACAAGGTCAACACCATTTTTTAGTGAGGCAAAGGTTCTATCCATTTTGCTAATAATAGATATGTCACCTCTTTGCACAAAGCTACTGCTCATTACCGTAACTACCGTGTCATTTTCAGTTTTAACCTTGTCAATCAGCCACTTATGACCATTGTGAAAAGGATTGAATTCCGATACCAAACCGTATATCATAAAAATCTCCTAAATACTTGAAATACTACAATTTTTGACTTATAATAATATCGTTAATTATTATATAACAAATGAATGAATCATTCAACAGGAGGATATAATGAAAGTATTAGTAATTAATGCTGGTTCATCTTCTCTTAAGTATCAGTTGTTTGATATGAAAGACGAATCAGTTCTATGTAAAGGTAATTGCGAAAGAATCGGTGTTGGCGATAGCCTAGTTGGTTATAAGAACTATAAAGGTCAAGAAAAGACTGTTAAAGTTGAAATGAATAACCATACAGAAGCATTTATGCAGGTTAAAGAACTTCTAACTGACCCAGAAGTAGGTGTTATTTCTGATGTTAAAGAAGTTGGTGCAGTTGGCCATAGAATCGTTCAGGGTGGTGCAATTTTCCACGAATCAACAGTTGTTACACCTATTACTATTGAACAGATTAACCTTCTTTCACCATTAGCTCCACTACACAACCCTGGTGCAGTTCAGGGTATCAAGGCTGCTCAAAGTGTATTTGGTAAAGATACTCCAATGGTTACTGTATTTGATACTTCTTTCCATGCTACAATGCCTGAAAAAGCATATATGTATGCAGTACCTTATGAATATTATGAAAAGTATTCTATCCGTAGATATGGTTTCCACGGTACATCTCATAGATATGTTTCAGGTAAACTTGCTAAATTACTAGGTAAGGATATTAAGGATACAAAGCTTATCACTTGTCATATTGGTAACGGTTCTTCAATCACTGCTATTGAAGGTGGTAAAGTTATCGATACATCAATGGGTCTAACTCCACTAGATGGCTTTATGATGGGTACTCGTTCCGGTTCACTTGACCCTTCTGTTGTTACATATATTATGGAAAAAGAAGGTCTATCTGCAAAAGAAATGGATACAATCCTAAATAAGAAGTCCGGTTTACTAGGTATTTCCGGTGTATCATCAGATGACCGTGATGTTTGTGCAGCTGAAGACTCCGGTAATGAAAGAGCACACTTAGCTCACCAGATGCTATATTATCAGATTGCTAAGACAATCGGTTCATATTATATTGCACTAGGTGGTTGTGACGGTATCTGCTTTACTGCAGGTATTGGTGAACATCAGACACATCTAAGAAAAGCAGTTCTAGATTACCTAAATGTACTAGGTATTAAGTGTGATGACGAAAGAAATGAAACTGCTGACGGCACAGCACTACTAACTACTGATGATAGTAAAATCCCTGTATATGTTATCCCAACTAACGAAGAACTTGTTATCGCAAGAGATACTCAGGCTCTAGTTGAAAAGATGGATAAGTAATTTAATATAAAAAATAAAACTTTCAAAGCCTCCCTCGCTGAGGGAGGTGGCTTTGCGTAGCAAAGACGGAAGGAGTGGTTAACATTGTAAACTTGTTTACAATGTTACATATTAAATCATAATACATTAATAATATTGTTTGTAAAAGAATAAGTTATATTCATTTATTAAATACTTTAAATAATCTAGCCGGTGCAAAATAAAGCATCGGCTGTTTTATTATAAGAAGAAAATAGGAATTAATTGTGGATAATAGAAATAAATTTGAAAGTGAAAATTAAATTTAAAAAAATATTTTAAATAATTTTGTGGGAAATACAAAGAATTATCAAATAGTATAGCAATTATTGATATCTAATATAACTATATATTGTGTAAAAATTAATTAAAATATCAATATATAGCGTAGTGAAAAGAAATTTAAAAAAAATTAAAAAAAGTTGAAAAAAAGTGTTGACAAAGTTGAGAAATAGCCGTATAATAAAACACGTTCCGCTGAGGAAACGGAAAAACTTAAGAGAAATCGAGAGTAAGGAAGAAACTCAGAAGGAACAACGGACCTTGAAAATTAAACAACGAACAAGAAACCCGAAAATGACTTTGAGTTAATTAAAACTCAAGTTG
>CAKSNZ010000025.1 GCA_934476515.1 uncultured Ruminococcus sp. | reverse complement strand
AAACTTTCCTCTATTTCTAACTATAAAGTATAAGAAAATTATGAGTTACACGGTAGGGGCGAACAGTGTTCGCCCGTTAAAAAGTGTGATACCTACGGGATTTTTGTCCTGTTTGCAGACTATAAATTTATAATATCTACAAAAGACAAAATACAAATAGAAAGGTTAATTTTTAAACGGGACATCAATGATGTCCCCTACACCTGTGAGTCATAGTTTCATATGATTTTATAGTATATATTCTCACTACAAATTTGCCTTTAACCACAATCAAAATTAAAAAGACAAACCCAAATTTGTAGTGCTAATTAACCTTTAACCACAAACAAAATTAAAAACCCAAATTTTTAGAAATGATTTATAAATTAGTACAAATAAAATTTTTAAGAAATGATTTATCTTTACCCACAAACAAAATTAAAATAAATAATTTTGCAACTTAACAAAAGAATATTTAAGCAACAAAAAGCTCCCTATTAGGGAGCTTTTGATTTATAATTTATGATAAATTTTAACACAAATAATAGCAATCAAACACATTAAAATACAAATGCAACTACAAGCTACACAATCATCTATTAATTAGCATTATTTGCTTTGGCTGTCTTTAGGGCTTTGTGTAGCCATGCTTCAGCAATATCCATAGCAAGGAAAAGACCGGCTTTTTCACTAGACTTTACAATTTGCTTTCTAGGAGAAAGGTCAGGGTCAGTAGCCATTAGCTGAACAGCCACCTTATCAGCTACCTTTAGACCGTTAACATCTTTAGTTGACTTAACAACAAGATGGATAACATAAGGTTCATCCATACTGCCGTAATATAATTCATTGCCACATCTTACAAGTGGCTTGCCCTTGTATGTCATAAATTCTTTTTTATCTGCCATAAAAAGTAAACCTTCTTTCACAAAAAAGACGCAAGTGTAGTAGGCACTTGCGAATCTCAAATTTCAAATTTCTTCCAAAAATACTTGTTAAATATTCAAATATGATTTCACAAGTGCTTCCAGTAATTCATCCCTGTCAATAGAACTAATAATGTTACGAGCATTATTATATGTTGTGATATAAGTAGGATCTTCTGAAAGAATGTAACCGACAAGCTGATTAATTGGGTTATAGCCTTTCTGCTTTAGAGAATTATAAACAGAAATCATTGCATTCTTAATCTCTTGGTCACGGTCACCGTTAATTGAGAAAATCATTGTCTTATCTAACATAAGGAAACACCTCCAACTATAAGTAGTAATAAAAGCTATAGGCCCTTATTATCAATTAATATAATACTAACATATAAACCCTTAGGTGTCAACTGATTATTGCATATTTTGAACAAAAAAATACGGGCTACCACAATATTTAGTAGTAGCCCTATAGATTAACCTCTCAAAGAAACATTAATTCCCTTTAGATTTTCAACAATTTTGTCCATAACTTCCTGAACTTCAGCAGAAGAAAGTGTTCTTTCGTTGGAAGAAAATTCGAAACGAATTGTCATACTGTGGATTGTTTCTGTATCGTATGTGTCAACAATCTTTGTATTCTTAAGAATTTCTGTACCAACATTTTTCCAACATTCCTGTAACTGAGAATAGAAAACATCAGGAGAAAGCTCTAGGCTTAGGTCATATGTCATTGGTGGGAACTTTGATGGTTCTTCATACTGAATACTTGAGTTCTCAACACCGGCAAATGCCTTAATATCAATTTCGGCAAATACAATATTTGCCTTCTTATCAATATTCTTGTTTACTACAGGATGAACAATACCTACCTTACCGATAGTCTTGCCATCAAGGATAACCTTGTTTAGGTTAACAGGATGTTCATAGCTCTTAGTAGCTTCCATTACTTCAAATGTTAATGATTTATGCTTTAGGTCATCAGTAATTGTAGCAAGAATATCTCTTAGTTCAATGTAAAGGTCCTTAATATCAGCAGTTTTGCTATATAGTGTAATAGCAAGGTTCTTCTTTTCAATACACTTGTTGTCACTGTCCAGACCTTCAACAACTCTGCCGATTTCAAAGATACCGAATTCAGGAGCATAACCAACATTTGACTTAACCTGACAAAGCTGAGTTGGAATAATTGACTTCCTGATTGTTTCAATGTTAGGGTTAGTAGCGTTGGCAAGTTTGATATTTTCTTCTACAGGAATACCAAGTGCCTTTTGTTCATCACTATAAGCCCATACATAAGAATGTACTTCATGAAGGTTGTACTTCTTAACAAGCATATCCTTAATCTTTTCTTCATCAGACTTAACCTCATCCATTCTTACAGGATAAAGTGGTGAACGAGTTGTATTGATTTCAAAGTTATCGTAACCGTAAATTCTTGTGATTTCTTCAATAATATCAGCCTTGATAGTAACATCCTTAGTTGCTCTCCATGAAGGAACTACAACTGCAAAGTTGTCATTTTCAAGAGTAACCTTAAAGCCAAGTGACTCTAGAGTCTTTACAATAGTGTCATTGCTGATTTCAATACCTGTGTATCTGTCAACAAAGTTCTTGTCAAAGTCAAGTTCTACTGTATCGTAGTGATAAGCATATTCATCTGTTAGAGAAGAAACAACCTTAATATCAGAGTCGTACTTCTTTAGTAGGTTAACAAATCTACCGATAGCAGTAACTGTCATTTCAGGGTCAAGTGACTTTTCATATCTCATAGATGCATCTGTTCTGTGAGCAAGTCTTACAGTTGACTTTCTAACTGATACTGAGTCAAATGTAGCTGATTCAAGAGTTAGTGTTGTTGTATCGTCAACAATTTCAGAGTCAAGACCACCCATAATACCGGCAATAGCAACAGGTGTGTTGTCGTTACAAATCATCAATGTATTTTCATCAATGTTTCTGTCAACACCATCAAGTGTCTGGAAAGTAAATGGCTTGTCAAAACGCTTAATTCTAATCTTTTCAACTTTTCTTGAGTCAAATGCGTGCATTGGCTGACCCATTTCAAGCATTAAGTAGTTAGTTAAGTCAGCAAGGAAGTTGATACCTCTCATACCACAATAGAATAGTCTGATTCTCATATTTACAGGGCTGATGTTTCTGTTAATATTTTCAACCTGTAAGCAAGAATATCTTTGGCATAAAGGGTCTTCGATTTTCATATCAATCTTTGGTAGATTGTTGTACGCCTTTAAGTCGTCAACTTCAAGTGGCTTTAGTTCTCTATGTGCTAAAGCTGCAAATTCTCTTGCAATACCGTAGTGACCCCATAGGTCAGGACGGTTAGTTAGTGACTTGTTGTCAACTTCAAAGATAATATCGTCAATAGCATAAACATCTTTAAGATCTGTACCGTTAGCTACATCATCGGTAATATCCATAATACCTGAGTTATCGTCACTAATGCCGATTTCAGCCTCAGAACAACACATACCATTTGACATATAACCGGCTAGTGGTCGTGGTGCAATTTCAATTTCACCAATCTTAGCACCAACCTTAGCAAAAGCAGTTTTCATACCTACTCTTACATTAGGTGCACCACAAACAACATCAGTAAGTTCATCTTCACCGGCATCAACCTTTAGTAGGTGAAGTTTCTTTGACTCAGGGTGTTCTTCAACAGACTTAATTTCTGCTACAACAACACCACTTAAATCAGAACCTTTGAAGAAAATATCATTCTCAACCTCTGCAGTAGAAAGGGAGAATTGATGAATTAAATCAACTTTGTCAAGACCACTTAGGTCAACAAAATCTTCAATCCAGTTCATAGATAAAAACATAATTAAAACCTCCCTTATTTATCGTCAGTAAACTGTGATAATGACTTTAAGTTACCACTGTTTAAATCTCTAATATCTTTTACGCCATACTTCATCATAACAAGTCTTGTTAAACCAAGGCCAAAGGCAAATCCTGTATATTTTTCAGGGTCAATGCCACCTTCCTTTAGAACCTCAGGGTGAATCATACCACATGGGCAAAGTTCTAGCCAACCACTGTGCTTACAAGATGCACAACCTTCACCACCACAGATTAGACAGCTAATGTCAAGTTCAAAACCCGGTTCAACAAATGGGAAGAAACCCGGACGAAGTCTTACTTTAATATCCTTTTGGAATACTTCTGAAAGCATAGTTTTCATAAAGTAAATTAGGTTGGAAATGCTAATGTCCTTATCAACCATAACACCTTCCATCTGGAAGAATGTGTTTTCGTGACAAGCATCGGTTGCTTCATTTCTAAAGCATCTGCCCGGGAAAATTGCTCTGATTGGTACATCGTTTTCAATTAGGTTCTTGCCGTATTTCTTAAGAATAGCATTCTGTGCTGCTGAAGTCTGTGACTTTAGTAGCTGACCGTTTTCAAGATAATATGTGTCCTGCATATCTCTTGCAGGGTGATGCTTAGGAATGTTTAGGGATTCAAAACATTCATAGTCAGTAACAACTTCTGAATAATCCTCAACAGTAAAGCCCATTGAACGGAAAATTTCTTCGCATTGTCTTTGTACAAGAGTGATTGGGTGATATGAACCTCTAACTAAATTAGCAGGAGTTGTAATATCAATCTTAGGCATTGAGTTGATTTCTTTCTCAATTTCCTTAGCTTTTAGCTCAGCAGTTTTTTCTTCAATGCTCTTTGCAACAGTTGCCTTAAGTTCATTTACTTTCTTACCAAATTCTTTTCTTTCTTCATTAGAAAGTTCCTTCATTCCCTTTAAAAGACCGGTTACACTACCTTTTTTACCAAGGTAAGCAACTCTTACTTTGTCAAGGTCAACGAGGTTTTGGATTTTTTCAAGTTCATTTTTTAATTCTTTTTTTAGATTAATGATTTTTTCGTCCATTTTTACCTCCATAAAAAATAAAGTCCCAGAGAAAACCTCTGGGACGAATAATTAAATCCGTGGTACCACCCACATTTTTGCACTGAGCAAACACTCTGTTGTCATATAACGGTGACTACCGTCAACACCTACTGTAAAAACTGGATTGTATTTTTTCGTAACAGTTTATAAAAACCGGAATTTTGTTCAGTGTTGCCACTCAGAAGGGAACTTCATAACTAAAAATAATTTTCTGCTTTCAGCCAAGGCAAAAATCTCTTTGATTATTTCTTTAGTCACTACTTTCTTCGTCATAGTGTTACATATCTCTATTATATTAACATTTATCAATGTGTAATGCAAGTATTTGTAATTATTTTGTTGTATTTTTTTATTATTTATGTTATCATTCTATTAACAAAGGAGAGATATAAATGGACGGGTTTTGCGAACAGGTTGTTAAGAGAAAAAGAAAAGCTAAGGACAATGTTTTAGCAGTAGTATATATTTTACTTTCACTAATTATTCCGGCAGTATGCATTAGCCTTGCTTATGTTATTACTGCATACTTTATTTACATAGGATTTTTCCTACTTCTTGCTTTAGTGCCAACTGCAATTTTGCTTATTAATTATCAGAAAATTGAATATGAGTATTCAGTAGTTGACAATACTCTTAATGTTGACAAGATTATTGCTAAAAGAAGAAGAAAAAAGATTGTCAGAATTCGTATTGACGAAATCAAAGAAATGGTTAAGTTTAACGAAAAATATACCGGCAAGAAAATCAACAAGTATTTTATTGCAGTTGATGATGTTAATGATGATGATGTTTATGCATTTACATTTTATAATGAAGCAAGAGGCAACCTTGCAGTAGTTATGAAACCTAACAACACTATTCTTGAGGGTATGCGACCAAAGCTAAACCCAAGTATTCAAATTCAGGTTGTTAAGTTACTTAGAAATGTACAGTAATTTTTATTATGGAGCAAGATTATGAAAGAAATTAATTATCAGTTCCTAAAAAATACTATTAAACCACGCCCATACAATGCCCATAAGGGTAGTATGGGTTCTTTGTTATCTATTTGTGGTAGTTATGGTATGGCAGGTGCAGAGATTTTATCTGCTAAATCGGCTTTAAGGACAGGTGTTGGACTACTTAGACTTTTAATATTAAAATCAGTTTACCCTATTGTTGCACAAGTTGTACCGGAGGCAGTTTTCTTACCGGTTGATAATGGTAACAAATCTTCTTTCGGTATGAAGAATATTGACACTATAAATGAAAATGTAGAAAAGTCAAAGGCTTTACTTATTGGTTGTGGACTTTCTCACAATGAAGATACAGAAAGCCTTGTACAGTATCTTGTGAAAAACTGTAAAATTCCTATGGTACTTGATGCTGATGGTCTAAACTGTATTGCAAATCATATACATTTACTAAAGGAAAAAAGTTGTGATATTATCATCACACCACATCCCGGAGAAATGAGTAGGCTGACAGGACTTACGGTAAAAGAAATCTCAGCTAATCCACAAAAGGTAGCAGAGGACTTTAGCAGAGAATACGGTGTTGTAACTGTACTAAAAGGTGCTGACACAGTTATTTCTAACGGTGAAGAAACATATATTAGTTATGCAGGAAATCCCGGAATGGCTACCGGTGGCAGTGGTGATGTTTTGGCAGGGATTATCTCTTCCCTACTTGCACAAGGATATTCAACAATAGACAGTGCATGTTGTGGTGTATTTATTCATGGCAGTGCAGGTGATGAAGCAAAGAAAGTTCTTGGTGAAGCCTCTATGTTGCCAAGTGATATTGTTGAAAACATCTACAAAGTATTTAAAAACATAGAATAATAAAACAAAGAACAAATAAAAATCAAGAAAGTAAAAACAAACATTTCAATTTCGGATGGTGATAATTTGAAGAAAGGTTTGTTTTTTCTTTTTGCAATTATTTTTCTTTTCTCAGGTTGCAAGAAAGAAATGACAGTAAATAATTATTTTTCTGCTAAGGTATTTATCAGTAGTGGTGACTTTAGTGGAAAGGGTGACTTCTGTAGGAACAGTGACGGTGATATTTCTCTGAAAATTACTTCACCTGAAAATCTAAAGGGCTATACATATAAAGTAAAAGACAGTTCTGTAAAAATGACTTTTCAAGGTTTAAACTGTACATATAATATAAATAAATTTAACCATAAAGCACCTATAAAAATAATGAAAAATGTTCTTGATGAATTTGATAATTCCAAGTCACTGTTACAGGATAAGGGTGAATTTTATCAAATGAAAATTGATGACTATGTTCTAAAGGTCAACAACAATGGGTTTGTTGACAGTATAAGCAACAGTAACATTCACATAACCTTTGTAAATGGAAAAGCAATTCCACAAAAGGTTAGTAATAGTTAACATTAACCCCAAGTGAATTTTTCCGTAATATATAATGTCAAAGAATAAAAAGAAATTGTTTTGGCAACAATATTAATAGAAAAATTCTGGGAGTGAAATTATGACAGTTAAGCGTGGAGATATATATTATGCTGACCTAAGTCCTGTTGTTGGCAGCGAACAAGGAGGAGTCAGACCGGTACTTATTGTACAAAATGATGTTGGCAATAAATATTCACCGACAGTTATTGCAGCAGCAATTACAAGCCAACACCAAAAGGCTAAACTTCCAACACATATTGAGATAAATGGTAGCAAAAGTGGACTGGCAAAGGACTCTGTAGTTTTGTTAGAGCAAATTCGCACAATAGACAAAAAGCGACTTAGAGAAAAAATGGGAGAAGTAGAATTTAACTCTATGAATCAAGTTGATGAAGCACTATCAATCTCATTCGGTATTAACAACAGACTTACTACATAACTACCTTGTAGTAAGAGTTTTAGAGATAATACACAAATTTCTTGCCTATACAGAAATTATATTGTAAACAAAATATTGCACAAAAATTGCAAAAAGCACTTGAAAACCACAATATATAGTGGTAATATAGATGTACACTCAAAAAAAGAAGAATAACAAAATAATGGAGGTAAGAGTTATGACACTAACAATTAATGGCGATATGAGTAAAAAAGAAGCTAATCTATATGTACAGCAGTTAAAGGAAAAAAATCCTGATAAATATTTCAAGACAGTTGATATTACTGTTGACGGTGAATATGTTGATGTTAACTACACATATGACGAAGTTCCTTTTGAAAGAATCAGAAGAATCACAGGTTACCTAGTAGGTACTGTTGACAGATTTAATGACGCTAAAAGAGCTGAAGTTAACGATAGAGTTAAGCATAGCCTAACAAAATGTTGCTCAGCAGAGGAAATTGCTTAATTTTATAGGCAATACTAAAAACTAAAATATAACTTGAGAAAATTGTTTATAATCTTCTCCTTTTATCTAATTAGTGGCTACCCATTATGGATAGCCACTTTTTATTTTATATTGAAACAAAAAAGAGAGTACACTGTACTCCCTTTTCGTAAAATTATTTTGCTTTTTTTAAATCTAATGAACCGGATGACATTTTAACATTAAATTTATTCTTGCCTTCTTTATAAGTAGCATTACCCTTATCTCCATCTAGAGAATTATCCATTTCAAAGTCGCTGTCAATGCTACCTGAACTTTTTTCGTATACTAAGTTAAAGCCTCTAATCATTGAATCAGGAATAATATACTCAACACTACCTGATGAAATATTAATATCTGAATATCTAGGAACATCATTACAATCCAGCTGAACACTACCACTTGATACTTCAAGATCTGTTTTATCAAAATTACCTTGTAAATTTGTATCACCGGAACCTAAAATGGTTTTTAGACTGTTGGCTGTAATATTTTTGCCATCTACAGAACCACTTGAAACATCTGTCTTAACATTTGTACCGGTTATATTATTCAAATTAACATTACCACTTGATACGCTAGTTGTTAAATGTCTGCATTTCAAATTGCTAAAATTACATTCACCGGAAGATAAATCTATTGATACATCTTCAAAACCTAGGTTATGTTTCATATTCACTAAACCTGAACCACTTTCAATATTAAGTGTTTTGATTTTATTTTTATCATCAGTTAATAAATTTTTAGAAATATAAACATTCGTTATCTGCTTGCAAAAGCCAAAACCGTTTTTAGGGTTAATGTCAATATCAACTTGCTTTATATCTATTTTGTCTATAGAAACATCATTATTTAGGCTACCAAAATATCCTTTGTATTCGCACTTATATTCAACATAGCTTTTATTTGTTTTACTTCGGTAAAAATTCAATTCACCACTAGAATTATCTACATTAATGGTATGAACAGAGTTTTTAACCGGTACATCAATACTATATACTTTTGTATAGCTACCATTCTTTCCGAAGACTAATGAAAAACAAACTAATAATAGTAATACACAGAAAACTGAACCTACAATAATAATTGTATTTCTTAATATATGACTTTCCTTTTGTGGTGTAACTGTAGTTACTGTTGCACTATAACCATCTTGCTCAATATTAATATCTTCTTGTGGATGATTTTTTCTATCTATAATATTGGCTATATAATAGAATAAAGGAATTGTTAAGAACAATAGCCACATTGGGTGCCACAAGTTAGTGTACAAACCTAACACCAAGTATATCCAAGTAATAAACACCGGATAACAGAAAATATTTACTTTCTTTTTCTGTATAGCCTTTACCGTTGTGTAATACAGTGGAATAACCAAGAACCACAACCAGCTAGTTACCCAACCACCTAAAATATCTAAGAATCCAAATAAGAAGAATGCCACAACTGAAACTAACCAAATTGGAAACTCCATAGCAGGATTTTTCTTGCCATTCTTTTTATAATCTTTGTCACCATATATATGACCGTTTTCATCGGTATAGACTTTTTGTTTGCCACTTTCATCAACAACATTTATACCGTTACGGTCAATATGTACCTTTGCACCGTCACTACTGTCTACATGGATACCGTTTCTAAAACTTATATCAACTTTGTCTTTACCGTCATCAACATGGATACCGTTTCTAAAAGATACTTTTGCTTTTGTTTCTTCATTAGTATCATTATTTTCCGTTTCTTTTTCAGTATCAGTTTCGGTATTTTCTCCAGTTTTATTATCTTCTAAATCTTGCTTATTTCTGTTTAAGATTTCTTCAGGGTCACCTGTCAAAAGTTCATCAAGAGTTACTCCATATACCTTTGCCAATAGAATAAGGTTGTCAGTATCAGGTGAAGCCTCTGCTCTCTCCCACTTACTAACAGCCTGCCTACTAACACCGATTTTTGATGCTAATTCTTCCTGACTTAGACCACTTTTCTTTCTATATTGCAAAAGTATGTTTGCCGTTTCAATATTCATAAACGCCCTCCTTTTTTGATGAGTTCATTATACATTTTGCCCTTTGGTAGCACAACATATTTTAGTTTGCAATTACGCAACTATTGGTTGCATTGGCTTAAACACTGGGCTACAAGGGTTTTACAAAATGAATATTTCTGCTGACTTCTTTAAACCCTGTAGCTTTATGAAACTGTTCGCTAGATAAATTATCCACTTCACAATCTGATGCAAATTCAGTACAACAGTGTTCCTTTGCCCATTTTTCGCACATATTTATAAGGGCTTTGCCTACACCTTTAGAAGAATATTCTTCCTTAACTGCAATACCCTCAAGGTAGGCTACAGGTACAGTTTTTGTCCCCTCAACATATTCAAACCTTAACCCAACTGAAGCAAACCCTATACAAATATTATGCTCCTCTGCAACAAACATTACAGAGGAGTCATTGTCCATATCCGAGAACTGCAAGTACAAGTCAAGAGAAGATTTTACTGAAGTCCATACACTTTGCACTAAAGGTAAAATTCCGTCTAAGTCACTTGATTTTGCTACACGAATATTCATTAATATTCAAGTCCTTTAGTTGTTTTTAGGAACTGATAGAACTGATTGTAGATTTTCTCTACACCACCAACAGAGTCGCTTTCGATGTTAAGTGGCATAATAGGGTCATGTACAGAAAGTCTTAATAAGAACCAACCGTCACCATTTTCTTTATCAAATGAAACTCTAATACCTTCTCTGTTATCATCTGCAACAATCCAATTAGGTTCATTTTCAGTATACTTTTCAAGATCGGCAATAATCTTTTCACCACATACTCTGAAATCTTCTTCAGTAATCTTAAAACGAATTTCCTTGCTTTCAGCAGGTTCTTTAAGGTCCTTAAGCATCATATCAATTGTTTTGTTTTCCTTAGCAAGTTGAGCCATTTTAATGATAATTTTTGTACATAGATAAGCACCATCATCAAGAAAATAGTTTTCTTTCATAGCAGCATGACCTGATGTTTCAATAGCTAATGGGCAGAACTCACCATTGTTATTTAGCTCAATACCCTTATCAATAACATTCTTGTAGCCTCTTCTATATCTATAATGCTTACCACCAAGATGATTTTCAATAAAATCCTTTAGACCTGATGATGTAACTGAGTCAGTAACAATAGTACCACCGTCAGTTCCTTCAAGTGCAATAGCTGATGCAAGAGCAACAAGTCTGTTTCTGTTGATTTCTTTACCAAAGCTATCTACTGCACCACCTCTGTCAACGTCAGTGTCAAAAATAACACCAAGGTCAGCTTTGCTATCAAGTACAGCCTTAGAGATTGACTCCATAGCAGTTTTATCTTCCGGATTAGGAATATGGTTAGGGAACATTCCGTCAGGATCAAGGTAAACTGAGCCTTCTGTGTCAGCACCAAGAACTTTTAGCACCTTGTCAGCATAGAATCCACCAACACCGTTACCGGCATCTACAACGATTTTAAAGCCCTTTAGAGGGTGGTCATAGTCCTCAGCATTAACACCCTTCTTAATAATATCACATAGGTGGTTGCTATATCTTGACATATAGTCCATTTCTTCTACAGTACCGTTATCAGTAATTTCAGGCTTTTTATCGTCCTGTGCATACTGTAAAATTTCTTCAATATCACTTGCTTCAAGTCCACCATTAGGTGTGAAAAACTTTAAACCGTTTCTATTGAATGGATGGTGAGATGCTGTAATCTGTACTGCACCGTCACAACCAAGGTCAACAGTAGTCATAAACATTGATGGTGTTGATGATAGGTTAGTGTAAATTACCTTTACACCGGCTTTCTTAAAGCTATCTATAACATCATTTGCAATTCTTTCACCACTGATACGGCTGTCTCTACCGACTGAAATTGTCATTTCACTTGCTTTTTTATTTGCAACCTTTTCTAGCCATAGAACAAAACCAAATGCCATTTTTTTAACAACATCATCAGTAAGGTTAACATTTTGGCCTTCAACACCCTCAGATGCTACACCACGAATATCTGTACCACTTTTAAAGTTTTTATAAAAATTATCAAGCATAAAATATACCCCTTAAATTAATTTTCTAAAACTATTATACAATATAACAAAGTTCAATACAATAAAAATAAGTATATAATTTCACCTATTTTAGCCTTGTAAAGGGTTTTCCTAAAAATTTTTTAATTTTATTTTTCCTTATTTTTAGCCGATTATAACGCAAAGAAAAGCCCATTGTAATGGGCTTTTTCGGTACTTTTATGTTATTTTTATTCCAATATAGAAAATTTCATTTTTGTAATTTGTATGATTGTGCAAATTATTTTTCTTTTAGAGAACAAATTTGATAATATTCACTAAAAGAATTTACACAAACTTTAACTAGTTAAAATTACTGTTAAATTTTTTGTAGCATATTGCACAATAATCACACATTGTAATTGTACAGTTTTGATATTTAGTAGTCACCTTGTACAAATAAAGTAGCAATTATTTGTTGACATTCACTAAAGAATATGTATAATAGTAAGTGTCAAGTAAATAGTCCACTTGATATCGCAAACATTCGTTAGCGATTCATTCACAGCCAAATGGTAAATGGCAGCACGAAAAATCGTATATAATTTAAGGAGGAAAATTTTATGACACCTATGATCAATCTACATGACATTGATGTTACCAAGTTCCTTGCCGTGCTCGACACTTGCGAAGGTAATGTATATCTAGTTACTAGCGAGGGAGACCGTTTGAATCTAAAAAGCAAACTATGTCAGCTCGTTGGTTTAACAAAGCTAATCGAAGGCGGCAAAATCGCAGAAGCTTGCATTTATTGTGATAACAAGAATGATGAAAGCAAATTATTCAGATTCAACCTACTTGGTGATACAGGTAATGCTGAAATTGCTTAATCAGTAACATTGATAACAAGTCGCGTTTAGAACGCATTAATTTCAAAAATCCTTAACAGAAAAGGCACTCAGCTGAGTGCCTTTTTTGCTATGCAATTTAATACATAAATATGGAAATTGAAATAAAAATTATTTATAATCAAATTCATCCGGATGATTTTTCTTGAAAATATCAAAGATTTTCTGTACCAAATCATCGTCATCAATACCGGTATAAACCTCTTCTTGGTCATCATAACTGTCTATCTTAAGAATAGTTAAGTCCTCTACATCCTCAACATTCTCAATTAAAACAGCATATTCATCATTTTTATAGTTAATAACATCAAGCAACTCAAACTCAGTTTCATTGCCTAAATCGTCTTCTAAAGTGAAAATTACATTCTTTTCCATAGTATCCTCCTAAAAAGTTATATAAATAGTGTACAATACTTTAAATAAAATTGCAATAATCCTACCCTATTTCTGCTATTCTGTTATTATCTTATACACAAAAGGTCTGCTACATAGTAACAGACCTTTTAGTTTTTTATTTAATTATTTCTTTAGCTTATAAACTGCAACAGAAGCTACTGAACCAAATAGTAGCGCTAAAACTACTGCAGTATATGTATCTGTATCACTTGTTTTAGGTGAACTCATTTCTGAACCTACTTCATCGGAAGTTGCACCTTTTGGTGCCGGATTACCACTGGAATAAGCCATTTCATCATCAGTGGCTTCATCAACAGTTGCATCACCCTCAATATCATCAGTAAGCAACACTTTGTCCTCACCGTAATTTTCTGCATTGTTTTCATTAGTTACAATAGAAGTATCTTGATTATCAACCTCATCAGCACTAAAAGAATTAATGCTGAAAGCAAACATAGAAATCATCATCAACACTGTAACTAAGCACATTAATTTTTTCATTATAAACACTCCTTAGATAATAATAAATTAACCTCTGTAATAATTACATTTACCGTTTGCACCGTTATTAGAGAACTTAACCTTGCTATATGATATACCTTTCTTGTATGCACCGATACCGTACTTACCACAATTTGCAATCTTACCACCTGTTACTTTACCGGAACAGTTGTAAGAATAAAGGCCAAATTCTTTTGCATTAGTAATATTTGTATTTTTCAAAGTAATTTTACTGTTCTTACTTGCAATACCATGCTTAGTTTTTGCTTTATCAAGTGAACAACCGACAAATGTAACATTGACACCTTCAAGATAAATATGTTGCTTATATGAATTATAAACTGTAGTATTTTTGAAAGTAACTTTCTTGCTATTCTTACATAGTATACCACCATTAAAGTTCTTGATTTTGTTGCCATTAACAGTTACATTTTCATTTAGCTGATCCGGAACGCTATCCATAGTTAGTCCATAGTGATCTGATTTTTGGTTGCCGTTAAATGTAATATTATTGTTAGAAAATGTTGAGTTTCTGATGCCTTTATAAAAGACAGCAGTCATATTCTTAACGGTAATGTTATTTTTAGTGATTGTTAAACCATTAATTCTGTGGTCACCTTTTAGATAGCCTTGATAACCGGATAGTCTGTTTGCTGAGTTAAGACCTTTTTTATAAATTGCAGGTTTTGAAATTTTGTTACCGTTAATGTACAAAGCTCTGCTATCCTTAGATTTTGGGCTATTAATTGTAATTGTATTACCTGAAATAATAGAATTGTCCTTAGAAGTATTAACCTTTAAATTCCAATTATTTACAACATAAGTGCCGGTATAGCCAGTATAATTAGGCTTAGAATTTACAAACAAAATACCTGAGCCACAGTTTAGAATTTTGTTATTCTGAATTTTGCTATTTCTATAATTAATAGCACCGATTGCATAACTCTTAATATTCTTAAAGGTATTGTTAGTAAACTTCATATTTGTAAAATAACAACCATCAATACTATTGTGAGAACCAATACCTCTGCCTAAGTTTGTAAAATTACATCTATCAACAGTTACATTTTTGTTTTGGTATTTATCATAATTGCCGATAGCAGTCGTTTCATATAGGTTTACATCAAGTTGTAAAGCCTCTTCATGCTCATAATAATCATTCTTATTTTTATGAGCCTTAAAGTAGCATTTATGATTCTTAAAGTTAACCCTAGAAATTGTTAAGCCATTAACAGCACCTGCCTCAATCATATGACCTTCAAGGTCATTTTGAATTGTCATATTTAGGAACTTAACATTCTGAGAATGGTTTACTTTAAATGTGCAGAAGCCTGTATCTTTACTTCTAACATTACCATCCCAAATACCACCTTGAATAGTAATGTTTCTATAATAATATCCTGAAGCAGAAGAACCCGGTTTGCCTACTCTAAATGTTGTTCCACCATCACCTGCAGGTAAATTACGAATAATTTTTACATTTTTATCAACAACAATCATAGTGTTTGAATAAATACCTACAGATTGATTAATTCTTAAATCCTTTGTAATATGTATTTTATAAATATGATTAGCAGTACCTTTGTCTTTTGCATTTAGCAATGCTTTTTGAAAGTCTGAAAAACTACCGTTAGAAATTGTTTCATCATATGCAGTAGCACCTTCTACAGTTTGAAAGCCAAATAAAGTACATATCATTGATAAACATAAACACAACGGTATAATTTTCTTAAATATGTTCATAATTATCCCTCCAAATATATTGTAACTACATTTTACCACTTATATTTTTTACTGTAAATATTTATTAAAACAACACAATAACTTTGTGCAAAGTGTATTACAAGAATATTACCACTTTGTATAATTTCACAACAAGAATTAATAATTAATAAGAAATGAACGCAAAAAGTCCCTTGTCAAAAGACAAGGGACTAAATTACTTAGGTAAATAATTATATTAAGTTATAATTATTCGTTGATAGATGTAACAGCACCTGAACCAACTGTTCTACCGCCTTCACGGATAGCGAAACGAAGACCTTCTTCGATAGCGATAGGAGTGATTAGTTCAACTGACATTTCAACGTTATCACCAGGCATGCACATTTCTGTACCTTCTGGAAGTGTGATTGTACCTGTTACGTCTGTTGTTCTGAAGTAGAACTGTGGACGATAGTTGTTGAAGAATGGAGTATGACGGCCACCTTCGTCCTTTGTTAGAACGTAAACCTGACCACTGAACTTCTTATGTGGGTGAATTGTACCTGGCTTTGCAAGAACCTGACCTCTTTCGATTTCAGATCTCTGAACACCTCTTAGAAGTGCACCAACGTTATCACCACATTCAGCATAGTCTAGAGACTTTCTGAACATTTCAAGACCTGTAACAACAACCTTACGGATTTCGTCTGTTAGACCAACGATTTCAACTTCATCATTTACGTTGATAATACCTCTTTCAACTCTACCTGTTGCAACAGTACCACGACCTGTGATTGTGAATACGTCTTCAACTGGCATGATGAATGGCTTATCAGAATCTCTTTCTGGAGTTGGGATGAATTCGTCAACAGCGTCCATTAGTTCGTGAATACACTTGTATTCAGGAGCATTTGTATCTGTTGATGTGCTTGTTAGAGCAAGATATGCTGAACCCTTGATGATTGGAGTGTCATCGCCTGGGAAGTCATATTCGTTTAGTAGGTCACGGATTTCCATTTCTACTAGTTCTAGTAGTTCAGGATCGTCAACTTGGTCAGTCTTGTTCATGAATACAACGATGTATGGAACACCAACCTGACGAGATAGAAGGATGTGTTCTCTTGTCTGTGGCATAGGACCATCAGCAGCAGAAACAACAAGGATAGCACCGTCCATCTGAGCAGCACCAGTGATCATGTTTTTAACATAGTCAGCATGGCCTGGGCAGTCAACGTGAGCGTAGTGTCTCTTATCTGTTTCATATTCAACGTGAGCTGTGTTGATTGTAATACCTCTTTCTCTTTCTTCTGGAGCCTTATCGATATTAGCATAATCAACGAAGTCTGCTTCACCGTTTAGGTTAAGAACCTTTGTGATAGCAGCTGTAAGTGTAGTTTTACCATGGTCAACGTGACCGATAGTACCAATGTTTACGTGTGGCTTATTTCTTTCAAACTTTTCTCTTGCCATTTTTATAATCCTCCTTAGATTAAAATCTTGGTAGTTATTATTGTAACAATTTTTTAATAAAATTGCAACCCTTTTGTTGATATATAATCAACAAAAGAGTATTAATTTATTAAGATATTAGTCTTCAGACTTCTTATTACGCTTTGACATAATGTCTTCAGCGATTGACTTTGGAACTTCCTGATATGTGTCTGGTTCCATTACGTACTGACCACGGCCCTGAGTCTTAGAACGCATATCAGTAGCATAACCGAACATTTCAGATAGAGGAACATGAGCGTTGATACGCTGAGCATTACCAACAGCTTCCATACCCTGAATCTGACCACGACGAGAGTTAAGGTCACCGATAACGTCACCCATATACTCTTCAGGAACAATAACTGTAACCTTCATTAGTGGTTCAAGTAGAACAGGATCTGCCTTCTTCATAGCTTCCTTGAAAGCCATAGAACCGGCAATCTTAAATGCCATTTCAGATGAGTCAACTTCATGGTAAGAACCATCGTATAGTTCAACCTTACAGTCAACTACATTGTAGTTAGCTAAGATACCTGACTGCATAGCACCCTGGATACCTTGGTCAACTGCTGGAATATATTCCTTAGGAATAGCACCACCAACGATAGAGTTAACAAATTCGTAGCCCTTGCCTGGGTTAGGAGAAACACGAATCTTAACATGACCGTACTGACCTTTACCACCTGACTGACGAGCATACTTCATATCAACATCTGCATCAGAACGGATTGTTTCTTTATAAGCAACCTGTGGAGCACCGATGTTAGCTTCTACCTTGAATTCTCTTAGTAGTCTGTCAACGATAATTTCCAGATGAAGTTCACCCATACCGGCAATGATTGTCTGGCCTGTTTCTTCATCTGTATATGCCTTAAATGTTGGGTCTTCTTCTGCAAGTTTTGCAAGAGCAATACCCATCTTTTCCTGACCTGCTTTTGTCTTAGGTTCAATAGCAACTCTAATAACAGGTTCTGGGAATTCCATTGATTCAAGGATGATAGGGTGCTTTTCGTCACAAAGAGTATCACCTGTAGTAGTATTCTTTAGACCAACAGCAGCAGCAATATCACCGGCATAAACTGTATCAATGTCTTTTCTATGGTTAGCATGCATCTGTAGGATACGACCAAGTCTTTCGTTCTTATCCTTTGATGCGTTGTAAACTGTCTGACCAGCATTAACAACACCGGAATATACTCTGAAGAAACATAGCTTACCAACGAATGGGTCAGTTGCAATCTTAAATGCAAGAGCTGCAAATGGTTCATCGTCAGAAGAATGTCTTACATCTTCTTCACCTGTGTCTGGGTTAACACCCTTAATTGATGGGATGTCAACAGGAGCTGGCATATAGTCAACGATAGCATTAAGAAGTAGCTGTACACCCTTGTTACGGTATGAAGTACCACAAGTTACAGGTACCATTTCGTTAGCAATAGTAGCCTTACGAATAGTCTTCTTAATTTCGTCAATTGTTAGTTCTTCGCCTTCGAAATATTTTTCCATTAGAGCGTCATCTAGTTCTGCAACAGAATCGATTAGCTGTTCATGGTATTTCTGAGCGATTTCCTTCATATCTTCAGGAATTTCTTCTTCTCTAATGTCTGTACCGTCATCATTGTAATATACTTCAGCCTTCATTGTAACTAGGTCAACAATGCCTCTGAATGTATCTTCAGCACCGATTGGTAGCTGAATTGGAACTGCGTTACAGCTTAGTCTGTCTTTCATCATCTGAACAACTCTGTAGAAGTCAGCACCCATAATGTCCATCTTATTTACATAAGCCATTCTTGGAACATGATAGTTATCAGCCTGTCTCCAAACTGTTTCTGACTGTGGTTCAACACCACCCTTAGCACAAAGTACTGTTACAGAACCGTCAAGTACACGAAGTGAACGTTCAACTTCAGCAGTGAAGTCAACGTGACCAGGTGTATCGATGATGTTGATTCTGTGTTTTTTCCAGAAACATGTAGTAGCAGCAGATGTAATTGTTACACCACGTTCTTGTTCCTGAACCATCCAGTCCATAGTAGCAGCACCATCATGTGTTTCACCAATCTTATGGTTAACACCTGTGTAGTACAGAATTCTTTCAGTAGTTGTAGTTTTACCGGCATCAATATGAGCCATGATACCGATATTTCTTGTCATTTCAAGTGAAACCTGTCTTGCCACGGTTAATATCCTCCTTTATAAGTTATTTCTAATAAGTCCTGCTATTACCATCTGTAATGAGCGAAAGCCTTATTAGCTTCAGCCATCTTATGAGTATCTTCACGCTTCTTAAATGCGCCACCTGTACTGTTGATAGCATCAAGGATTTCACCAGCAAGTCTTTCTTTCATTGTTCTTTCTGAACGCTGTCTTGAATATGCTGTGATCCAACGAAGACCTAGAGTCTGTCTTCTTTCTGCTCTAACTTCCATAGGTACTTGGTAAGTTGCACCACCTACACGACGAGCTTTAACTTCAAGAACCGGCATAACATTTTCCATTGCGTTCTCGAATGTTTCTAGTGGATCGTTACCTGTCTTTTCCTGGATGATGTCGAATGCACCGTAAACGATTTTCTGAGCAACACCCTTCTTACCATCAAGCATAACGTTGTTGATTAGACGAGTAACTAATTTTGAATTATACATTGGGTCTGGCAAAACATCACGTTTTGCGATTGAGCCTCTTCTTGGCACTTTACTTCCCTCCTTCACAATATTTGAGATATCATAGGTACTCGAAAGCGACAAACTTCCGTACTGCCAACAGAAACTCTATAATCTATATAAAGTCTGCTTTTGCAGTAACTGTTTAACATAAAAGTATTAGTTTGTCAATTCCTTATTTACCTGCTTTTGGACGCTTTGCGCCATACTTTGAACGAGCCTGATTTCTGTTAGCAACGCCCTGAGCATCAAGTGTGCCACGAACGATATGGTAACGAACACCAGGTAAGTCTTTTACACGGCCACCACGGATAAGAACAACTGAGTGTTCCTGTAGGTTATGACCAACACCAGGGATATAAGAACTAACTTCAATACCGTTTGAAAGTCTTACTCTGGCAATCTTTCTAAGAGCTGAGTTAGGCTTCTTTGGTGTAGCAGTTGACACTTTAGTACATACGCCTCTCTTTTGTGGGGAAGCATTATCAGTAGCCTGTCTCTTCTGTGAGTTCCAACCCTTTAAAAGAGCAGGTGCCTTTGCCTTCTTTTCAGTAACTTCTCTACCCTTGCGAACAAGCTGGTTAAATGTAGGCATTTTTTTCCTCCTTCTTAAGTTATTTCGGTTTTTCCGATATTTTAGCACGGATTTTACTGTAATTTTACGCAATTACCCTATTCCACGCTTACCGTCATTCTATCACATTAGTTACAACATTGTCAATAATAAATTTCATATTTTTTCTTTTTTTCTGCAAAAAAGAGGCTACCCATAAGGGTAACCTCTAATTTAAACAGTTATATATTAGTCAAGTGGCTGTACCTGCTGTGGCTGAACATAGTTTTCTTCAAGTTCAACACCGTTGTATCTGTGCATACCTGTACCGGCAGGAATTAGCTTACCAATGATAACATTTTCTTTTAGACCTACCAGTGGGTCAACCTTACCCTTAATAGCAGCATCTGTAAGAACTCTAGTTGTTTCCTGGAATGAAGCAGCTGATAGGAATGAATCAGTAGCAAGAGCTGCCTTTGTAATACCAAGAAGTAACTGAGTATACTTAGCAGGTTTAAGACCTTCTTCACCGTTCTTAATTCTTTCTTCAATCATCTTGTTTTCGTAAAGAACTTCGTTACGGTCATAGTTCTGACCGGCCATAAAGCTAGTAGAACCACTGTCTTCAATCTTAACCTTCTTCATCATCTGACGAACAATAACTTCGATATGCTTATCGTTGATATCAACACCCTGTAGACGGTATGTTGACTGTACTTCAGAGATTAGGTAGTTCTGAACAGCCTTTGGTCCAAGGATTGAAAGAATATCTGCAGGATAAATAGCACCATCAGTAATCTTGTCACCGGCCTTGATAACCTGACCTTCTTCAACATTTACTCTAAAACCGAATGGGATTAGGTACTGTCTTTCTTCACCTGTTGCCTTATTATAAACAACTGCGTGACGAGCCTTCTTGATTTCTTCAAATCTAACTTCACCGTCGATTTCAGAAATAATAGCAAGTGACTTAGGCTTTCTGGCTTCAAATAGTTCTTCAACTCTTGGAAGACCCTGTGTAATATCTTCAGCAGAAGCAACACCACCGGTGTGGAATGTTCTCATTGTTAGCTGAGTACCAGGTTCACCGATTGACTGAGCTGCGATAATACCAACAGCTTCACCAACAGTAACAGGCTGACCGTTTGCAAGGTTAGAACCGTAGCACTTTCTACATACACCATGCTTACAATGACAACCAAGGATACTTCTAATTTCGATTTCTTCTGTACCTGCATTAACAATAATGTCAGCTTCTTCTTCGCCCATCATCTTGTCCTTAGATACAAGAACATTGCCATTTTCATCACAGAAGTCATGAACAAGGTATCTACCGATAAGTCTTTCACGAAGACCTTCAATAACATTGTTGCCTGACTTAATATCGAAGATTTCAAGACCTTCATCAGTATGACAATCGTCTTCACGAATAATAACATCCTGAGAAACATCAACAAGTCTTCTTGTTAGGTAACCTGAGTCGGCAGTTCTTAGAGCAGTATCGGCTAGACCCTTACGAGCACCTCTGGAAGAAATAAAGTATTCCATGATGTTTAGACCTTCACGGTAGTTAGCTCTGATAGGGATTTCAATTGTTTTACCTGATGTGTTGGCAATCAAACCACGCATACCGGCTAGCTGACGAATCTGTGACATACTACCACGAGCACCTGAGTCAGCCATCATATAGATTGGGTTGAATCTGTCTAGGTTATCCTGTAGTTTTGCAGTAACATCATCAGTAGCTTTTTCCCAAACTTTAAGAACATTTTGGTAACGTTCGTCGTTTGATAAGAAACCCATCATATATTCGTTACGGATACCATCAACTTGTTCTTCTGCAGCTGAGATAATTGCTTTTTTCTCAGGTGGAATCTTAGCATCACAAACAGCAACTGTGATAGCACCTCTTGTTGAATATTTATAACCTTGAGCCTTGATATGGTCAAGAACAACTGAAGTGGTCTGTGTGCCGTGTACTCTGATACAAGCATCAATAATCTTACCTAGCTGTTTCTTACCTACAAGGAAGTCAATTTCTAATTTAAATTTGTTTTCTTCAAGGCTTCTGTCAACAAAGCCTAGATCCTGAGGAATTGGGTTATTAAAGATAATCTTACCAACTGTTGTATCAACTAGGCCTGATTCTTTAACACCGTTGAATTCCTTAGTCATTCTAACCTTAATCTTAGAATGAAGTGTTAGGTAGCCTGTCTGATAAGCCATCATAGCTTCATCAACATCTCTAAATACCTTACCTTCGCCCTTTTCTCCGTCCTTATCAAGTGTTAGGTAATAAGAACCAAGAATCATATCCTGTGTAGGTACACAAACAGGACGACCGTCAGAAGGTTTTAGTAGGTTACCGGCAGCAAGCATTAGGAATCTTGCTTCAGCCTGAGCTTCTGCAGATAGTGGTACATGGACAGCCATCTGGTCACCATCGAAGTCAGCGTTGTAAGCTGTACATACAAGTGGGTGTAGCTTTAAAGCACGACCTTCAACAAGTACAGGTTCAAATGCCTGAATACCAAGTCTATGAAGTGTAGGAGCACGGTTTAGTAGAACCGGATGACCCTTGATAACAACTTCAAGTGCATCCCAAACTTCAGGCTTTGCTCTTTCTACTGCTTTTCTTGCAGCCTTAATATTTACAACAGCCTTTGTTTCTACAAGTCTCTTCATAACGAAAGGCTTAAATAGTTCAAGTGCCATTTCCTTAGGAAGACCACATTGATACATCTTTAGTTCAGGACCAACAACGATAACTGAACGACCTGAGTAGTCAACACGCTTACCCAGTAGGTTCTGACGGAAACGACCTTGCTTACCCTTTAGCATATCAGATAGTGACTTAAGAGGTCTGTTGTTAGGACCTGTAACAGGTCTACCCTTTCTGCCGTTGTCGATTAGAGAGTCAACAGCTTCCTGTAGCATTCTCTTTTCGTTTCTGATAATAATATCAGGAGCTTGTAATTCAAGTAGTCTTGCAAGACGGTTGTTTCTGTTAATAACTCTTCTATATAGGTCATTAAGGTCAGATGTTGCAAATCTACCACCATCAAGCTGAACCATAGGTCTGATGTCCGGTGGAATAACAGGAATAACATCAAGAATCATCCATTCAGGTCTGTTACCTGACTGACGGAATGATTCAACAACTTCTAGTCTCTTAAGAAGTCTAACTCTCTTCTGACCTGATGCACCTTCAAGATCAGTAGTAATCTGAGTATATAGCTGATCAAGGTCGATTTCTGTTAGAAGTTCCTTGATAGCCTCAGCACCCATACCTGCTCTAAAGTCATCTTCATACTTTTCATACAAATCTCTGTATTCTGTTTCAGTAAGAATCTGCATTTTAGAGATTTCTCTAGCTTCACCCGGATCAATAACAATGTAAGATGCAAAGTATAGAACCTGTTCCAAAGCCTTAGGAGAAATATCAAGCATTAGGGAAATTCTTGAAGGAATACCCTTAAAGTACCAAATGTGTGATACAGGAGCAGCTAGTTCAATATGACCCATTCTTTCTCTACGAACCTTGGATCTTGTAACTTCAACACCACATCTATCACAAATTTTACCTTTAAAACGGATTTTCTTATATTTACCACAGTGACATTCCCAGTCCTTAGTAGGTCCGAAAATTCTTTCACAGAATAGACCGTCTCTCTCAGGCTTTAATGTTCTGTAGTTAATTGTTTCTGGTTTCTTAACTTCACCATATGACCATTCTCTAATCTGGTCAGGGGAGGCAAGACCAATTTTAATTGAATCAAATGTATTGTTTTCCATTATAAACTGCCTCCTTATTATAATTCATCTGAACCAAAATCATCAAAGTTTAACATATCGTCATTATCTTCAACGATTGAGTTTTCATCAAACATATTACCCTCGCCGTCAGAATCTTCGTCCAGTACAAAACCTTCCATACCTTCGGAAGTCATAACATTATCTTCTTCAAGGGTTTCTTCGTTATTAGCAACTTCAGGAATATCATCATCAAAATGTTGCTTTAGGTCAATTTCATTCTTATCTTCGTCAAGTACCTTAACATCAAGAGCAAGTGACTGAAGTTCCTTAATAAGAACCTTAAATGATTCAGGAATACCAGGAGTAGGAATATTCTGACCCTTAACGATTGATTCGTAAGTTTTAACTCTACCAACAACATCATCAGACTTAACTGTTAGGATTTCCTGTAGAGTATAAGCAGCACCATAAGCTTCAAGTGCCCAAACTTCCATTTCACCGAAACGCTGACCACCGAACTGTGCTTTACCACCAAGTGGCTGTTGAGTAACTAGTGAGTATGGACCTGTTGAACGAGCATGAATCTTATCATCAACAAGGTGATGCAACTTCAAGTAATACATATAACCAACGGTAACAGGGTTATCAAATCTTTCACCTGTACGGCCATCAACCAGCCATGTTTTACCGTCTTCGCTATAACCGGCGTCTTTTAGACACTGGAAAATATCCTGTTCATGAGCACCGTCAAATACCGGTGTCATAATCTTCCAACCTAGAGCCTTAGCAGCATAACCTAGGTGAACTTCTAGAACCTGTCCGATGTTCATACGAGATGGAACACCTAGAGGGTTAAGAACGATGTCAAGTGGAGTACCATCAGGTAGGAATGGCATATCTTCCTGAGGTAGAATTCTGGAAACAACACCCTTGTTACCATGACGACCTGCCATCTTATCACCAACAGATAGCTTTCTCTTCTGAGCTAGGTAAACTCTAACAACCTTATTAACACCGGGCTGTAGTTCTGAAGCACTATCTTCACGAGTAAATACCTTAACATCAACAACGATACCTGTTTCACCATGAGGTACTCTAAGTGAAGTATCTCTAACTTCTCTTGCCTTTTCACCGAAGATAGCTCTTAGTAGTCTTTCTTCAGCAGTTAGCTCAGTTTCACCCTTTGGAGTTACCTTACCAACAAGAATATCACCTGAACGAACTTCAGCACCGATGTGGATAATACCGTTTTCGTCAAGGTCCTTAAGCATATCTTCACCGACATTTGGAATGTCACGAGTAATTTCTTCAGGTCCTAGCTTTGTATCACGAGCTTCTGTTTCGTGTTCTTCAATATGAATAGATGTGTACATATCTTCACGTACAATCTTTTCGTTAATAAGAACAGCATCTTCGTAGTTATAACCTTCCCAAGTCATAAATCCGATAAGTGCGTTCTTACCAAGAGCAAGTTCACCGTTGTCTGTAGCAGGACCATCAGCAAGAACTTCACCCTTAACAACTCTTTGACCTCTGTCAACAACAGGAATCTGGTTGATACATGTACTTTGGTTAGAACGAAGGAACTTGATTACATCAAAGTTCTGAATTCTACCACTGTCATACTGAACACAAATCTTGTCAGCAGAAACAGAAAGTACAATACCGTCTTCTTCAGCAAGAATACAGTTACCTGAGTCAACACCGGCTTTGTATTCCATACCTGTACCAACGATAGGAGATTCTGTAACAAGTAGAGGAACAGCCTGACGCTGCATGTTAGCACCCATAAGAGCACGGTTTGCGTCATCGTTTTCTAGGAAAGGAATTAGAGATGTAGCAACAGAAACAACCATCTTAGGAGAAATATCCATAAAGTCGAATTCTTCCGGAGCAAGTTCTACAAATTCTTCTCTGCAACGACCAACAACCTTCTTGTTAACAAAACGACCGTTTTCGTCAAGTGGTTCATTAGCCTGAGCAACCTTGAAACCATCTTCAACATCAGCTGTCATATAAACAACTTCGTCAGTAACGATACCTGTTTCTTTATCAATCTTTCTATATGGAGCTTCAATGAAGCCGTATTCATTAATCTTTGCAAAAGTAGCTAAGTAAGAGATTAGACCGATGTTAGGACCTTCAGGAGTTTCGATAGGACACATACGACCATAGTGAGTATAGTGAACATCTCGAACTTCGAATGATGCACGGTCTCTTGAAAGACCACCGGGACCTAGGGCTGAAAGTCTTCTCTTATGTGTAAGTTCAGCAAGAGGGTTGTTCTGGTCCATAAACTGTGATAAAGGAGAACTACCAAAGAACTCTTTAATAGCTGCTGTTACAGGACGAATGTTAATTAGTGTATTTGGTGAAAGTGCCTCAGGGTCTTGAGCCTGAAGTGTCATTCTTTCACGGATAACTCTTTCAAGACGGCTGAAACCAATTCTAAACTGGTTCTGTAGTAGTTCACCTACGCAACGGATTCTTCTGTTAGCTAGGTGGTCAATGTCGTCTGTTACACCAATGCCCTGTGCTAGGGAATTCATATAGTTAATAGTAGCAAATATATCATCAATAGTAATGTAGTTAGGGATTAGCTCTGCTTTGTTATCAATTAGAGCATCCTTTAACTCTTCTTCTGTTTCACATTCTTCAAGAATTGGGAAAAGTACAGATGCTCTTACTTTTTCGTTAATGCCACATTCTTCTTCAGCATTAAAGTCAACATAAGCATTAATGTCAACCATACCGTTTGAGATAACCTTTACAGGAATATCGTCGTCGCTCTTAACATAAGCAAGTGTAACACCGGCATTTTCAATTTCAAAAGCCTTTTCTCTTGTGATAACTTCATCAGCAAGAGCCATAACTTCACCTGTTCTTGGGTTAGCAATAGGAGATGCTAACTTGTAACCTTCAAGACGGTGAGCAATACCAAGCTTTTTGTTGTACTTATATCTACCTACTCTTGACATATCATATCTTCTATCGTCAAAGAATAGATTTGATAGATGAGTCATAGCAGATTCAATTGTTGGAGGTTCAGATGGTCTTAGCTTTTTGTAAACTTCAATCAGACCTTCTGCAGCGTTAGTGGTAGTATCCTTTTCGATAGTAGCTTTCATCATATCGTTCATATCGAAGATATCAATGATTTCGCTATCCTTACCGATTACTGTAAGGTCAACATCTTCAAGGTTCCACTTTTCACCGTTCATTTCCTTTTCTTCTCTGTCTTTTAGCAAAGCTTCAAGACCGATTAATGAACGGATAAATACTGTTACAGGAATCTTTCTGTTCTTATCAATACGAACATAGAAAACATCGTTAATGTCGTTTTCATATTCTAGCCAAGCACCACGGTTAGGAATAACAGTTGAGGAATAAAGTTCCTTACCTGTCTTATCACGGTCCATCTTGTAGTAAACACCAGGGCTTCTAACAAGCTGAGAAACAATAACTCTTTCTGCACCGTTGATAACGAATGTACCACTGTCTGTCATAAGAGGGAAATCACCCATGAATACATTAGATTCCTTGATTTCGCCTGTTTCCTTATTTAACAGTCTTGCAGTAACCCTAAGGGCTGCTGAATATGTGGCATCTCTTTCTTTACATTCAATAACTGAATAATTTGGCTTATCAACATCCAGCTCATAATCCATAAAGTCAAGAACAAGGTTGCCTGTGTAATCAGTAATACCTGATACATCTTTAAAGACTTCCCTTAGTCCTTCTTCAAGGAACCACTGGTAAGACTTCCTCTGAATATCAAGAAGATGAGGCATCTGGATAACTTCATCAATCTTACCAAAGGACATTCTTTCGTTTCTGCCAAGCTTAACTGGTTTGACATCTACCACTTTAGTTCACTCCTTTTGTATATTTGCACTACTTTTATATAACTTTATTACTGAGAGTCGCTTTAAATATTACCACTTGACAAGTAAAAAAACTTGTGGTAATATTCACCCATAAGAAAGGCATACTAGCGATACTATCTCATAATATTATGCCGTACTATTATACACAAGAAGTTTTTGAATGTCAAGAGATTTTTGCAAAAAATGCGAAAATCTTTATTTTTTTAGAAAAAATATGACCTTTGGGCTATTTTTAAGCTCAAAGGTCTTTTTTGTTGTACTGCTGTAAGGGTAACTAAACACCCGTTACAGTTGTTAGTTTTAATTGATTTAATTTTACAATAATTTTTACCCTTTATTCTTCAAAACCAAAAAGTGCTTTCTGTTGAGAGGAATAAATTGAAAGGTTACCATTTACTATATATGCAATTATACAAACTATTGCTATAGGCAAAACATTGGCTACACCAAAAACCTCTACTCCTAAAAGTATAGGTGCAATTAAAGTATTTGTTGCACTGCCAAATACTGCAACATATCCAATAGCTCCACACACAATTGGGGAAACACCAAATAAATTACCCAGCACTACACCAAGTGTTGCACCTATTGAAAATAAAGGTGTAACTTCACCACCTTGAAAACCTATTGCCAAGGTTACAATAGTTAATAGTAGCTTTACAATAAAATCATAGTAATGAACTTCCCCACCACTAAATGAGGCTGAAATTAAGTTTGTACCAAGTCCACTATATCTGCCATTATGGAAGAAAATTAAAATTATAGCAAGTGGAATAGAAACCACAGCTATTCTCACATATGGATTCTTAATTTTATTTTTCATAAAGTCCTTTGATTTTTGCAATAGATATGAAAACAATCTACCTACTAAACCAAAAGCAATACCCATTATAACTAGGAAAATTATCACCTTGTAATCTGTAAAATCGAGGGTATCTGTAACATTAACTGAAAATTTCTCCAGTCCTAAGGTATGAGAAGTTATACAAGCAACTATTGATGCAATAAAAGCCGGTAGTAATGCTTCATACTCCAAATATCCGGCAACAATAACCTCCAGTGCAAAGAAAACTGCACCAAGTGGTGTTTGAAACAATCCACCAAAACCGGCTGACATACCGGTAATAAGCAACACCCTCTCATTGTTAGAAAAGTGAAACTTTCTACCTATTCTATGGGATAGGGTTGCACCAATCTGTACTGCAACACCTTCCCTACCGGCACTACCACCAAACAAATGTGTAATCCAAGTACCTATCATTACAAGTGGCACTAGTGGTAAGGGTATTGAATTTCTCTTACTTTGACCTGTTTCAAAAACAAGTGACATACCCTTTAAGCTAACTGCACTAAACTTATTGTACATCCAAGTAATTAATAATCCGGCTAAAGGCAAAAACGGTAGTAAAAATAAATAATAGTCTGTTCTAAAATCAGTAATAGCTATTAACACTCTACCAAACAAAGTATCAATTGCACCAACCAAAACACCTATCACCACACCAAAAGCTATGTACTTTAGCACAGTAAATGACTTTTTCTTAAAATTCTCCACAAAATTCCTCCTTACACGAAAAAAGCTGATAACCCTGCAAAATGCAGAAGTCATCAGCTTAAAAAGCAGTTTAAGTAATAATACTAAGGGAGACATTCATTCCCTAAGGGTTATTATATTATCTTTCAGTAATCTTGTCAAGATTTATAGACAACTAATGATTATTTATAGAGACTTATATTAGCAAAACCAATATATTCATTAATCACGTTACTACCAATATCATTTTTTACATAAAATTCTAACTTACTTGCTCTTCTAATATTTATTTTTACTGTTCTGGCTAAATCACCGGCTCTTAACTTATATGATGCAACTTCCTCATTATCAGATAAAATATAAAGCGTATCTTCAGCACCTGAATATCCATCATCTAAATATCCAAATGTAAATTTAATACTACTATATTTTCCGGATAAATTATAATCAGCAAATGATTTCTCATCCCAAACAGAAGTTTTCAATTTAAAACCATTACTATATGATTTACCTGAAATCATAAGCTTATTTAATCCAGTACATAGTTCATAATTTCTTGTTCTATAAGGCTTATAAATATTTACAAGATTATTTGTACAACTTTTAGCTTTAATATTAGAGTATTTACTATATTTATTTTTCCCCTTATACTTTTTATAAGTTTTTAATTTATAATAGTACTTTACTCCATTTTTCAACTTCTTGTGATAGTAAGAACGACTTTTAGTAGTTGTAAGTTTTTTAAAACGAGAACCATTAGTGCTATAGTAAAGAACATATCCATTCACACCGGAAACTTTTGACCAACTAATTCGTAAAGTAGTAATGTCAGTTTGGGATATAGCAGTAACTTTGGTTGGCTTTACAGAAATCGTTTTTGCACTTGTTGCCGTCACAGAACTGAAAACAACACACAATAACATAACACTTGCAAGAAAAACACTAATTAATTTTTTACCTTTCATAATTACCTCCAAAAAATTTGATACTAAAATTATAACATAATAAATCTAATTACGCAAGTGCGTACACGCGTATGCGTTAATAATTTTACAATATTTTTGAGGTGATTTTATGAATGTCAAAGATGTTGTAGCAGAACGATTTAAACTTCTGTGTAAAGAAAGAGGTATTAAAATTAATGAATTAGCTAATATATCCGGTGTTACTCCATCAACAGCTTATAGTATGTTAGATAAGAAAAGAAGAGATATTTCTATCATAACAATTAAAAAATTTTGTGATGGTTTAGAAATAACTTTAGGTGAATTTTTCTCAACAGAAGATTTTGATAATTTAGAACAAGAAATCAAATAACATATAACAATATTCATACAGTAAAGATCCACCGGCTTAGCCGGTGGCTTTTCTTTTAACGCCTTAAAGGCTATGTTACTAGCTTCGTCTAA
>CAKSNZ010000024.1 GCA_934476515.1 uncultured Ruminococcus sp. | reverse complement strand
TTAAGAGTAAATTGTCATTCTTCCAATTTACGAGCGACAGCTCCCTTTACACAAGGGAGCCTTATTTGCTAAAATTTAACACTTTACATTTAGCCCTACAAACCCTAATTTATAGATATAGTTTACTATCTTTATTATAAATTACAATAAAAATGAGAATAGGGAAAAGGAAAGGAGTGGTTTGATTAACCACTCCTTAAGTTTATATATTTTATTTTTAAATATTATTTATTATTCTTAACTTTTCCTCTTTCTTCTTTCCAAATTGGCTGGAATTTCTTAGTTTCTTTTGCAAGTTTATTGCTTAAGATTAATACGGCAATAACATTAGGAACAATCATAAGTGCGTTTGCAATATCTGAGAATGACCATACAATATCAAGAGAAATTACTGCACCGAAGTAAACAACAAGTGAGAATATAATTCTGTATATGTAACATACAAGTGGCTTTTTAGCAAGGAACTCAAGTGCCTTTTCACCGTTATATTCCCAACCAAGAATAGTAGAGAAAGCAAAGAGGATAAGTCCAATAGTTACTAGGTAAGCACCAACATCACCAAGCACACTTCTAAATGCTTCAATTGTTAGTTTAGCACCGGTTGTTAGTGTTAATGATTCGTACTGTCCATCAGTACTGAACTTTACATTGTTACCACTTTCATCTTGCCATGTACCCTGTAAAGTTGTTTCGGTAGCCTTAGCTTCTACACCATCCATCTTTTTGTCAAAGTCAGTTTCCTGGTTTGTAGCAATTTTTTCTTTAGTACAAGGTGTGTAGTTTGTAACATTACCACTATCATCAGTTAATGAGAAACCATCATCAGTTAATGCATACTCATAAATTGTGTCTTTGTATGAGGAGTCAGAACCAATATTGTGAGATGCAATAGTGATTTTGTTGTTATCAATAACATATGTGCCATCCATAGCTGCATTAGTTGTACCAAGCACTCCGGATGATGCAATAGCTAAACCTGTAATTGTACATACAACAATTGTATCTAGGAATGTACCACACATATTGATATAGCCTTGACGAATGTGGTTGTCAGTATGTGCAGCAGCTGCAGCAATAGCAGCAGAACCCATACCGGCTTCATTACTAAATACACCTCTGCCAACACCATAACGCATTGAGTTCAACATTGTTGCAGTAAGTGTACCGGCTATACCACCGGCAACTGATTTACCGGAGAAAGCCATAACAAAAATGTTTTTTAGACCTTCAGGAATACCTGAAATGTTACCGAAAATAACTACAAGACCTGCAATAATGTAAAAGACAGCCATTGCAGGAACAAGTACTGAAGAAACCTTTGAAATACTCTGAATACCACCTAAAACAATAATCAGTACCATAACTGTAAGGATTAGACCTGTTACCCATGTAGGAATAGTAAAGGTTGAGTTAACTGCATCGGAGATTGAGTTAGCTTGTGTTAAGTTACCGATACCGAATGATGCAAGTAATGCAAAGATTGCAAATAATACTGCCAAAATTTTACCCGGTAGCTTGTCGTGAAATGCTGCCTTGATTGAGTACATAGGACCACCAAGCATTTCACCACGGTCATTAACAACTCTGTACTTAATAGACAATGCACATTCAGCAAACTTTGTTGTAATACCAAATGCTGCTGAAATCCACATCCATACCAAAGCACCCGGACCACCGGCTACCATAGCAGTGGCAACACCGACAATGTTACCTGTACCGATTGTAGATGCAAGTGCAGTCATAAGTGCTGCAAAAGGAGAAACATCACCTTTGCCACCGTCTTTTTTGATTCTTGATTCTTTGCTGAAAAGTGCTTTTAGTGATGGAAAAAGATTTCTCCAAGTTAGAAAACCAAACCTAAAGGTTAGGTAAACACCTGTACCAACAAGCAGTATCAGCATTACAGGACCCCATACTGCGTTATCAATGTTGTTTAAGACAGTTTGCAGTGAGTTCATAAAATGTTCCATAATTCTGCTCCTCATTTTTTAATTGTATATTACTACGGAAAAAAGGTAGCACACCGAATATATGCACTACCTTGTACCCATACATTATACACTATTTATCACTTTAATACAATGAAATGCACCAACGAAATTCGACAAATTCTACAATTTCTATATATTTACCAAAATATATGAATAAACAAATGGACTTATTCATAAAATATGTATGTTAATTTATGTACATTTTTTGTAAAAGGTATATAAAACATAGATTAAATCTTGATTTTGAAATGTGGTTGTGCTAATATGTTTGATATGAAAAGACAGTTAATTCCAAGATATGCGTATTTGCCTATTGTGGTTTGTATTGTTTGGAACACCCTTGTTTACAATATGACAAGGTTCTTTACCAACAAAATGCCACATTATGATTTTTCAATAAAATTAGATAGCTACATTCCTTTTGTATCCTCTTTTGTAGTGATATATATTCTTTCTTATGTGTTGTGGATTATAGGATTCTTGGTGTTTGCTAAAGAAAGTAGAAGTCTTTGCAATGAGTTTTTTGCTGCTGAATTTGTGTGCAAAACCATTTGCCTATTTTGTTTTGTTATTATCCCAACCACTATGACAAGAGCAAATGTTCCTTCCGGAGGTGTTCTTAACTGGTTGACTAATGCTGTTTATTCATTAGACCAACCTAATAATCTTTTCCCATCTATCCATTGTATGGAAAGCTGGATTTGCTTTAGAGGTGCTTTAAGGTGTAAAAAAGTTCACCCTATGTATAGCAAGGTGTGGTTTGTTCTTGCTATATTAATTTGTATGTCAACTGTATTTGTAAAGCAACATGTGTTTGTTGATATTATCGGTGGCATTGTAGTGGCTGAAATTGGTTTATTTCTTTCAAAGAAATTTAACCTTGGCAGAGCCTATGATGTTGTTAGGCATAAGTTTATTACACTTGTAAGATTTAAGAAAAAGACAAATAAGGTTGTAATGAAAAAGTAAATAATATTTAAAAGTCACACTGTTACGGTGTGACTTTTTTATTGCCTAAAAATATATATTAGAAAAGCTGACTTAACATAAAGTAAAATATTTCAAAATAAATGTAAAATATACTTGACATAATGTAATCTAGGTAGTAATATATAGTCAAGAGATAAAAATAAATTTTTATTGGAGGTTTTATTATGATTAATACAGAAAAACTTTCTTTTGCATTAGGTATGGTTGCAGGTTTTGTATTGGTTTTCCTTGTTTGTCTTTTTGCACATTTATATAGAAAGAAAAAGGGTAAGCCTACTAACAATTACGATGAAAGACAAAAGGCTATTCAAGGTGTAGCATATAAGTATTCTTTCTTTACAGTTATCGCTTACTATATTGCTAACGGTCTGTTTTGCAAATTGTTTGGTGATTGGCTTGACACAATGTCAATGAACTTTGTTGGTATTTGCTTAGGTGTTGTTGTGTTTGCCGGTTATTCAATTATTAAGGATGCTTATGTTTCATTGTCCGGTAATCTTTCAAGGTATATTATTGTTTTTCTGGTTGTAAGTGCAATTAACTTTGCTTGTTTTTTTGGAAATATAATCACTAAAGGTGATGATGAAACATTTTTTATGAACCTAGTTTGTGGTGTTACATTTCTAATAATTTCAGTAATTGCAATTATCAAAATCATCATTGACAAAAAAGCAGAAAAGAGAGAGATTGAAGAATGAAAAATTTAAAATTAAAATCTGCTAGGGCTGGTATGGATATTTCTCAGGCTAAACTTGCTGAACTTGTTGGTGTATCACGACAAACTATAAATGCTATTGAAAAGGGTGACTACAACCCTACAATCAAACTTTGCATTGCAATTTGTAAAGCACTTAACAAAACTTTAGATGAACTGTTTTGGGAGGAATAAATGAATACACTTTATGTTTCTGACCTTGACGGTACACTACTGAATAGTGATGTTAAGATTAGTGAAAATAGCAAAAATATCATTAATTCCCTTATTGAAAAAGGAATGAATTTTACAGTTGCTACTGCAAGAAGCTTGGTTTCTGCAAGTGATAAAATTGAGGGCTTGAACCTAAAATTACCTGTAGTTGTGTATAACGGCACTTTCACAATGATGAAGGATACAGGAAAAATAGTTAATTCAAATTACTTTAATAAAACTGACAGAGATTTTATTATTGAGAATATTAAGAAATCTTCACTAAACCCTTTGGTATATTCATTTGTTAATAATGTAGAAAAGGTTAGCTATAACAAGAATTTTGTAAATCAAGGTACAAAATATTACCTTGATGTTAGAGGTAATGACCCTAGAATGAACCCTCTGAACAGTAGTGAAAATCTTTATGAGGGTAATATTTTTTATTTCACTATTATCGGTGAATATGATGAGGTGAAAGAATTTTATAATTCTATTAAAGAAAATAATAATATTAGAGCAACATTTCAGAAAGAAATTTATAATGACTCCTATTGGTGTGAAATTATGCCTATAACAGCCTCAAAGGCTAATGGAATTTTGCAGTTAAAAGAAACATATAATTTTGATAGGGTAGTGACCTTTGGTGATGCTATCAATGATGTACCTATGTTTCAAATTTCCGATGAATGTTATGCAATGAATAATGCTTGTGAAGAATTAAAATCTATTTCAACTAAGGTTATTTTAAGTAATAATCAAGATGGTGTAGCTTTGTTTTTGCAAGAAAAATTTAATAGTTAAATAAGGTTGTGGTAAATAACTTATAATGAAAAGTATTTGCCACAACCCTTTTTATTGTAATTTATTAATAAATATAGTATAATTTGAGTATTATAATTTATATGTAACTATGGATAATCCTAGTGAAAGACAATAAGGTGATATATATGAAAAAGACAGATTTAAGAAATTATGCAAAGCTAATTGCCCAAAAGGGTGTTAATGTACAGAAAAATCAAGAGGTGTATATTACTGCACAACTTGACCAACCTGAATTTGTAAAAATGCTTGTTGAAGAATGTTACCGTAGTGGTGCAGGTAAGGTTATTGTTGATTGGAACTATCAGCCACTTACTAAGCTTCATGTTCGTTGGCAGAAAGAAAAGGTACTTTCTAAGGTTGAAGAATGGGAAAAGGCAAGACTTCAGCATAAGGTTGATGTGCTACCTGCACTGATTTATCTTGAAAGTGAAGACCCTGACGGACTAAAGGGCGTTAATATGGAAAAACTGGTAAAATCTCAGCAGATTAAGAGAAAGATCACTAAGCCATATCGTGACCAAATGGATAATAAATATCAGTGGTGTATTGCAGCAGTTCCCGGTGCTGATTGGGCAAAGAAGGTTTTCCCTAATGAGCGTAAAAGTGTTGCTATTGAAAAGCTATGGGAAGCTATCCTATACACTTCAAGGGCAAATGGTGACCCTATTAAAAATTGGGAAGAACATAATAAAGATTTAAAAGAAAGATGTGACTACCTAAATTCACTGGGTATTGAAACACTGGAGTACAAGTCATCTAACGGTACTGACTTTAAGGTAGGTATGATTGAAACTGCTCAGTTCCTAGGTGGTTGTGAGGATACACTAGGTACAAATGTACCATTTAATGCAAACATTCCATCAGAAGAAATTTTTATCACACCAAAGAAAGGTGTAGCTGAAGGTATTGTTTATGCATCAAAGCCACTTTCATACCAAGGTCAGCTAATCGAGAATTTCTCAGTAAGATTTGAAAATGGTAAGGCAGTAGAAGTAAAGGCTGAAAAGAATGAGGACCTACTAAAGTCAATTATTGCAATGGATGAAAATTCAGCTTATCTTGGTGAAGTAGCACTTGTACCATATGATTCACCAATCAGAAACAGTGAAATTCTATTCTACAACACATTGTTTGATGAAAATGCTGCTTGTCACCTAGCATTTGGTGAGGGCTTTACAAATTGCCTAAAGGACTATGAGGACTTAACTCTTGAACAATGTAGAGAAAGAGGCATTAACGATAGCTTAGTTCATGTTGACTTTATGATTGGTAATGAGGACTTAAACATTACTGCTATTACTAGAGACGGCAAGAGAGTACCTATCTTCAAAGATGGTAACTGGGCATTTTAATTTAAGGTAACTTAATGATAAAGTATATTATTTTTTCAATTCTTTTTGTTATCCTAGTTGTAATAATTTTTATTGCAGTTAGTGATATTAGATTTCGCAAAATCAAGAATGTAACCTACACAATTGAAAGTGAGAAAATAAAGAAAAGTGTAAAAGCTGTCTTTGTTTCTGACTTTCATAATTGTGGTGATATAGGTGAAATAGTAAAAAGAATAGAAAATATTTCACCTGATGTAGTTTTTTTAGGTGGAGATTTAGTTGATAGAATTAGTGGTTGTCAGCAGGGGTATGAGTTAGCTAATATTCTTGTACAGAAATATAACTGCTATTTTGCACCGGGTAATCATGAATACGGACTGAAAGAACCAGAAGAAGTTTTATCCAATTTACAGAAAATCGGTGTAAAGGTTCTTGAGGATAAGGTAGAAAAGGTCACTATAAATGGCAACAAGATTGATATTTGTGGTGTATATGACGGTGTGAAATTGTCAGAAAATTCTATGGCAACACAACTGAAAAATGTAAATTATAATTCCAATAAAGAAAATTATAGAATTTTACTTGCACATTTTCCTGTTTATGCAAAAAGCTATTTTAGGTATAAATTTGACTTGATACTTTCAGGTCATGAACATGGTGGAATGATTAGCCTACCTCATAAGGATAAGGGACTGATAGGTCACAAAGGCTTTTTTCCTACCTTTTCAGGTGGAGAATATGTAAAGGAAAATTCAGTATTGATAGTTAGTAGGGGTATCAGTTACCCTAAGTATAACTATATTTTACCAAGACTTTTTAACAACCCTGAGTTGGTTGTAATTAATATTAAAGGTTTGAATAAAGAAAATGGACAGAACAGCAATTAGAAATTTTGCAATTTTTGCAAGAAACAAATTAATTGAAGATATAAAGGAAAGGGCAACTTACTTTGGTGTTACGGAAAATGGTATTTCTCAATTTTACGGTCACTTAACTGAAGAAGAAAAAGTTGCAAGACATCATTTTATAGAAAAAATAAGCAGAAGTAACGAAGAAGACTATGTTACTTCTTTTAATGATGCCATTGAGGATATTGCCTATATTTGGTTTACAAGAATTGTAGCACTTAGATATATGGATGCAAATTCTCTATTGCCTTTCAATAATCAATTGTTCTTGTCCGAAAAGGAAAAAGAACCTAAAATTATTTCTACTTTAGGAGATAATGTTCTTGATTTTACACCGGAAGATGAAATGAATATTGGTAAGTATAAAGCAGAGAAAAACAACAAAGCTCTGTACATACTTCTGTTTGTAAAGGTCAATGAATATTTAGGCCGGAATATGACTGTATTCCAAAATTACCTTGATGATTATGTAAAACTTCTCCTAAACCTTGATTATGACAGTAACGGTGTAATTTCCGAACTTTCTAAGATTAATATTGATAACTTTACCCAAGGTGTAGAGATTATGGGTTGGTTTCATCAGTATTACAACACAGATGTTTTCAACAAACTTTATGACGGTGATATGAGCAAGAAGAAAATTTCTTCAAAATATCTACCTGTTGCAACTCAGCTATATACACCTGACTGGGTAGTAAAATATATGGTGGAAAATACCCTAGGTAGGCTATGGGTTGACCATTTAATAGGTAATGGTGAAATTGAAAAAGCAGGAAACTTCATAAACAAATGGCAGTATTATATTAAAGATACTGATGAGGATAACCCAGAACTTAAAAAAATCAGAGAGAAAAGAAAAAACTTAAAGCCTACCGATATTAAGTTCATTGACCCATGTATGGGTAGTGGTCATATTTTGGTTTATGCCTTTGAATTATTAGTTGATATTTATTGTAATGAGGGCTATAGCCAAAGTGACTCAGCACTTTTGATTGTAGAAAATAACCTTTATGGTCTTGATATTGACGATAGAGCATCAGCACTTTCTTATTTTGCTTTAATGATGAAAGCTAGTTACTATAACAAAAACCTAGTGTTAGGAAAGTACAAGGTAAATCTTTGTAGTGTACAAGAAAGTAACAATATTGAAAATGTAGATGAAGTGGCACTATTCTTTAGCAACGGTAACGAAAGATTGTTAGAAGAATTTACATATCTTATTACTGTATTTTATGATGGTAAAGAATATGGAAGTATTTTGAATTTAAGGAAAGTAGATTTCAAAAGTTTATATAAAAGAATAGAAGAATTAAGAAATTATAATCCAACAACTAAGGAAGAAAATAATTACTTAAAAGAAATATTCTCAAAGTTACTTCCACTTATTAACCAAGCAAATATTATGTCCCATCACTATGATGTGGTAGTTACTAACCCACCATACCTAAGCAATTCAAGAATGAATAAGAAACTTGCTATGTATGTAAATAGGGAATATAACATTGCAAAAAATGACTTAGCAGTAGTATTTATTCAGAAAGCAGTAGGTGTACTTTCTAAGGAAGATGCGTTAATTGCTATGATTACTACTGTTTCTTGGATGTACCTAAAAAGTTTTGAAAAGTTCAGAAAATACCTATTGCATAGTTTTCAGCTAAATTCTATTGTTGATTTCGGTACAGAGCTTTTTGAGGGTAAAATCGGTCATCTACCTGTTGTAACATGGGTAAACCGTAAGCACCTACCATTCCAAAAACTATGTGGTGTCAGACTTTCTGAATATAACTACAGTAAGCGAAAAGAAAAGCATAATCAGTTTTTTAATAAAGAAAATTACCACTATACCGACCAATATGATTTTGCCAAAATACCGGGAGAACCGGTTGCATATTGGCTTGGAGATAGCTTTATGAAAGCCTTTGAACAAGGCAGAACCTTAGGTGAACTTACTGTTTGTAGAAACGGTATGAAAACCGGTGACAATGAAAGATTCTTGCGTTTGTGGTGGGAGGTTAACCTTTCTAAAGCAAACTTTACAGTAGAAAATGTAAATGATGCCTATGAAAGTGGTGCAACATATTTCCCTTATAATAAAGGTGGGGAATACCGTAAGTGGTATGGCAATAATGACTACCTAATTAATTGGTACAAAAACGGTGAAACTGTTATGGGCAAGGCTAAATTAGACGGTAGGCATACCCAAGACTATAACCAAGAGCTAAAGTTTATGCCACTTGCTACATGGTCACTTATTACAGTAAAACCGGCTTTTAGATATAAACAAAATACACTTTCCGATATTGCAGGAATGTCTTTCTATACAAGTCAGGACAAGCTACTTTATTACTTAGGTTTTTGCAATTCTGTTATTGCAACAGAAATGATAAAGCTACTTGCACCGACTATGAATTGCCAAGTAGGTGATATTGCCAGACTACCGATTTTACATTCTTTAAGTAAAGAACAAGAAGTAAATGACTTAGTAACTGAGAATATTAACCTAGCAAAAGAGGACTTTGATTCCTTTGAAAATTCATGGGACTTTACTACTCATCCGTTTATAAAGTACAAGACTTCAACCGGTAAACTCCTTGATGCTTATTTACAATGGGAAAAGGTAGCCAACAGTAGATTTAATAAAGTTAAGGAAAATGAAGAAAAGCTAAATGAAATTTTCCTTGATATTTATAATGTAAAAGACGGTTTCAAAAGTGAAGTTGAAGAAAAGGATGTTACAATATACAAGGCTGAAAAGGTCAGAGATGTTAAGTCCTTCCTATCATATGTAGTTGGTTGTGTACTGGGCAGATATAACCTTGATGATTTAGGCAGTGTATATACAGGTGAAGTGTGGGATATTGATAAGTACAAAACCTTTACACCTGTAACAGACAACTGTGTTGTAATTACCGATAATGAAGATTATGACGAAGATATTGTCTATTATCTAAAGAAATTTTTAGTAACTGTATTTGGCGAAAATTCTTTAGAAGAAAATTTAGCTTTTATTTCTTCTTCATTAAATGAAAAAGGCAAAACACCTACAGAAAAGATTAGAAATTATTTCTTCAATACCTTCTATAAGGAGCATTTGTCCAACTATACAGTAGGTGTATCAGGAAAAAGACCGATTTATTGGATGTTAAACAGTGGGAAGAAAAAGGGCTTTAAAGCACTTATTTATATGCACAGATGGTATTATGGTACACTTTCAGGTGTTAGAAGTCATCAGCTTTATGATATGATAAATTACTACAAAAATGCTATTGAAAACTTAGACTCAAATTTTGTGGATGAGGATGATCCAAGCTATAAAGTAATGATGAAGTATAGAGATACTTTACTTTCTAGATATGATGAAGTACAGACTTTTGAGAAGAAACTTTCTAAACTTGAGGGTGTTGACATTGATACTGATGACGGTATTAAGTTTAACCACAAGAAAGTACAAACAACAGTAGATGGGGAAGTAATTAATATTCTTGAAAAAATATAATTGCCTTTTCTTTGTAAATAATATATAATCAAATAAAAGGAGAGAATGAAATGGAACTTTGGGATATATATGATAAGAACAAAAACAGAACCGGTCGTACGATGAAGAGAAATGATTGGTGTCTTAAGGATGACGAATATCACCTAACAGTTTTAGGTGTTGTATGTAGAGAAGATGGAAAATTCCTAATCACTAAGAGGGCTATGGACAAGGCATGGGCCCCAGGGTGGTGGGAAGTTTCAGGTGGTGCTGCAATGGCAGGTGAAGAGTCTATTGATGCAGTTCGCAGAGAAGTACTTGAAGAAACAGGTCTTGATGTAACTAAGGGTAAGGAAGAATATCTGTTTACTTACCATAGAGAAAATCCAGGTGAAGGCGACAACTACTTTGTGGATGTATATCGTTTTACACTTGATTTTACAGAAGACGATGTTCACAATCAGGAAAGAGAAACTACAGGTTTCAAACTTGCTACTGTTGATGAAATTAAGAAATATGCCGATGAAGGTATTTTCCTACATTATGACAGTATCAAGAAAGCCTTTGAAATCTAAAAATAAATATTTATAAAGGAGGGTGCTTATGAGTAGTAAAGATAATAAAGTCAAAACCTTTAAGAAAGAGTTTATATTTACAGCTATAGCACTTATTGCAGTAGGTGCTATGTTTGTAATTCTCCCTGAGTCCTCAACAAAGATTATTTGTTATGTTACGGCAGGACTGCTTTGTGTTTGGGGTATTATCAAGCTGTTTATGTACATTAGTGCAGAAAGACAACAACAGGCCTTTACCTCTTTTTCTTTAGTAGGTTCGATAGCACTGATAATCGGTGGTGTGGCAATTTTCATTAATCCGGAATTTTTTGCCGGTATTTTAGCAACATTCTTCGGTTGTGTAATGATTGTTGATGGTGTGCTAAAGGTACAGTATGGTGTTGACTTAGCTAAGATTGGTGCAAAGATGTGGTGGACAATCCTAATTCTTGCAGCAGTAATTATTGGTCTTGGATTAGTTGTTGTGTTTAATCCATTTTCAACTGCTATGGTATTTACAATTTTTGCAGGTGCTGTGTTAATCATCAATGGTATCTCTGATATTGTAACAACAATTTATGTTAGCCATATTTATAAAGAGTTAGCTAAGAAACAAAAGACAATTACTCTTACTGATGAAGATTATAAAGATGTAGATTAATTAGGAAACTGCCTTGGGAAACTAGGGCAGTTTTTAGCATTATAAGGTGATAATATGGAAAAAGTTATAACAGTAGAAACAATGCGTAAAAGTGATGCCTATACTATTGCAAATTATATTGATAGCAAAAAGCTAATGTACAAAGCCGGTGTAGGTGTATTTAACAGTTATGATTATAAAGGTAATATTGCAATAGTTTGTGGTAGTGGTAATAATGCCGGTGACGGTTATGTGTTATCATTACTATTAAAAGAAAAGAATATTTCTTCAACTTTGTTTTTAATTAAAGAAAAGTTTTCAGAAGACGGTAAGTATTATTTTGACAAATGTATGGAACAGAATATTCCTTATAAGGTGTGTGATGAAGGTACTGACTTTTCTAATTATGATATTATAGTCGATTGTATTTTCGGTACAGGCTTTAAAGGTGTAGCTAGAGGTATTGCCGGTGATATTATTGATAAAATTAATGACAGTAATAAGACGGTAATTTCAGTTGATATTAATTCAGGCCTTAATGGTGACACAGGCTTTGGCGAAAAGGTAGTAAAGTCTGATTTAACAGTGTCTATCGGTTATCTAAAAACAGGCCTACTTATTAATGATGCAAATAAGTACATAGGTAGCTTAGTAAATTGTGATATAGATATTGAACTTATCGGTGATTACTATACACTTATTGAGAATCATAGTGATTGTGATAATGTAGTAGTATTTAATGATTTTAATTCTTTTACAGAAGAATATGATATTATCGAATACACCAACCCGTTGGAAGTTATAACAGAAATTGCAAAGGAAGAATGTATTAATATTCTTATAAAGAATTTAGGTAAATACAGTTTCTTAGTTACCGATAAAGTAAAGGAACTTTCTAGGTGTTAATATGGCTTATTCTATTGCAATTGATATTCATGGAGAAACAAGACAAAGTGGCAGAAAGTTACTTGAAAATAAACTAAAGTCATTACCTAAAGATGTAAGAGAAATGGTAGTTATCCATGGTTATCATCAAGGAAATACTTTGCAACAAATGGTGAGAAGTTTTAAGTATCCTATGGTGGAAAGAAAAATCTTAGGATTAAACCAAGGTGAAACTATATTTCTAATAAAGAAATAAGGAGAATATATGAAAGGTGTAAAAGTAATACATAAATTATTAGGTGAGGGTAGTGTTGTTTCTTTAAGTAATGATATGCTTACAGTGGCTTTTCCTGAGAAAGAAATGACCTTTATTTTCCCTGACTGTTTCCAAAGTGTACTGTCAACTGATGATAAGGATATGTCAGCCTTTGTAAAAATGGCAATCAATAACCGTTCATTAGAGAAAAAGCTACTTGAGAAAAAAGGTCTTAAAAGGAGAGTATATGAAACTCGTAAAGAAGTACCTAGGTGGAATACTGCTACAAAATCTAAACAAAGTGTAGCAAAGAAAGAACCAATATCTAAAGTTAATTCTGTAAAAGAAAATAGAACTTCAATAAACAGAACTATCCCTAAGCCTACAGAAAGACAAGTTAACAGTATTCCAAGAAAGGTACCTACAAAATCATTTGATAGAAAACCTATTCAGAAAAACGATTTTAATAAGTATTCTAAAAATTTGGTGAGATACAAGGGGATAAATTGCTTTTTGTATCTAGGTGAAATTAAGAATGATACTGTAGTAATAAACCCCATTGAACTAAAGGATAATAAGGAACTTTGCCAGTATGTTTATAAAAACGACTTGGTATTTTCTGTAAAAGAAAATAAAGTTCAGGGTATAGGTATAGTATCCACAACTAAGTTAACGGATGAACAGACCTATAAATTTACCCTAAATATTATTCCTATGTTAGAAGAAATTAAGGTGAAGAATGAATATACAAGTGTAATAAACCACTTAACCCCTATGGAATATAGGGATTTGCTGTACGGTATCAGAAAATTTTGTCCTTATATATCCAGTATTGAGGGTATAAGAGAACTAATGTGACCAAAACAGGAAAATGAAACTTTATTTTTTTTTCCTTCAAAAAATTATAAATTTGAATTATACAAAAATGGTATTACATTATTATACAATATGTACAAATTTAGTGTTTTTATCGTGAAAACAGTTGAAAAATTCTAAATGTATGGTATAATTACAATCAGAGAAGAAAGGGATAAATCACCTTTCTAAACTAATAAATGAAATTATCAATTGCGAAACTTTCATTTTAAGTGTATTTCTCGAAAATATCAAATGAATATTGTTAGTAGATTTATGTTAAATGGATAGGTATAAATCAAAAGATAATTTCTACTCAAGACTTTATTTCAGGAGGAACAAAAAATGTCATATGTTGATGAAGTGTTAGCTCGTGTAAAAGCTAAAAACGCTAGCCAGCCGGAATTTCTACAGGCTGTTGAAGAGGTATTAGACTCTCTAAGACCTGCTGTAGAAGCAAATGAAGAAAAGTTTAAGAAAGAAGCTCTACTAGAAAGAATTACAGAGCCTGAAAGACAGATTATTTTCCGTGTACCTTGGGTTGACGATAATGGTCAGGTTCAGGTAAACACAGGTTACAGAGTTCAGTTTAACTCTGCTATTGGTCCTTACAAGGGTGGTCTAAGACTTCATCCTTCTGTAAATATTGGTATTATCAAGTTCTTAGGCTTTGAACAGATTTTCAAGAACAGCCTAACAGGTCTACCAATCGGTGGTGGTAAAGGTGGTTCTGATTTCGATCCTAAGGGCAAGTCAGATAGAGAAATTATGGCATTCTGCCAGAGCTTTATGACAGAACTATACCGTCATATCGGTGCTGATACTGACGTTCCAGCCGGTGACATCGGTACAGGTGCTAGAGAAATCGGCTTTATGTATGGTCAGTATAAGAGACTAAAGGGCGTTTATGAAGGCGTTCTAACAGGTAAAGGCCTATCATACGGTGGTTCTCTTGCTAGAACAGAAGCAACAGGTTACGGCCTACTTTACCTAACAGAAGAAATGCTAAAGTGCAACGGCAACGACATTGCAGGTAAGACAGTTGCAGTTTCAGGTGCAGGTAATGTTGCTATTTACGCTACTCAGAAGGCTCAGGAACTAGGTGCAAAGGTTGTTACAGTTTCTGACTCAACAGGTTGGATTTATGATCCTGAAGGCATTGATGTTGCTCTTCTAAAGGAAGTTAAGGAAGTTAAGCGTGCAAGACTAACAGAATATGCTGCTAACAGACCATCTGCTGAATATCATGAAGGTAAGGGCGTTTGGACAGTTAAGTGTGATGTTGCTCTTCCATGTGCTACTCAGAACGAACTAAATCTAGATGATGCTAAGGCTCTTGTAGCTAACGGTGTTATCGCAGTTGCTGAAGGTGCTAATATGCCAACAACTCTAGATGCTACTAAGTATCTACAGGAAAACGGTGTTCTATTTGCTCCTGGTAAGGCTGCAAATGCCGGTGGTGTTGCTACTTCTGCTCTTGAAATGTCACAGAATAGCGAAAGACTATCATGGACATTTGAAGAAGTTGACGCTAAGCTAAAGAACATTATGGTTAACATTTTCCATAACCTAGATAACGCAGCTAAGAAGTATGGCTTTGAAGGCAACTACGTTGTAGGTGCTAACATTGCCGGCTTTGAAAAGGTTGCTGACGCTATGACAGCTCAGGGTATTGTTTAATTTTCTAACCTAACTATTACTTAAATTTATATAGGCAGTATGTGTTTTGCATACTGCCTTTTTTATTAAGTAGTATAGAATTTCACATTTTACTATTGTGTGTTTTGTGCAAAAAATTTTAGAAAATCAATTTTTAAATTATTTGTTACATAGTTTTACTAAATTTTTAGTAAAAACAGAGATTTTTATGTTTTACTAATATTTAATATAATTATTATTGCATTTTTTATTGAAAACTGATATAATAATTACGTAATCTTGTTGAGATTGCATAGTGGTTTTTGAAATTATTTATTATGATGTGTATATGAGAAAAAGAATTTGTTATTGATTAGGTATATATTGGAAAGTATAAGATATAATAGAGTGATGTGTTGTGAAACCCGATAGGGAGGTTTTAGTTATGAAAAAGATTTTATTTGTTTGTACAGGTAACACTTGTCGTTCCCCAATGGCTGAGGGAATTTTTAATAGTTTAGCAAAAGAATATCATGTTGATGCAGTTGCTGAAAGTGCAGGTTTTGATACTGAAGACGGTCTTCCTGCATCTGAAAATGCAATTAAGGCTTGTTCTGAAATCGGTGTTGATATTAGCAACCATAAGTCTAAGAAGTTTGATGAATGTAACCTTGATGAATACATTAAATTTCTTACAATGAGCTTTGACCATGCAAATATCCTTATTGATAAGGGTATTCCATGGAGCAAGATTGAGGTTCTTTGTGGTGCTGACCATGGTGTCCCTGACCCATATGGTTTTGGACTTGGCATTTATCGTTCTTGTCGTGATGTAATTAAGCGTTGTATCGAAAAGTATTTTATCAAACTTGAAGAGAAAGAAAAGGACTCAGAAGTAGAAAATGAAGATAATCGGAATGAATGAGGATAATATTTATTCTGTAAAAGAAATTGAAGATGAATGTTTCAGCAATCCCTGGTCTTTTGAAAGTCTAAAAGCAGAGCTTTCTAAGGTTGGGGCTTGCTTTTATGTTGCCGAAGAAGATGAAGCAATGGGCTACATAGGCTTTAATATGGTGCTGGATGAGGGCTATATTGCTAACTTAGCCGTTAAGGAAAAGTACCGTAGAAAAGGTGTGGCTAATGCCTTACTTCAAAAGGTAGTTGATACTGCTAAGGATAATAACCTTGCTTTCGTTTCACTTGAGGTGAGGGAGAGTAACACTCCGGCAATAAATTTATATAATAAATTTGGATTTACTAAGCAAGGTGTAAGGAAGAATTTTTATCGCAATCCTACCGAAAATGGATTGATTTTAACTAAATTTCTATAAAGGAAAAATAATATGAAGATTTTAGGAATAGAAAGTTCATGTGACGAAACAGCTGCATCAGTTGTAGAAGATGGCAGAGTTGTATTGTCAAATGTAGTTGCAAGTTCAGTAGAAGAACATAAGCTATACGGTGGTGTTGTACCGGAAATCGCATCAAGACGACACGCAGAGTGTATCTCACAGGTTGTAGAACAAGCTCTAAGTGACGCAAATGTTACTCTTGATGATATTGATGGTATCGGTGTTACTCACGCTCCGGGACTAATCGGTGCGTTACTTGTAGGTGTGAATTTTGCAAAAGGTTTAGCTTATAGTGCTAAGAAACCACTTGTGCCAACTCATCACTTAAGAAGTCACATTGCATCAAATTATATTTCAAATAAAGAATTAAAACCACCTTTTATGTGCCTAGTTGTGTCAGGTGGTCATAGTCATATTGTTATGGTTGAGTCTTATACCAAGATGAAAATTATCGGCAGAACTAGGGATGATGCAGCAGGTGAAGCATTTGATAAGGCTGCTCGTACAATGGGTATGAGTTATCCCGGTGGTATTTCTATGGATATTGAGGCTGAAAAAGGCGATCCATTTGCCTTTAAACTTCCAAGACCTATTGTTCATGATGCACCATATGATTTTTCATTTAGTGGTCTAAAGACTGCTATTATCAATACAATACATAATGCAAGTCAAAAGGGAGAATCTTTACCAAAAGCAGATTTATGTGCATCTTTTAGATGGGCAGTAGTTGATTGTCTTGTTACTAATTTCCTAAAAGCTGCTAAAGATTATAATGTGAAAACCCTTGTAATTGCCGGTGGTGTATCTGCAAATTCACTTTTAAGAAGAAGATTACAAGAAGAATGTAAGAACTTAGGTTATGAACTCTATATGCCTGAAAAGAAGTATTGTGGTGATAACGGTGCTATGGTAGCAAGTCAGGCTTATTATGAACTACTTGACAATAATATTGCTGATTTAGACCTAAATGCAGTAGCAACACTTCCTATCGACTATAGATAATTCAGTGCTAAAATTATAAAATTTTCTCTTATCTGAATTTCATATAATATTTATATGATTTTCCTGTTTTAGAAAAATACTAAATAACCAAAACCCGATTGTTTTTCAATCGGGTTTTTCTCTGTAAAGATTGTTTTGTACTATTTAAAAATTGCGTACTATTTTTAGATTTGTACAGACTATTTTGCCTTCCTCGCTGGGGATAAGTGAGCATCCAAATTTAATATTTGGCTTTGCGAACTTATGCAGTGGCTGGTGGCTTTGCGTATGCAAAGACGGAAGGAGTGGTTGAAATTGTGAATTCATTTACAATTCCATATTTGCTGAAACTATCAAATTGCACCTCAAACCCGAATTTACATTTACTCACAAACGAAATTGAAAAAACTGAATTAAAATAATACACTCATATTACCAAATAAAATTAAATTAAAAATAAAATATATTTATACAAAAGTAAGGGAGCAGTCTTTCGACTGCTCCGGTTTATTTACTATTTATATAAACAATTAATAGGATTAACTATTAATTGAAGTAGTTACCCCAAACTGAGTCATCACTACCGTCTGAAGAATTGTCGCTACCATATGAGTCATTGTATGAGTCGCTGCCACTACCGTTATCATATGAATTGTTTGAGTTGCTTGAGTTATTTGAGCTATTTGAGTTTGTTTCACTCTTTGATGCTTCTTTAACTGTAACTGTCAAAGTCTTTTGAGAGCCGTTTCTTTCTACAACAAACTTTAGCTTATCTCCTGCCTTTGAGTTGGTAACAATCTTCTTAACATCAGCACTTGAAGAAACCTTTTCACCGTTAATGCTCATAATCTTGTCACCTTTTTGTAGGCCTGCTTTATCAGCCTGACTGTTTTCAGTTACAGAATATACATATACCATATCCATATAGTCTTGCATTACTACACCGATAGCACCAGGCTTACCCTTAACATAACCGTATTTCTTTAGGTCGTTTAGAATTGATTCAACATCGTTAATAGGAATAGCGAAGCCTAGACCTTCAACACTTTCATTAGAACTGCTACCTGATGCTTTAGCTACAACAATACCGATTAGGTTACCTTGACCATCAAATAGGCCACCACCTGAGTTACCGGGGTTAATAGCTGCATTTGTCTGTAGTAGGTTCATACTGTTGTTATCAATAGTTACTTCTCTGTCTAGTGCTGAGATAATACCGTCTGTAACTGTACCACCTAGTTCACCTAGAGGGTTACCAATAGCAACTGCCTTGTCACCAACTGAAAGTTTATCGCTATCGCCAAATACTGCAACTGTTAGGTTATCATCGCTCTTTGGTTCAATCTTTAGTAAAGCAACATCTTTGTCTGAGTCAGAACCAATTAGCTTTGCAGTATATTCGTTACCATTCTTTAGAGTAACTTTAATTGACTTTGCATTTTCAATAACATGGTGGTTAGTAACAATGTAACCGTCTTTATCAATGATTACACCGGAACCTGCACCTTGAGATACTGCCTGACCGTAGAATGAATATGAAACAGATTCTGTAACAATTTCAACTACTGAGTCAGCAACCTTACTTGTAATGTCCTTTGTTGAAAGTGCAGTACCGTTAGTAGATTCTGTGCCACCTGTTGAACTATTCTTTGTTACATTAAGACCGGTGCTTGTTGTATTCTTATTTGCCAGTAGGTAGTAGGTACCAACGCCACCACCTACACCAAAAACTGATGCAATTAAGAAACAAGCAACCAGTGCAATAGCTACTGTACTTCTTGTTACAGGCTTCTTTTCTTTCTTAATCTTTTTGTGGTTGAAGTTCCTAGGGTTATTCTGTCCATTATTTGGAGCAGTTCCCCATTCATATGAATTAACAGTTTCGTTGTAGTTAGGTGCAACATTCTGCTGACCGTTTTCAAAGAAAGAATGTCTTTCTCTATATGACTCACTGTCACCGTATGGGTCATTGCCATAACTTTGATTGTTGCCTACACTATAATCCGGATTAAAACCTTGGTTGTTATTGTAGTTCTGATTATCATTAAAACCTTGGTTCTCATTCTGATTGTTCACCGGTGGTTCTCCACCATTTGTACCGTTAAAGTTGTTGTAATTGTTATTATCATACATATTAAGGTCCTCCTTAAATCATCTATATTAATTGATTTTAAATTTTGTTTCAAGAGGTTTATCTCTTGTGTTGGTATTATAATAAAATGTGAAAGTGAAAACTGTATGAAATAAGGGTGTTTTTATAATGGAAAATATAAAAATAACAAATTCACATTGAATATTTCACTATACAATATCTATATATAAGTATTTCTTTTCATATATATGTAAATTTTAACCAAGATAATTTCCATTTAGTCTTTTTATTTGGCACGTGATAATCTTTAAAAATTCTACATATTGTGATAAAATACGTAGGTGGAAGATATAAAAAAGAGGATGACAACAATGACTTTGAAAAAGAAAAGAATATCATTGGTTCTACATAGCATTATGTGTGTTATGGGTGGTTTTATGGGTGGATATGCTATCTTTTGCCGTATGAGTAACTTTGGTAACGCACAAACAGCCAACCTAATTGAAATTATTACCGAAATAGTTGGTAGAGATTTCTTTGATGTAATGTTAAGGCTAATTGGTTTAGGAATATATGTTTCAGCTATTATTATATGCGTTATATTAAGATTAAAAACAGGTATTAATCTAAATGCATATGCCATTATGGTTGACGGTGCCGGATTAATTCTTCTTCCATTAATACCTACATATGTAAACCCTATAATCGGCATACTTCCAATATTCTTTATGATGTCAACTCAGTGGAGTGTATTCCATGGTGTGGGTAGATTTAACAGTTCCACTATTTTCTCAACAAATAACATAAAACAATGCACTACATCATTTGCTGAATATTTAATTACAAAAGATAAACATATGCTTAGAAAAGGCAAATTCTACGGTAACACTCTTTTTTGGTTTCACATTGGTGTTGCAATAGGTGCAGTTTTAAGCAGTATTTTCGGTACATATGCAAGTTGGTTTGGCTTTCCTATTCCACTTGTTGCGTTTTTTGTAAATGTTTATGCTGACAAAATCGACCATGTAACTCATCTTGAAAAACATACATTTTAATATTTTATCATACAAAAGACAAACCCCCATATCATTAAAGATATGGGGATTTGTGTATATAAAAGTTTACACACCTTTTAACTAACTTTAACTTTACAATTAGCATATTTTTTGCTACCATCTTTTGCTGTAGCTCTAACAGTAGTTGTGCCCTTTTTCACACCTGTTACCTTACCGTTTTTATCAACTTTAGCAACCCTAGTATTGTAGGATTTCCAAGTAACAGACTTATTACTTGCATTAGATGGGGAACAATTAGCTTTTAATTTGTAAGTCTTTTTCTTTTTCAAAGAAATATTATTTTTGTTTAATTTCATACCGGTAACTCTCTGTACAACCTTAACAGTACAAGAGTCACTTACCCTAGGGCTGTCAACAGATGTTGCAGTAATTCTTGCAGTACCTTTACTTTTCATAGTAACCTTGCCGTTAGAATCAACAGTTGCAACTCTATTGTTGCTGGATTTCCAAGTTGTTTTTCTGTTTTTGGCATTATATGGAGTTACCTTTGCAGAAAGTTTAAGTGAGCCTGATTTGTTGGTTCTATAAAAAGTATAAGTGCTACGGTTTACTCTAACATCCTCAACCTCACCATTTACATAAAAGTCTTGTTCAAGGAACGGATAGTTGTCACCACTTAAAGTAACAGAAATTGTACTTTTTCCTTGTTCAACACCTAAAATTTTTCCTAAATTATTAATAAGGCAAACATTCTTATTAGAAGAATTAAATGTTACAGAACTAGGATCAATCTGAGTATATGTAATGCCATTATAGAAAGATACAGTTGCTCTTGTTGAGTTGTTCTTGCACAATGAAGTATTACCAAAACGGATTTTTGCACTAATTAATGATTTTTTAAATGATACAAAATCAGAATTGTTAGCTTCAACGTCAAAATTAGTTCTATCTACTACAAGATTATTTTCTTTGTCGATACCAAAGATTAAAACCCAATAATAAGAACCGTCAACCTCAACAGCACCAACACCTACACTTTTATAGTAATCAGTAAGAATATCTTGCCTACTGTCACTACTTTGCAGCCATTGTTCCATTACATATTCATATGATGTAGAACCTGTAAAAATATCTTCACCATATGCTCTGTCAAAAGCAGAATAAAAACTTTTACCATTAGGTCTGTCATGAGAAAACTTAATAGAAAGTTCCTTACACCTTAACATAGCATAGTCCATAAGCTCCTTGTCCATAACAAGTTTACTTCTGGACTCAGACAATCGTTCTCTATTAATCATATCAAAAATAGAAAAAGCGTCATCAAACAATTCTTCACCCGAGATAGAAACTGTATTTACCTTAGCTGCTGAAGCATTGAAAACCATAATCGGCAATGCTAAAATAGCAACTAAAAATAAGGAAATTAATTTTTTCATAAAACCACTCATTCTTTGTTATAAGAACATAAAATTACATTCCTTTTTCCTTAATTAAATTATATAATAAAAGAGTTCCAAATACTATGGTATTTATGTATAAATTTATAACTTGCTTTTTATACATTATAACATTAAAATTCTTTGTTTTGCTCAAATTTCTTTATGATAATTATTTAAAAGCAAAATAAAATGTGCTAAAATGATATGTAAGAGGTGAAAATTATGGAAATCAAAAATTTTTTAGAGCTAATGACTCTAACTTCTCGATTAAAGGACAACACAAGGCATAGCTGGTCACCTAAAGGGAAAAAAGAAAGTGTGGCCGAACATTCTTGGAGATTAGCTATAATGGCTTATTTTACTAAAGATGAATTTCCAAATGTAGATAATGATAAGGTTATAAAAATGTGCTTACTTCACGATATGGGAGAGGCTTTTACCGGAGATATTCCATCATTTTATAAAACCGAAAATGATGAAAATAGGGAAGAAGAAATTTTGCTTAAGTGGGTTAGCTCCTTACCTGAACCATATAATAAGGAACTTTCAGTTCTTTATGATGAAATGATTAAGCAAGAAACTGAGGAATCAAAGGTGTATAAAGCACTGGATAAACTGGAGGCATCTATTTCTCACAATGAAGCTCCAATAAGCACTTGGATTGATATTGAGTACAAGCTAAATCCTGTATATGGGTATGAGGAAAGTCAGTTTAATCCATACCTTAAAAAACTTCAAAATAAAGTAAAGGAAATTGCCCTTGATAAAATTGAAAATGAAGGAAAAATATAGTAAAAATAACCAAATAAACAGTTTAAACTTTAACTAAATTTTCCCTTTATTTTTCTTTAAGTTCATTATATAATGAAGTAAAATAAACACATAAAGGAGTGTTATATTATGAAAAAGAAGAAAGAAAAAGTTTTGAGTCTTGTTCTTTGTATTGCAGTTGTACTAAGTTCAATGTTTGCATTTAACTTTGGTTTCTCGGTATTTGCTGATGACAATACTAATACCGGCGATACCGGTACAACTACACAACCTACGACAATCAACAACACTCTTCCATCAGAAACTTCAACTGTAACATCGACAGTACCTACAACAACAAAACCTACAAAACCTACTAAACCAACAGTTCCTAATACAAAGCCTGTTGTAAAGCCTGTTACTGTTGCTAATATTTCTAACCTAAAGGTTGCAAAGATTTCTTCAAATTACATTACAGTAAAATGGAAAAAATCTAAGAATGCAACTAAGTATAAAGTAGAATATAGAAAAGTTGGCAAGAATCAAAAGTGGCATAATGTAAATGTTGTTAAGAAAAATACTGCCAGTGTTACTAAATTATCAGCAAACACCCTATATTATATTAAGGTAACACCTATGATAGTTAAGGGTTCAAAGAATTACTACGGTAAAGGTGCTACAGTAAAGTCATCAACTGCCACTAGTATGGTTAAAGGATTAAAGGTAACAAATAACGGCAAAAACGTTTCTATTCAGTGGAACAGAAACAAGAAGGTAACCGGTTATAAGGTTTATCGTGCAAGTAGTGCAAGTAACGGTAAGTATGTTATTTACAAAACAATCAAAAAGAATAGCACAACTACATTTACTGACACAAGCGTAAGCAGTGGTAAAATTTATTATTATAAGCTAAAGGCATATCGTACATATAACAATTACGGTACAGTTGTTTCAAATTACTCAAACTCAGTAATGACTACTTGTGGTCTATATCAAACATCTGTTAGCACAAAGTCTGAACTAAGCAAAATTACAGTTAGCTGGTCTAAGGTTTCAGGTGCTAGTGGATACAAGGTATATCAGTCAACAAGTAGCAACAGAAAGAGCTTTAAGTGTGTTGCCAAGACTACAAGCAGAAGTTACACTACAAGCAAACTAACAAGAAACAAAACATACTATTTCCAGGTTCAACCATACAAAACATATAAGAATAAAGAATTTAAGCCTACTACTGCACCAAAGATTAAGTCACAAAAGGCTACAAGTACAATATTCGGTCAAGATGTTGGTGATACATATATTGAAATCAACATTAAGCAACAGCATATGTGGTTTTATATTAATGGCAAACTTTATGTGGATACTCCTGTTGTAACAGGTATGGCTGACGGTGTTCATGATACACCAAAGGGTGTTCACTCAATCTTTGTTCATCAGTCACCATCAAGACTGGTTGGTGATACATGGGACGTTGTTGTTCAGTATTGGATGCAGTTTACATCAGACGGTTGTGGTATTCACGACTCAACATGGCGTCAAAGCTGGGAGTATGGTGGAACAACATATCTAACTAACGGTTCTCATGGTTGTGTAAATACACCACTTGATAAGGTTGCAAAAATCTTTAAAAAGGCTCACAACGGCACAACAGTTGTTGTACATTAATCTACTGTAGATTAGCTATTTAAAAGTAAATAGTATTTTTTGAGGGTTACATTTGTAACCCTCTTTTTTTACTATGTAGAAAAGTTACAAAAATAGTTAATGCAATTATAAGCAAAAGAAAAAGGAGTACAATGTACTCCTTTAAATAAATATTCTGTTAAAGAATTAAAGTTCCTTGCTTTCAGGGATAATTTCAAGCCAATAACCGTCAGGGTCATTGATAAAGTAAATACCCATATCAGGGTTTTCAAAGCAGATGCAACCCATTCCTTCGTGAAGGGCGTGAGCCTTGTCAAAGTCCTGTACTTTAAATGCTAGGTGGAATTCACCTTCACCAAGGTCATACTTTTCAGGGTGGTCATCAAGGCAAGTTAGTTCAAGAACAAAGTCAGTTGTGTCATTGCCAACATAAACAATAGTAAAACCATCACCGTCAATTCTGCTTTTTTCTGTTAAGCCTAAAGCCTTTTCGTAAAAGTCAAGAGATGTGTCTAGGTCAGCTACATTAAAATTCTGATGAACCATTCTAAAATTTAAATCCATAATTATACCTCCATTATAGTTGTAAAAATTAAAAATTCTTGAGAAGAGTATAACACAAAAATAAAAAATTGTAAAACAAAAACCCCACCGAAAAAATCGGTGGGGAAGTAATACACTAAAATATTAAATTATAGTTCAGCGAAATACTTAATTGTTCTTACCATCTGTGATGTGTAAGAGTTTTCGTTATCATACCAAGAAACAGTCTGAACCTGAGTTGTGTCTGTATCTTCCATGTATGTGCACATTGTCTGTGTTGAATCGAATAGTGAACCGTATGTCATACCAACGATATCAGAAGAAACGATTAGGTCTGTGTTGTAACCGAATGATTCAGAAGCAGCAGCCTTCATAGCAGCGTTAACTTCGTCAACTGTTACTTTACCCTTAACAACTGATGTTAGGATTGTTGTTGAACCTGTTGGAACAGGAACTCTCTGTGCAGAACCGATTAGCTTACCGTTTAGTTCTGGGATAACTAGGCCGATAGCCTTAGCAGCACCTGTTGAGTTAGGAACGATGTTTACAGCACCAGCTCTAGCTCTTCTTAGGTCACCCTTTCTGTGAGGACCGTCAAGGATCATCTGATCACCTGTGTAAGCGTGGATTGTGCTCATGATACCACTCTGGATTGGAGCTAGGTCGTTAAGAGCCTTAGCCATAGGAGCTAGACAGTTTGTTGTACAAGAAGCAGCAGAAATAATCTTGTCTTCCTTTGTTAGTACATTTTCGTTTACTGAGTAAACAACTGTTGGTAGATCGTTACCTGCAGGAGCAGAGATAACAACCTTCTTAGCACCAGCATCAATGTGAGCCTGTGCCTTAGCCTTTGATGTATAGAAACCTGTGCATTCTAGAACAACGTCAACACCGATTTCACCCCAAGGTAGTTCAGCAGCGTTTGGCTTAGCGTAGATTGTGATTTCCTTACCGTCAACAACGATTGAAGATTCCTTAGCTTCAACCTTGTCAGCAAGAGCATACTTACCCTGTGCAGAATCATACTTTAGTAGGTGTGCAAGCATAGCTGGATCTGTTAGATCGTTGATTGCTACTACTTCATAACCTTCAGCACCAAACATCTGTCTGAATGCTAGACGACCGATACGGCCGAAACCATTAATTGCAACTTTAATTGCCATTTTTTATTCCTCCTAAATTTTAAGGTACTTATATTTTATTACAAGTTCGTAAATTTTTCAATACTTTGTGAGAAATTTAACACGACTTTTATGAAAATTTTATGATATGAAATATTTTTAACAAAAATAAAGTCGTATTTCTGTACAGTTTTTCACATTTAAGACAAATTATAATTCTATTAAAGAAATATCATAAATATTTTTTCTTGACAAAACCACCTCTATCTATTAATATAATAGTAAGCGTGAAATCAATTTTACGCTTTTTAAGTGATTTATTCGCTTAATTCCTTTTAATTGACTCTTATTGAGCCGTTATATATAGATAATCATTTAGTATTATATTTATTTTTTGCTTTTTTATGCACAACATTCTGGTAATACTACCCTTATGGGTTTTATGATTAATTTATTGGGCATTTGCCTTTTTTATATTTCGTAAAAATTGAATATCTGTCTAACGGCACCGGTCGATTGTTTTGATGAATTTGAATTATTAAAAAACAAAACAAGGAGGTGTCATTTCCTATGCCAATGTGGTTAGCTATTGTGTTGATTATTGTTGCTATTGTTGCAAGTCTTGCTGTTGGTGTTTATCTTGGTATCCAGCGTAGAAAGCAAGTTGCAGAAAAGGCTATTGGTTCTGCCGAAACAGAGGCAAATCGTATTGTTTCTGAAGCAATTAAGTCAGCTGAGGCTAAGAAGAAGGAATTTTTACTGGAAGGTAAAGATGAACTTCATCGTCTAAGAAATGAGAACGAAAAGGAAATTTCTGATCGCAGAAAAGAAGTTCAGCGTCAGGAACGAAGAATTCAGCAAAAAGAGGAAACTCTTGACAGAAAGATGGACAACCTTGAGAAGAAGGAAAACAACTACCAAAGAAAGCAAAAGGAAGTTGAACAAAAGCTTCAAGAAGTTGAACAGGTTAAGAAAAGTCAGTTTGAAATGCTTGAAAGAATTTCAGGTTATACTGCTGACCAAGCTAAGGACTACTTACTCCAACAGCTTGATACAGAACTTGACCATGAAAAGTCTGTAAAAATCCTTGATTATGAGGAAAAGTTAAAGGAAGAGTCCGACAAAAGAGCAAGAAACATTATCAGTCTTGCTATTCAGCGTTTAGCTGCTGATCAGGTATCAGATGCTACTGTTTCTGTTGTACCACTTCCAAATGATGATATGAAAGGTCGTATCATCGGTAGAGAGGGTAGAAACATCCGTACTATTGAAACACTTACAGGTGTTGACCTTATTATTGATGATACTCCGGAAGCAATTACAATTTCTTCTTTCGAACCTGTTAGAAGAGAAATTGCAAGAGTTGCTTTGGAAAAACTTATTTCAGATGGTAGAATCCATCCTGCAAGAATTGAAGAAACTGTTGAAAAAGCCAGAAGAGAAGTTGAAGCTACTATTAAAGCCGAAGGTGAAAGAACTGTTGTTGAACTTGGTGTAAACAACATTCACCCTGAACTTGTTAAACTTCTTGGTAGATTAAAGTACAGAACCTCTTATGGTCAGAATGTACTTAGACACTCTATTGAAGTTGCTTATATTTCCGGTATGATTGCATCAGAACTTGGTCTTAACCCAACAGTTGCTAAGAGAGCCGGTTTACTTCACGATATTGGTAAAGCACTTGACCATGAAATGGAAGGTTCTCATATTCAGCTTGGTGTTGAGGTTGCAAGAAAGTATAAAGAAAGCGACGCAGTTATCCATGCTATTCATGCTCACCATGGTGATGTTGAAGCAAAGACAGTTGTAGCTTGTATTGTTCAGGCTGCTGATGCTATTTCTGCTGCAAGACCAGGAGCAAGAAGAGAAAATATCGAAAATTACATTAAGAGATTACAACAACTTGAAGAAGTTGGTAAGAGCTTCCCAGGTGTTGACAGTTGTTTTGCTATTCAAGCAGGTAGAGAAATTCGTGTTATGGTTAAGCCTGAACAGATTAACGATGACAAAATGGCTCCTTTGGCTAGAGATATTAGTAAGAAGATTGAACAGGAACTTGAATATCCCGGTCAAATCAAAGTTAATATTATTCGTGAGTCAAGAGTTTCTGATTACGCAAAATAATCTATTTATGCAAATTATAGCCTCCCTTTTGGGAGGCTTTTTTATGTTTATTTTTTAATTTATAATTCTTTTTAAGAAATATATAATCAAATAAGTAAAAAATAAAGGAACTATAAAAGTTCCTTTATCCAAATGAATATATAATTTTATTTATCAAATTTAAAACTCTATATTACTGTATCTACCTATCCTTTACTGTGAAAAGTTCCAAATAACTGTAATACGAAAGATTTCTATACATCCAAATCCCATTCCGGTATGTACTTTTCATTTGCTGATGAAAGTTCCTGACAGTAACCGTTAAGACCACTGCTTTCAAAAGCTGTCAAAACCTTTTCATATTCTCTTTTTGTAATTTTACGATGAAGTTTTTTGTGCTTTTTTGCATCCCCATAGGGAATGTATTGTCCCATTAGTGAAAATAATATTTTATCTCCATATTTTTCTGCAAGATAATTTATTACTTCAATGGAATTTTTCGTATGACTTGGCAATACTAAATTACGAACCATTGTACCTTTTTCCATAATACCATCTTGATTTATGATAGGTTTACCGGTTTGTCTTACCATTTCTTCAATAGCCTTTGATGTAATATCAAAGTAGTTCTTTACATTGCTATACTCTAGTCCTAAGTCGTTATTGCTATATTTAAGGTCAGGTAGATAAATATCAATATAGCCCTCAAGTTTCTTTAGTGTTTCAATAGAGTCAAAACCACTCGTATTATAGACAACAGGAACATTTGGACTTATTATATCAAGCAACTGTATAATCCCATTTGTATAGTGGCTTGGTGTAATAAAACTTAAACTCTCTGCTCCTTTGTCTAAAAGCAAGGTAACTTCTTTAGCTAGTTCATTAATGGTAACTTTTCTTCCTAAGTTAGAGTGAGAAATTTCACGATTTTGACAGTATATGCAGTCAAGAGTACAGCCGGTGAAGAACACTGCCACCGTACCTTTTTTGCCACTGATAACCGGCTCTTCCCAGTAATGGTGAGCAACTCGGCTAACATAAAGAGATTTTGGCATTTTGCAGTAGCCTTTGCCTATACTATCGTTTCTCTCTGCGTTACATTTTCTCGGACATAAATTGCAAATCATATTGTATCACCATGTAGATTATACCACGATTTTAAAAATCAGTAAAATCTAAAAGATAATTTTCCAAAATATCGTATATATGTACTTCTTCCGGCATAAATGTGTTGAAAGCATTGAGAATATAATCAATCTGATCCCATTCAGTTGTTATATCTTCAATTACAAGGTGGCTTTCAAAACAGTTGCACCGAATTCCGTACGTTTCAAAATCTCCTTCCTCGTTAGATTGTTTTTTAGAAATAAGTGTAAAATTATTCATGTTTCTCCCCTTTAAAGCAGAACCATTCACAGGTAAACTTATTATAACACAATGATTGTTAAGTGTCAATATATGTAAACGGTTTACAATTATTAAAGTTTAACATTAAATTATTTCAAAAGAATTTTACATAATAGAATTATTATGTTATAATCCTACTGAAAGAGGGTATTGTATGAAAAAATTAATTCCATTTTTAATTTTAGTTTTAACAGTTGTATTAACATTTTGTGGTTGTCAAAATCCTTTAAATTATTTTTCAGAAGAATCAACCTCCACAACCGCTCCTACAACCGAAGAAACAACATTTCAGGGTAATTCAGAGGTGGTTACACTTGCTAAGTCATCAACAGAACCATCTTCTTCAAAAGAATATATATACCATTCCGACCTACTTGGTGCAACATTTGTTTTGCCTGAGTCTTGGGAAAATAAATATGCAGTAACAGAGGAATCCAACAATTATGGTGGTTCATCAGTTACTTTTTATGAAAAGGACAACCATAGCCTTGATCAAAGCTTAGGTGAAATTTTTACCTACAATTTATTTCCAACAGATGAATACAAGACCGGTGCTAACTTTACTGAATATGGTACAGTAACAATAGGGGATACTACTTATTACTTAGTGTGTACAACTCCAACAGAAAAGAAATATAGCACTAAAAACAAGAATATGAAAAAAGCCTATGATGCGCTTAATAAAGAAAGTGATATTAAGTTAATTTGTAATAGTGTTGTGTTTGATGGTGGTTATCCTATTGATAAGAATGGTGCATCAACTACAATGGCGTCAAGCTCAACAGACAGCACTGACCCATCAGCAACATTATCTACTAAATCAAATAGAAGTAGCGACGGTTCAGGCCTAGTATTTTCTGATATTTCAACCAGAAAGCTAACTTCTGCTGACCTAAAGGGTAAGTCTGCTGAAGATATTCAAACTGCTATAAACGATATTTGTGCATTACATGGCTATAACTTTACTACCGATTCAATTAAGAAACATTATCAGCAGTTTAGTTGGTATAAGCCATCAAGTAACTATTCTGAGTCTAGTTTTAATGATGTGGAAAAATATAATTATTCATTCCTACAAAGAGCCAGATAATATTTAAAGGATATATTATGGGCATTTTAAATCAAGCAAGAGCTTCTGTAATACAGAGAGGTTATGAATATTATAAGGATAAAAAGGTAATTAATTTTCGTAAAGAATCCGACACTGTTTTTTATGGTAGTGTTAAAGGCACTACTACATATGATGTTAAGATAGATATTAATCATACTGTAAAGAATACATATTGTAACTGTCCATTTGCTAAAGATAATCGTAAAATTTGTAAACATATGGTTGCGTTATATTTTACTGCCTTTCCTAATGAAGCTGAACAATATATAGAAAATATTGCAGAACAAGAAAGAATTGAAGAAGAAAGATTTAACGAAATGTATGGTTATCTATATGATGAAGATTTTGAGTACAATGAAGATGATGAAGAAATAAGTGATTATGTTATGTATGAGGTTGTTTCTGACTATGTTAATAATCTTACTGTTCCGGAACTTCGTTTTAGATTAATAGAGGCGTTAATAAAACTTTACGGTAAGGATTTTCCTTAATATACTTTTATCAATATAAAATATTAATAATATAATTAAACCACCTAATGCTACAGTTTCCAATTAATGTAGCGTTGGGTGGTTTTTGATTGGTTATTTTGTTTTACAAATTAGGGTTTGTGGGGATGTTTATGTAGTGTAGGTTAATTAGATAGTAACTGATTAATTCATCTAATTTATAGTTTTATCCCTCCTTCAGTCGATTTATAAAAGGTAAATTGCCGTTCCGTCAATTTACAATCGACTAGCTTTTCTAGCGAAAACGGCAAACCCTTTGTCCCTAACGGGACATTTCCCTTAGCAAGGGAATACCTCGTCTGAGGGAGCCAAGCGTAATATGTACAAATTTACAAGTTTGTACATAATTAAAAAATTGTACAGACCTTGTTGCCTCCCTCGCTGAGGGAGGTGGCTGAGAGTTTATCATATTTTTGATAGAGTAACAGGGGGAATATGATATAATAAAATTAATATTCCAATGGAGGAAACC
>CAKSNZ010000023.1 GCA_934476515.1 uncultured Ruminococcus sp. | reverse complement strand
GGAGTTTGTTTTTTATACTCATCGCTAAAGCTTTTTTGAACCCCCGATACAATCGGGGGTTTTCGTTATACAAGAAACGGTACGCATAATTTGTTAATTATGCATACCGATTTTACATAATATTTATGATTGAACAGATTTTTGCTTTTTGATACCATAAATTTTTCTAAGAACAACACCTAACACCTTTGGATTATCAATAACAATAACTTTCATACCACTACCTCCTACATAATGTACATGACAAAAGGATGATTATTAATGCACAACAGTCAGTTATTAACCAGTAAGGAAAAATTGATGCTATCATCAGTCCCAATGCAAAAGCAAAATAAATTTTCCTTTGTGTTCTCCAACATCTCATTTAATCACCCCTTAATAGATTATACAACTATTAGATTTTGGTGAATATTATTTTAAATAATCCATAAACCAAATATCATTTGTGGAAAAATCTTTCTTGTCTAAGTAACTTAAAATTCCACTATCTGTAGTAAAATCAAAAGCTAATTTATAACTATATAAACATTGCTTTGAAAGGGAATACTTTTGATTTAATTTTTTGTTGCCATATTTATTGTCACCTAAAATGGGACAACCTATTGAGGACATATGGGCTCTAATCTGATGAGTTCTGCCTGTTAAAAGTTCCACTTCACACAAGGTTAAGTTGTTGTTAGTTTCCAAAACAGAATACTTTGTTAAAATTTTCTTAGCTCCTTGTTTTTCATTTCTTAGAACAGTTACTTTATTAGTCTTTTCGTTCTTAATTAAGTAATCCGAAAGAATTGCATTATCCTTTTTAGGTTTGTTAATAAGTAAGCAAAGATAGAATTTATGAAGCTCCCTATCTTTCATTTTTTGGTTAAGGATACGCAATGACTCTGCATTTTTAGCACCAATAACAATGCCACCGGTATTTCTATCAATTCTATTTACAAGTGCCGGTGCAAAGCAGTTTTCTTCCTTAGGGTTATACTCGCCTTTATCGTAAAGGTAATGTTGAAGTCTAAGCAAAAGACAATCAAAATGATAAGACTTGTCCTGATGTACAATTACACCGGGTTTCTTATCCAATAGAATGATATTTTCATCTTCATAAATTATCTTTAAAGTCTTAGGGGCTTTTAAGAATTCATAATTTTCTTCTTGTATATTATCAAAAAATTCATCCTTAATATAGAAAGTGAGAAGGTCGTTTTCTTTTAGCATAACTTCAGGAGTTGCTTTTTTGCCATTTACTTTCACACACTTTTTTCTAATATACATATAAGCCATTTTCTTAGGCATTGTTTTAAATTTCTTCAAAAGAAATTTATCCAGTCGCTGATTAGCGTCATTTTTCTTTACTACTAATTCTCTCATAATTACTTTTCAATACACATAAATGCACACATTGTACCACGATGACCATTAGTTGCTCTATGACTCCATAATAAATCTGAGTTACACTTAGTGCATAGGTCTGACAATGTGATATTTTCTTCCTTTACTCCGGCTTTCATTACAATTTGCTTATTTGTTTCTAGCAGGTCAATCATATATTTTCCATCTTTCTTAGGGAAAATAAATTTTGAATTATCTAAGTCATTTAGTGCATAAAAATTATCTGCACAATCTTTATCCACTTCATAACAACACTTTGAAATTGCAGGGCCGATACAAACAACAATATCCTTTGGATTACTACCATATAGGTTAGTCATTTTCTTAATTACTTCTTCACCGATTCTACCAACTGTACCACGCCAACCGGCATGGGCAAGCCCAATAGCTTTCTTCTCTTTATCAACAAAAAACAATGGTGTACAATCTGCATAATGAGTTACAAGGGTAACACCCTTTTCATTTGTAATTAAAGCATCTACAGACTGAATATCCTTTTCTCTCCAAATGCCAATACCACATTCTTTCTTAGTTACAGGTCTGACAAATGTGTGGTGGTCTTGAGAAGAAGTTACAAGGCTATCATAATCAAAACCTACTGCATCGGAAAAGATTTTATAATTTTCAATTACATTTTCGGGCTTATCTCCCCTAGAAAAAGCAAAGTTCATTGAAGTCCATTCATCAGTACTTACACCACCATACTTAGTTGAAAAAGCATGACGAATAAAATCAATATCTGAAAGTACATTGTATGTTAAAAATGGTACACCTTTATTTTCGTTTAGTGTCATTGTTTTACTGTTAATTTTCATAATTTATCACCAAACATATTTTACAATATAATATTACCACTTGCAAGTGTCATTAAATAAGTTTATAATAGTTATATAATATTGTAGAATAACTGAGGAATTATTATGAAATTATTTGGAAATAACATTGAAATTAAATGTGAATACTGTGCCAACAGTGCTGATGCACCAAGTGGTTACATTTGTACACTTAGAAAAAGTATTAAAAATGGTAAATGCAGAAAATTTAAATACAATCCTACCCTTAGAGTACCAAAAAGTACTGAGGCTTTACCTGAATTTAAAAAGGAAGATTTTAAAATCTAATTATTAAAACTAAATTAAAAAAATAAATGCTAAAGACTGTATCAAAAGTAGGTAAAGTCTTTAGCATTTTTTATTTTACACAAAAATAGTGGAGTTACATAACCCCACTATTTCTATAAGTTAATTAAATTTTGTGATTACAAATTTGCATAATCTAAGTTTTGTTATATTTCATTTTGGGATTTTTTATTTAAGATTTTTTATAAGAAGACCTAAATGAATGTTATTTGTAATACATAAAATCAATCTAACATAACAATTATTAATTAACTGTAAATGATAAACCAACTGGGAAAGAGGAAACCATTTTAATGGAATATTTTTGAATCAATGTTGCGTCTTTTACATTGATTTCACCATCACCGTTAACATCAGCAGACTTTGTCTGAATATCATTAAATGACACCTTACCGGCAACTACCTTTGCAATTAATACTGCATCTTTAACATCAATTGTTTTGTCAATATTAACATCACCATATAGATATGTTACTGATGGTTTAGTTGTAGTTGGCTTAGTAGGCTTAACAGGTTTGTACTCTGTCCAACTATTATTAGCTGAAAATAGCATTGATGCACCATTTAGAGAAAGTCCCGGTTCCATATCTGCCGGATAACGGTTGGTTGTAGCATTTTCATCTTCTGTAAAAATGACCTTACCGTTTTTAAAGCCTTCCGGAACAACAAGGCTATAGTAACCTGTACTACTATCCTTAGTCATCTTTGTACCCGGCCATGCTACACTGCTTGCTGAGTCATTATCGCCACCGTAAATATAAGCATATACTGATGACCAATTGTAAGATGAATTATCAAAATAAATTGTCTGTACTGAATTTGGATCAACTTTTGTAAAAGTATAACTTTCACTAGTAGTTTCGTTACCATCAGTGGCAGTTAAATCAATTGTATACTGTGTACCAAAATCATCACCGGCTCCAATTGAAATAGTCTTTGTGCCTGTATATGTTTCTATTGTGCCACCATTTATTTGGTATGTACCTGATGTTGCATTTTTTAAACCTAAGTCAAGTGAAAGACTATCTGTCTTAAAAGTACCACCTGTTTGTGAAATTGTGTTTCGTGGTATAACCTTTGCATTATAAATAACTGCGATACCGGATGAACCAATCTCACCCTTGATTTCATTTGAAGTTACTGTAAACTTATTACCTGAAACTTGATCGGTATATGTACCCGGCTTAGTTAAGTTACCTGCATTTTCAACAGTAACACTACCACTGCCACTACCCTTTACAATTACTGCACCTTGTTCTCTTGTAACAACAGAACAATTATTTGACATTGCATAACTGTCTTTCTGACCAATCATAGCATTATGGAAACGGTTTACTTCTGCAACTTCATTACTTGTAAAGTGTGTTGAACCCTTTACACCTGCCTTAATATCAGTCTTAACTTTTGATGATGGTCTTGAGAAATACAGAGCTGTAATATTGTTTCTACTAGCAGCAACAGCATAAGCCCTATCGATAACATTTTGGCTCATATCATTAGAGTAACCATAATCTTGGTTGTTAGACCATGTATCATGGCTTTCGCCCCAATAGAGAAGTTTATCGGCAGAAATACCTTTTGCTACCCAATTACCACTGGATTCCGGTGCTTTACCACTATTGAAAGAATCACGAAGTTCCTTACCGTAATTACTGTCAGTAACTGTCATATAATCTGTATATTCTTTCATTAAGCCTTCATTGCCGGTACTTCTGTCATCAGGACCAGTAAGAATTTCGCCATAGTGATATAAGCCTTGCTTTGTAACTGTTGGCCAAAAGTTACACTCTTCACTTGGAAGAGCAATATGCTTTGCAGCATCCCAACGGCAACCATCTACTCCAAGACTTTTTAGTTCATCAATATATTTAGCTACAACCTGCTGTACGTAACTATCTTCTGAATTAATGTCAGGCATACCGATTTCACCGTGAGTAACCTGCCATCTGTTTTTCCAGTCAATGCCACCACCAAATGTATGCCAATATTTGCTGTCTTTAAGGTCATTCTGAATATTAGAATGGTCACCTGCTAAGTGGTTAGCAACAACATCCACGATAACCTTAATGCCATATTTATGGGCTTCATCACAAAGTGACTTAAGATCTTCTTTAGTACCTAGATCATTAGTTTGTACTGAAAAACCCAATGGTTGGTACAGCCAATACCAAATACCTGAAGCAATGCCCTTTTGAGCCGGTGAAGTCTGAATTGCTGAAAAACCCGCTTCAGCAATATTCTTCAATTCAGCTTTAATGTCATTATACTTCCAGTCAAAGCAATGAAGAATTGTACCTTCTTGGATATTACTTGCTAATCCGTAACGGTTTGCACTTGTAGTTTCTGCTGATACACCTGCTTTTTCAGTTTTTGTAGAAATAGCAGATACCGCAGGAATTGAAGTAGCTGTTAATACCATACAAACTGAAAGAATAAAACTAACAAGTTTCTTTTTGATTGTTTTGTTTTTTATCATAAAACTTTCCTCCCTTAGATGTTTTTTTATAATAAATTATAACAAAAATCTATACTATATATTTCTTTAAAACAAGTAAATTATAAACAAACTGTAAATATACAAAAAATTTTTTTTCATAAAAAAAAGTTATGCCAAAAATATGACATAACTTTTAAATAACCTTTAAATAACTTTTAAATTATAAGAACACACTTAGGATTGATAATCGTTTCTTCGCTAACTGAATTGTTCGAGTTACTGTTGAAGGACAAACACCTAATTCCTTGGCAATTTGTTTCATAGGCTTTTTCTCAAAGTAGTGCATAATGACACATTTTCTTTGCTTTTCCGTTAGCATATTATCAATACCAACTTTCAGCATTTTCTTTATGTTATTTCTATCCTCTGTATTTGAATAACCGGTTTGGTTATACAGATTGTAAGCCAAAAGGTTTTCAAAATCTTCTGTCATATGTACTTGATTACGCAACAGACTCACCTTCTAATTCTTCCAAATCCTTTGCTTTGGAACTTAAGAAACTTGCAGTTAATTTACATTCATAATACATAGACTTTAAAATTTGTATCCTTCTGTTAATACTTTTAATCTCATCAAAATTTTTTGCTTTGTTTAGATTTGCTCTTTCCTTATCAATAACATTTTTAAGGTTTTGAGCCTCTTGTACATAATTTTCAGACCATTCTCTATAATTCATACAATCACTTCCTAATTAATTTAATTTCTTAATTTGCTAAATTGATTGGGGCTATTTGTTGTTTAGCAATTATAATTGTAGCGAATGTTCACTATGATTGCAATAAAAATTAGAACATTTGTTCTAATTTTCTTTCAAATGTACAAGAAATGGGTCAGTAAATCGGTTATTTTTCTATAATGGAATTATAATAAGTAAAAAAATAACTCCCACTTGAACTAAGTGAGAGTTAAATAAAATCTTAAATTATAATTAAAGAACACATTTTAAGAAATCGATTGTTCTTTCTGTTTGTGGATTTTCAAAAATATCCTCAGGAGTACCTTCTTCAACAATTTTACCGTCACTCATAAAGATAACTCTGTCGGCAACTTCTCTAGCAAAGCCCATTTCGTGAGTAACAACAACCATTGTCATACCGTCCTTTGCAAGGTTCTTCATAACATCAAGAACTTCACCAACCATTTCTGGATCTAAAGCTGAAGTTGGTTCATCAAATAATAGAACCTCAGGTTCCATACATAATGCTCTAACAATAGCAACTCTCTGCTTTTGACCACCTGAAAGCTGACTTGGATAAGCATTTGCTCTATCAGCAAGTCCAACTCTTTCAAGTAATTCCATAGCTTTATTAGTTGCTTCTTCCTTAGACTTCTTTAGAAGTTTCATAGGTGCAATAGTCATATTCTTAAGAACATTCATATTGTCAAAAAGGTTAAAGTGCTGGAACACCATTCCCATCTTCTGTCTGTGAAGATTAATATCATTCTTTGGATTGGTAATATCAACATCACCTAATAGGATTTTGCCTGATGTTGGGATTTCAAGTAGGTTAAGTGAACGAAGTAAAGTTGACTTACCACTACCGGATGGTCCGATAATAACAACAACTTCACCTTGGTTAATGTGACAGTTTACACCATCAAGTGCCTTAACCTTGCCACCATTATAATGTTTCTTTAGGTTTTCAACCTTAATTAATACCTTATCTTTCATTCTTTCTTAACCTCTTTTCCAGTTTACCGACAAAGTAAGATAGAATCATAACCATTACAAGGTAAATAGCTGCAACAGTTAGTAGTGGAATATAGTAAGAATATGTTACACCTGCAATAACATTACCGGCCTTCGTAATATCAATAACACCAACATAACCTACAACTGATGTTTCCTTTAATAGTGCAATAAATTCGTTACAAAGTGTTGGTAGTACAGACTTAAACATTTGTGGCACAACAATATATCTCATAGTTTGGAAGTAGTTAAAACCTAAGCTACGACCGGCCTCAAACTGACCATTATCTATTGACATAATACCGGCTCTGAAAATTTCTGCAACATAAGCACCGGAATTAATACCAAAAGCAAGCATACCAACAGGTACACCGTCTTTTGCTGAAACAAAAACAATGAAGTAAGCAATCATTAACTGAACTACTACAGGTGTACCACGAATAATTGTTAAATAAACTCTACAAATAGCATTCAAAACTGCAAGTATGTAGTAACCAATGCCACCACGCATTTTTAATGATTCTTTATTTTTATCAAAAGAGGAACGAATTGACGCAATAACTACGCCAATAACAATACCAATTACTAAAGCACCGGCTGTAATCAGTAAAGTGTTTTTTAGACCAGTTAGCATTTGTTGGTACCTATCTCCCTCAACAAATACAAACTTAAACTGGTCAATTAAGTTTTGAAACCAATTCACCTATTTCACCAAACCTTATTATAAAATAAACAAATAGGGGCAGTTAAACAACTGCCCCCTTAATTACAAAGTAATTAGTCAGCTTTGATATATTTATCAACAATCTTCTGAACTGTACCGTCTTTCTTAAGTTCATTTAGAGCTTCATTAACTTTCTTCTGAAGTTCTGTATTATCCTTAGAGAAACAAATTGCATAATCTTCTACTGCATAATCAGTATCAAGAATCTTTAATGCACTACCGTTAGCCTTTACATAAGCTTTAGCTGGTTCGTTATCAATAATAACACAATCAACCTTACCAACCTTTAGTGCATTAACTGCTGCGTTACCACTGTCAAACTTCTTAACATGGTCTGCACCGTAATCATCAGTAGCATAAAGGTCACCTGTTGTTGATGTCTGTACACCAATATTCTTGCCCTTAATGTCATCAAGAGTCTTAATCTCTGAGTCCTTAGTTACGATAACCTTCTGGATACCTGTAGCATAAGAATCAGAGAAGTTAACACTGTTCTTTCTTTCAGGTGTTACAGTCATACCTGCCATACCCATATCGTATTTGCCACTCTGTACACCTGGTACAATTGAGTCAAATTCAATATCAGCAATTTCAAGTTCAAGATTAAGTTTCTTTGCGATTTCGCCTGCAATTTCGGCGTCAATACCAATGACTTTCTTACCTTCATAATATTCATATGGAGGGAAAGTAGCATTAGTAGCCATTGTTAGCTTACCTTCTGTTACAGTTTCAAGTCCGTCTTTTTTGTCATTGCTTGAGCTTCCACAACCTGCAAGTGCTACAACCAGCATTAGGCATGAAAGTACAAGAGCCAATACTTTTTTCATTGTTTTATCCTCCCTATAATTAAACATAGTTTAAATTTACTATGTTAATTGTTGTTTGTCAAGAAAAACGCAAAAATATTAATTATTTCATAATAATTTTTAGTATATTATTCCTTTTCTTGCTTTTCTTCATCATTATTGTCATTTTCTTTTGTTTCCGGTGGTCTAGGGATTGTCAGCTTTTTGTTTACTGTTACACCCTCATAACGCAACTTACAAATTACTCTGGCAATAAATTCTTTGTTACATTTTTCGCAAACAAATTTTGCTCTAAATGAACGATTCTTCACTACCCAATCAGAAACCTGCTTTACTGCTGTATGACACTCAGGACAAGTAAAGGTCCAAAGTGACTTATCAATTAATGGATTTTCTATATCGGTAATAAATGTTGTTCTAAAAGTCATTTTCTTATAAAACTCTAGGTCACAATTACTGATATACTTTTTGATTTTTTCTTCATTATAGCACTTTCTAAAGCATAAAAGACTAAGCTCTGCATCAGTTAATGCTCTATGAAGGACTAAATCATTTCTATCTATATTTAATAAGTCAGCACAAGTGGATAATCCAAGTTGCTTACCCTTATCGTGAACACCTAAAGCAAATTCACAATAAATCTGCAAATCACAATACTTAGTTAAATATGGAGGTCTATCGTCACCAAAATAGTAACCATAGTTCTCCATTAATGCGTGAATGTCGCTATTGCCCCAAGTTAAGAGAACAGAATCTCCAAGAAATTCACCGAACTTCTCAGAAACATCAGCAAAAGTATTGTGAGCATCTTTCAATTCTTCATTTGTTATATTGGTAAGTGCTTTAATTCTTGAATTAAGTTTCTTGCCAATTGTAGGAGTAACCAACATTGAAAAGGTGTCAATAATATTAAGGTTGCTGTCTGTTTTTACTGCACCAAATTCTATAATTTCGTTATAGAACTTTTTATCTCTCTTACTATAAGAGCCGTTCCATTCTAAATCAAGTATTACAAAATTCATTACTTCTTACGGTTTTGATTCTTCATTCTCTGTTCACGAGATAGAATCATCTTTCTCATACGGATATTTTTAGGTGTAACTTCAACTAGTTCATCATCACCGATAAATTCTAGGCACTGTTCAAGTGACATAATTGATGGTGGTGTTAGCTTTAGAGCATCATCAGAACCTGATGCACGAGTATTTGTCATATGCTTTTTCTTACATACATTAACTGTTAGGTCCTCAGCCTTTGGAGATGCACCAACAATCATACCTTCATATACAGGAACACCCGGACCAACAAATAGTCTGCCTCTTTCCTGAGCAGCATTTAGACCATAAGCAACTGTATCACCTGTTTCCCAAGCAATAAGTGAACCCTGATGACGAGTGATAATTTCACCCTTCCATGGTTCGTAAGCATCAAATACATGGTTCATAATACCGTTACCGTTTGTATCTGTTAGGAATTCAGGTCTGTAACCCATTAAACCTCTTGATGGAATTCTAAATTCAATATGAGTTGTACCACTACCGTTAGTATCCATATTAACAAGTTCAGCTTTTCTTGTACCTAGCTTTTCCATTACAGCACCAACATATTCGTCAGGTACTTCAATCATTAGAATTTCGACAGGTTCGTTACGAACACCATCAATTTCCTTAGTGATAACCTGTGGACGAGATACCTGGAATTCATAACCCTGTCTTCTCATTGTTTCAATAAGGATAGATAGGTGAAGTTCACCTCTACCTGAAACCTTAAATGTATCTGCTGAGTCAGTTTCTTCAACTCTTAAAGCAACATTAGTTTCGATTTCCTTAAATAGTCTGTCTCTAAGATTTCTTGATGTAACAAACTTACCTTCTCTACCTGCAAATGGTGAGTTGTTTACAATAAAGTTCATTGTAACTGTTGGTTCATCAATCTTAACAAATGGTAGTGGTTCTACACAATCATAAGAACAAAGTGTTTCACCGATGTTGATTGAGTTAATACCACTAACACAAATAAGGTCACCGTAAGTAGCAGTTTCTGTTTCTACTCTCTTTAGACCTTCATACTGATAAAGTTTCTGAATTCTAACATTCTGTCTTGTACCGTCAATACCACAAAGTACAGCACCCTGACCGTTCTTTACAGTACCTCTTTCAACTCTACCAACACCAATACGACCTACATAGTCATCATAGTCAATGTTAGAAATAAGAATCTGTAAACCACCATCAGGATCACCCTCAGGAGCAGGGATTTCTTCAACAATTTCTTTAAATAGTGGTTGCATATCTGTACCCTTATTGTGTGGGTCAAGAGAAGCATAACCACCCTTTGCTGATGCATAAACTACAGGGAACTCAATCTGGTCTTCATCAGCACCAAGTTCGATAAATAGGTCAAGAACTTCGTCAACAACTTCTTCAGGACGACTTCCTTCTCTATCAATTTTATTTACAACAACTAAAGGCTTTTTCTTTAGACCAAGAGCCTTTTTCAAAACAAATCTTGTCTGAGGCATACAACCTTCAAATGCGTCAACTACCAATAAAACACCGTCAACCATTTGTAGGATACGCTCAACTTCACCACCAAAGTCTGCGTGACCAGGTGTGTCAACAATATTGATTTTTGTATCACCATACATAACAGATGTTGTCTTAGAAAGAATTGTAATACCTCTTTCTCTTTCGATGTCGTTACTATCCATAACTCTTTCGTCAACTACTTCGTTAGCACGGAATGTACCACTCTGCTTTAGCAGTTCATCAACAAGTGTTGTTTTACCATGGTCAACATGGGCAATAATAGCGATATTTCTTAGATTTTCTCTTGTAGCCATAATATCATTTCCTTACATTTAATTATCTTATATATTACATTTACCACAGTCGTTTATTATATCACAACCCAATTATAATTACAAACAAAAACGCAATTACTGTTATTTTGTAAAAAAAAGAAATAAATATACTCCTATATTTAGTAGAAATATTTAAATATTGTTATAAATTTAACATTGATAAAATCACAAATTTATTGTATAATTAAATTATATTTTATTCTTGTTATTAGAATTTTCTTACAATAAGGAGATTACGAGAAAATTTAACTAAAAGGAGACTAAAAACATGGGTTACACACTCGCAGAAAAAATCATTAAAGAACACATTGTTGACGGTGAAATGGTTAAAGGCACAGACATCGGCCTAAGAATTGACCAGACACTAACTCAAGATGCTACAGGTACAATGGCATACCTAGAATTTGAGGCAATGGGTGTTCCAAGAGTTAAAACAGAAAAATCTGTTGCATATATTGACCACAATACTTTACAGACAGGTTTTGAAAATGCTGATGACCACAGATTTATTCAGTCTGTTTGTAAGAAACATGGTATCTACTTTAGCAAACCGGGTAATGGTATTTGTCACCAGGTACACCTAGAAAGATTCGGTAAGCCGGGTAAAACTCTTATCGGCTCTGACTCACACACACCAACAGGTGGTGGTATCGGTATGCTGGCTATGGGTGCCGGTGGACTTGATGTTGCAGTTGCTATGGGTGGTGGTGCTTACTACATCACAATGCCTAAGATGGTAAGAGTAAACCTAACAGGTAAACTTCAGCCTTGGGTTGCTGCTAAGGATATTATTCTTGAAGTTCTAAGAATTATGTCTGTTAAGGGTGGCGTTGGCAAGATTGTTGAATATGGTGGTGAAGGCGTTAAGACACTTTCTGTTCCTGAAAGAGCAACAATTACAAATATGGGTGCTGAGCTTGGTGCTACTACTTCTATCTTCCCTTCTGATGAACTAACTCGTCAGTTCCTAAAGGCTCAGGGCAGAGAAGAAGATTGGGTAGAACTAACTCCTGATGAAGATGCAGTTTATGATGAAGTTATTGATATTGATTTATCAACACTAAAGCCAATGGCTGCTTGTCCTCATTCTCCTGATAACATTAAGACTATTGAAAGTCTTGCAGGTCAAAAGGTTGACCAGGTTTGTATCGGTTCTTGTACAAACTCATCATACAGAGATTTAATGACAGTTGCTCACATTCTAAAGGGCAAAACTGTTGCAGAAAATGTTTCACTTGCAATTGCTCCGGGTTCAAAGCAAGTATTTAATATGTTAGCACTTAACGGTGCTTTAGGCGACTTAATTGCTGCCGGTGCAAGAATTCTTGAATCAGCTTGTGGTCCATGTATCGGTATGGGTCAGTCACCTAACTCAAAGGGTATTTCACTAAGAACATTTAACAGAAACTTCCTAGGTCGTTCAGGTACTAAGGATGGTCAGATTTATCTTGTATCCCCTGAAACTGCTGCTGTATCAGCACTGACAGGTGTATTCACTGACCCTACAACACTTGGTGAAGGTTACACTGTTGAAATGCCTGAAAAGTTCCTTATCAATGACAATATGGTTATTGATCCTGCTCCTATTGAAGAAATGGACAACATTGAAGTACTAAGAGGACCAAACATTAAGCCTTTCCCTGAAACAACTCCACTGGAAGAAACAATCAATGCTACTTGTGCATTAAAGGTTGAGGACAACATTACAACTGACCACATTATGCCAGCAGGTGCAAAGATTCTTCCTCTTCGTTCAAATATTCCGGCTATCAGTCAGCATTGCTTTACTGTATGTGACCCTGAGTTCCCTAAGAGAGCAAAAGAACTAGGTTCATCAATTATTGTTGGTGGTGCTAACTACGGTCAGGGTTCTTCAAGAGAACATGCAGCACTTGCACCTCTATACCTAGGTGTTAAGGCAGTACTTGTTAAGTCATTTGCAAGAATTCACAGAGCTAACCTAATCAATGCCGGTATTCTACCACTAGAATTCTGTAATGAAGCTGACTATGACAAGATTAACCTAAATGACGAAATCACACTACCTGATGTTAAGGAAATCATTGCTAATGGTGGAGATGTTAAGGTTGTTAACAAAACTACCGGTGAAGAAATTATGGCTAAGTGTGAACTAACAGATAGAACAAAGGCAATTATCATTGCCGGTGGTCTACTAAACTACACAAAAGAAAACGGCTAATTGTACATATTGAAAACCTATTTTCTAAGGAAGATAGGTTTTCATTAAACTATAAATACATAAGAAGGAGAATTACTATGGCTAAAATTCCTATGACCACTCCATTAGTTGAGATGGATGGCGACGAAATGACAAGAATCATTTGGAAAATGATTAAGGATATTCTTATCACTCCATATGTTGACCTAAAGACAGAATACTATGACCTAGGTCTTGAAAACAGAAATGCTACTAATGACCAGGTAACTGTTGACTCAGCAGAAGCAACTAAGAAATACGGTGTTGCAGTTAAGTGTGCTACAATCACACCTAATGCTGCAAGAATGACAGAATATGACCTAAAAGAAATGTGGAAGTCACCTAACGGTACAATCAGAGCAATTCTTGACGGTACAGTATTCCGTTCACCTATTATTGTTAAGGGTATTACACCATATATTCCAACATGGAAAAAGCCAATCACTATCGCAAGACATGCTTACGGTGATGTTTATAAGAATACAGAAATGGTTGTTAAGGGTGGTTCAAAGGCTGAACTTCTTGTTACTAAGCCTGATGGCACAACTGAAACTTCACTAATTCACGACTTTAAGGGTGACGGTGTTATTCAGGGTATGCACAACCTAGACAGCTCAATTTCTTCTTTTGCAAGAGCATGTTTCAACTATGCTCTTGACCTAAAGCAAGACATTTGGTTTGCTACTAAGGATACAATCAGCAAAAAGTATGACCATACATTTAAGGATATTTTCCAGGAAATCTTTGACAATGAATACAAAGAAAAATTTGAAGAAGCAGGTATTGAATACTTCTACACACTAATTGATGATGCTGTTGCAAGAGTTATCCGTTCAGAAGGTGGCTATATTTGGGCTTGTAAGAACTACGATGGTGATGTTATGAGTGATATGATTGCTACTGCATTTGGTTCACTGGCTATGATGACATCTGTACTTGTTTCTCCTGAAGGTATTTATGAATATGAAGCAGCTCACGGTACTGTTCAGCGTCACTACTACAAGCACTTAAAGGGTGAAGAAACATCAACAAACAGTGTTGCTACACTATTTGCTTGGACCGGTGCATTACGCAAGAGAGGCGAACTAGACTCTATTCCGGAACTATGTGACTTTGCTGATAAGCTTGAAAAAGCTACAATCACAACTATTGAAGACGGTGTAATGACAGGTGACCTTTACCTACTATCTACTCTTGAAAACAAGAAGAAAGTAAACACAGAGGAATTCCTTGTTGCTGTTAACGAAAGACTAAAGGCAATTCTTTAATTGAAAGGTGGCATTAGTAGTGCCAAAAAGTAATAAGATTTCTATGTCTGTTATCAGAAGACTTCCCAGATATTACAGATTTATCTCGGAACTTGCTGATAACGGAGAACAGAGAATAAGCTCAGGTAAACTTGCTGAACTGATGAATGTTACTGCTAGTCAGATTAGACAGGACTTTAACTGCTTTGGTGGTTTTGGTCAGCAAGGCTATGGATACAGTATCTCGTATCTAAAAAGTGAAATGGAAAACATCCTTGGACTTAACAAGGTAAACAATGCTATTATTCTTGGTGCAGGTAACCTTGGTAAAGCAGTTGCACTTCACATTAACTTTGCTGAAAGAGGCTTTAATATTAAGGGTATCTTTGAGACTAACCCTAATATTATCGGTACAAGGATTAATGATATTGAGGTTATGCCTGAGTCACAAGTTGATGAATTTATCAAGAACAATGATATTTCAATAGCTATGCTATGTATTCCAAGACAAAGTGTTGCAACTATTATTGACAGACTTTATAACTGTGGAATTAAGGCATATTGGAATTTCTCTCACTTTGATATTGCCAGAAAATACAGTGATACTGTTGTTGAGAATGTTCATATGACAGATAGCTTAATGACTCTCTCATATAGAATGAACGAAAAATTAAAATCAGAAGAAAAAACTGAAGAATAATTATTAGGGCAGAAATTTTACTTTCTGCCCTATTTTTCTGCCTACATTAAGTTTTATATAAAATATAACTTATCACCTTACATATTCCCTATTCCTCTAAAATAGGCAAAAGAAAAGCCTTGACTATAGTAGTCAAGGCTTTATGTTTTAGAGATTACATTTCTCTGGTATCTTTTTGAATTTCGTTAGCACCTAAGTCTTCATCAGTTTTGAACTTATAGTCATTACCAGGAATAATAGCATTTAGGATAATACCAACTAGAGAACCTACTGCAAGACCTGATAGTTGAATTGTTACAGAACCGATTGTGAAAGAAATATTACCGGCAGTTGAGAAAGTAATACCTAAAGCTAATACAAGGATAATAGCCATAATAAGAACATTTCTCATATTTGTAAAGTCGATTTTGTTTTCAACAATGTTTCTAACACCAACAGAAGAAATCATACCGTATAGAACTAGTGAAACACCACCAACTGTAGCTGATGGAATTGATGTAACGATAGCTGCAAACTTTGGTGAGAATGAGAATAGGATTGCAAAGAATGCTGCAATTCTGATAACTCTTGAGTCAAATACCTTTGTAAGGTTAAGAACACCTGTGTTTTCACCATATGTTGTGTTAGCAGGTGCACCGAATAGTGCTGCTAGAAGTGTTGCTGCACCATCACCAAGAAGTGTTCTGTGTAAACCCGGATCAGCAATACAGTTCTTACCGATTGTTGATGAAATAGCAGAAATATCACCGATATGTTCAACCATTGTTGCAAGAGCAATAGGAACAATTGTGATAATTGATGTTGTAATTAAGCCCCAATCAGTGTCACCTGTAAAGATGCTGAATACTGTTTGGTCATATGTAAATGGTAGTCCAATCCAATCAGCCTTTGCAACTGAAGTAAAGTCAACTAAACCTAAGCAAACTGCTACAACATATGAACCAAGAACACCACAGATAATAGGGATAATCTTAATCATACCTTTACCGAAGATGTTACAAATAATGATAATTGCAATTGCCACAATAGCAACTATCCAAGATAAACCGGCATTGTCACCTGAGCTTTCACAGTTGTTGATAGCTGATGGTGCAAGTGTTAAACCGATAGCAATGATAATCGGACCTGTTACAATAGGTGGGAAAAATTTCATTACTCGGTGAGCACCGAATGCTTTAAATAATGCTGACAAAATAAAGTATAGAACTGATGCACAAGCTACACCAAAACAAGCATATGGTAGTAGGTTTGCTTCACCCTTAGGTGCAATTGTTGCATACCCTGCAAGGAATGCAAATGAAGAACCTAGGAATGCCGGTACTTTACCCTTTGTTACTAGGTGAAACAGTAATGTTCCCAGACCTGCAAAAAGCAATGTTGATGACACAGAAAGACCTGTAATCAGTGGTACAACTACTGTTGCACCAAACATTGCAAACATATGTTGCAAACCAAGGACAACCATTTTGCCTTTACCCAATTTACGGGCATCGTAAATTGCTTCATTGTTGATTTTTTGTTTGTTCATACTCATACTCCCTAACATTTATTTAAAAGGCTTATGCCCTTTGTTACATAAATTAACCCCAATGCAATAAATGCTTTTTGCAATGGGGTAAAACTTTTATTTGCCGACAGTTCTCTTACATTCTTTTTCTTCACAAGGATTGTTGTCACTATCAAGAAAAACAACAGTAGGCTTGTGGGTATTGGCATCTTTTTCTTCAATTAATTTATAAGCCATAATAATAACATGGTCACCAACTGCAACCAGTCTTGCAGCTGCACCGTTAACACAAATGATACGGCTACCTCTTTCACCGGCAATAACATATGTATCAAAGCGTTGACCATTTTCAACATCTACAACACTAACTTTTTCATATTCATAGATGCCTGACTTTTCCATTAAATCTTTATCAATAGTTATACTACCTACATAGTTAACATCAGCTTCTGTTACAACTGCTCTATGTAGTTTACTTTTTAACATAGTAATCATCAAATCACCCTTAATTATTTCTCTATCTTATCTATTATATCACCTAGTTAACTAAAAATCAATGTTTGTAAAAAATTGTTATAAAAATCAGAAACCTGACTTTTTCATAACATTATCAAGGAAATCAATTTCTTCTTTATTGTCATACTTTTTGTATTCTGACAAATTCTCTTGATACTGTTTTAGGTTCTTTGAAGTTAAAATTTTGAAATCTCTATGTAGCCAATATAAAGGTAAAAGCAATTTTTTATTTTTTAAACTTGGATATTCCTCTACCATTCTTTTGTATGGTGGGAAAATTCGAGATTTAATATAATTTTCTTCTGTAGAATTATTATATTCTTCATTGTATTTTCTTCTTTCATTTAGGATTCTATTTTCTTCTGTACCGAAAGTCATATTTGAAAGAATATAAACATCAACATCATCAAAATCTTTAATTCCTTTATTAAAATATAAATCAGCTTTTTCAAGCAACATTTCATGGAATTTTGTAAGGCTATTTTCTTTTAACTTATCATTTATAAAGTTAAAGTCAGCATTATTATTCTTAAGATATTTATTTAAGAAATAAACATCAATTATCATTCTGACGCCCATACCACCTAAGTCACGATAATGCTTAGCAAAATGCTCAACAATATAAATATAGTGGTATTCATCAGTAAATTTATAGGTGTGATTTGTATTATTAATCAGCTTTGCATTACTGAACAAATTCTCTGTAAATGTTGAATTTCTAAAGTTACCGTTATCACAATGAATTTCAAACTGTACAAATGGGTCTTGTACTGCAACAATAAGGTCATCGGTTGACTCTGTAATTCTATAATCTAAGTTAGAAAGAATAGTTCTAGCTTTTTCAATATCTTCACTTTTAATATGAACATCAACATCATTTGTAACTCTAAAGTCCGGTTGAGGGTAGGTATCTTTAATAAACTGACCCTTCACAAGCAGGTTGTCTATTCCCTGTTTTTCAAATTCAGCAATTAGCTTTTTGGTAGCTGAAAACTGAGATGCATCCTTCATCAGCATAAACTTTCTGCACCTAACAAACATATCCATAATTTCTTTAGGTACATTGATTTTGCTTTTTTCTAAGGCATAGGAAACCATATTTGCAACTCTGCTTTTTGCAGAGGTAAAGTACAAATCTCTAAAATCAATCTGATTATTATTCTCTAAAGGAATATTAGAAAATAGAAAGCCAAGTACATTAAGGAGAAATTTATATTGAGTTTTTTCTTTTGGAGAAAATTCCTTTTTCACATTAATTTTCCTTTACAATAATTTTCTTATCTTCAATACAAACTTCTTTGTTGCAAATTGAAAGTGCAGCTTTTTTATGAGTGATAATCATACAAGTTTTGTTTTGCAGATTAACTAAGTTTTGAAGTAATTGTTTTTCTGTTTCTTCATCAAGTGCAGAGGTACATTCATCAAGTAAAAGAATCGGAGACTTAGTAAGGATTGCCCTGGCAATAGCAAGTCGCTGAACTTGTCCCTCAGAAAGTCCTATACCTCTCTCACCTAACATTGTATCAAGTCCACTAGGCAAAGTATCTACAAAATCGGCACAAGCTATTTTTAGTGAAGTGTGGATTTCTTTATCAGTAGCTTTAGGTGCAACAATAAGTAGATTGTCCCTAATCGTACCTGAAAGCAGGAAGTTACCTTGTGGCACATAGGCAAACATTTTTCTTGAATTTTTATCAATATAAAGCTTTTTGTTATCATTTAAATCAAGATAAATTTCACCACTTGAAACATTGAAAACAGACATTAGAAGTTTCATAAGTGTGCTTTTGCCTATACCTGTAATACCCATAATGGCAACAAAGTCACCTTTGTTAATTTTTAGGCTTGTATTTGAAAGAACTTCTTCCCTATCATAACTAAAAGTAATATTGTCGAAGTTGATGGACTTTAGATTATTATAAATGTTTTCCACATTAATTTCACTTTTGTTAAACTTTCTTTCTTGTGGAAGTGCCTCAATTTCCATAATTCTTTCTGCTGATGCAGTAGCAGCAAAGTAAGTTGGAAACAAACCTGTAAGTCCTGAGATTGGACCTTGAATTTGGGAAACCAAAGCAATAATTTCTGTTAGCACACCATATGTAATATTGCCATGAACAATATTATAAGCACCCCAAATTAATCCAAAAGCATATCCAAGCATAAATACAAATGAAAATGCTGAGGAGCTGATAACAGAAAGTGTGTTTCTCTTTCTACGGATTACATAGTTATTTTGTTGCAAATTTTTTGCATCTTTTAGAACTTCATCTTCAATATCAAATGACTTAACTAGGAGTAGGCTTGCAATAATCTCTTGCAAAAAGCTTCTCACTTTGCCATCTGTTTCTTGACCTTTCTTGTGAAAGTTCTTCATCTTAGTTCTATACAAAGATGCCAAAAAAAGAGCCAATGCACCACCAATTACAAACACCATTGTAAAAGGAATACTGATTTGCACCAAAACAATAAACACACCTGCAAGTTTCACAAACATATATGTAATTCTAGGTATGATTGTAACAATAGCATTTGTAATTGTACTAATATCGCTAGTAAGTCTGTTTAACAATTCACCTGAATGATAAGCTGAAACATCAGCAAATTCTTTTTCTAATATTTGCTGAAACAAATCTGTTTTATAACTGATTTCCAGCTTTGCACTAATTCTAAACACAAAAATTCTCTGCAACACGCTAAAGAAAATTTCTCCACACACTATTCCACCAAAAATCAAACCATAATGTGCAACACCACTCATAGGGTCATTTGCATAATTTGGATCACTGCCTGTTGCAGCATTAACAAGGTACTTACTGGCTACTGCAACATACACACCGATTATTGCAAGAATTGCGTAAATTACAACTAGCAAAATTATTGAAGGTAACTGAGATTTGCTTTTTTTCAATATCCATCTTAATGCAGTTTTATTAACTTTTTTCTTGTAAGTTGAACTGTTCATTTTCTTTTTATCTTCCTATAATATGGATATAATTTTTCTTTAAAAGAATAATATTTCCATTTTAATTTCTTTTTTGCAACACATTTTCTGGAATAAATCTTGTAATTAATGTCTGTGATTTTATAGGTAACATTATCTTTAGTAAAGGCAGTAACAACTGCAAAAATGTCTTTCTTAGGCACATTCATTTCACAAACCATTCTGTTATCACCACAAATGTTATATGTACCGTCATTATTGACTTTTATGATTCTATGAAGTACATAGGAATTAGTTGGTTTATGGTAGAAAAATACCACATCATATTTTTTTAGTATTGTTGGCTTAGTTAAGGTTACTGTATCGCAGTTATCCCTTAGCATTGGCAACATTGACACACCTCTGGGTATGAAATTCACATTGCTACCACTATTGAGAATTTCCTTAAAAATCGGTACAAGTTCACTAATAGGCACTTGTTTATTCAAGTAAGTTACCGTCCTTTAGCTTTGTAATAAAGTTGTCTATATCTTTCTTTGCTATATCTTCAGTTACTTCATATTCATCAAGCATAGCTTTTAGTAATTCTTCTTTTGTTGTGTCATTTTCTAACTTTTCCCATAGGAAAGCACCGGTTTCGTTAAGATTCATCATACCATTAAAGTCAACAGTTGCCTTGCCTACCGGCACAACCACATAACAATCTGCTACTTTTCGCAGTAAAAAATCTTCCTTAATTTTCATATTAATCTTCCTTTACTATAGTATCATGAGAAAGTATTGCTGAACTTTTATCCATATTACAATGTAGTTTATATATTTTACAATTCTCCAAAATTACACTAATCATATTTAGAGAATTATTCATTTGATTTTTGCCGATTTTTCTAACACTTTCTTTAAACAAATATCGCATTGCCGATTGTGGTGATAATTCTTCAATAGAATTATTTTTACTTCTTTCCAAAAACACAATAGCTTCCAAATCAGCACTGTCATTTTGGAATTTCATTGTACCTCCGGCAAATGGTGAACCATATACAATTAACTTATTATTCTTTATTCGGATTATAGGTTTATCGTCATTTATTATTTGAACTTTGTCACCATAAACTTCTTGCCACAATGAAGTATGGGTTGACTTTCCTACCCCACTATCGGCAGAAAAAAGATAACACTTTCCATTATATTTTATTGCTGATGAATGTATCATAATTGCATTGTACTTTAAAATTTTTCTAAAAAATTCAGTTGCCAAAAATATATGTTCTGCTTCTTCAACAGGAACTTCCGGATGAAATGAATTATATTTTTTGTAGTCATCATCAGAAAATTTTTCTCCTAGTGTAATAACTTGAGAGGTAGGTACTTCATCGGTTTCAAAATATTTTATCATCTTTTTTGTATAGTCATACAGAGGGTTAATCTCAACAAATAAATCTGCAAATTTACAAAGCATATTGCCCTCCAAAACAATCAATCTAATAGCACAACTAATAACAAAAATGATGTTATATGTACTATTTAATTATAAATGAAAAGTATGAATAAATCAAGGAATCGCAAAAAGTAACAAAAAAAGAGCTACCAAAAAGGTAGCCCTTAAAACATTCACTTAAAATTCATCAATCATATGCATTGCATATTTTTGAATAAGTGTTGCGTCAACAACATTAACTTTTCCGTCACCGTTTACATCGGCTCTCTTAAAGATTGGTGAACCATCCGGAATTACATAACCGGACTGTAGAACTGTAAATCTCTGAACATATGTTGCATCTTTAACATTAATTTCACCATCATCATTTACATCACCGATTAGTTGTGGACTTTCTTCAAAGGCAATATTGTTGTCCTTTGCAAACTTTTCAGCATATGAACCCTCATTAGCAACAATTTTTAATAAATCTGAACATCCATTAAAAGCATTACTTGAAATAGATGAAACATTATCACCAACAGTAACACTGCCTAAACTTTTACAATTAGCAAAAGCATATGTCCCTATTGTTTCAACTGTTGAAGGTAGCTTGATACTTTCAAGAGATGAACAATTCTGAAAAACTGACTCATTAACAGTCTTAATCATACAATCCATTGTTATATTCTTTAGAGATTTGCAGTTAAAGAAAGCAAATTGATTAATATTGCTAACAAATTCAGGAATATTAATTTCCTTCAGAGAAGTACAACCACTAAAGGAATATTCATCAAAGCTAGAAACAAGATAAGGTACTTCAACTGTTTCAATAGTTGTGTTATCAGCAAAAGCATAACTACCTATTTTGGTAACAAATCTGCCGTAAACCATTTCAGGAATTTTTACATTTTTATTATTACCCACATAGTTTATAACAGTATAGCTCTTTGATGTTGAATTATATTCAAGTTCAAAATTATCATAAGAAGTTACTGCACCGGCACTTGTAATTGATATTGAAACCAAAATTATAATAAACAAAAGTAGTGAAGTTATAGTTTTTATTTTCTTCATAAAATCACCTTATAAAGGCAACACATAACGCCGAAGTGTTATGTGTTGTAAATTTAATAATTAAGAGTTAGAAGGTGCTACATATTTACCATCTTTATCAAAAGCATACTTAGCAAAGTTTTCACTGGTAATGTAAGAAATACCGTCACTACCTGGAACTACTGATTTATCAGCACCGTTATAATTCTTATAACCCATAGTAGCAAATACATAGTATGTATAATTCTTTAATATAGATGTTGTAAATGTTGTAGTAAACTGACCTCTGTTCTTGTTTGATAGGCTAGTTTCTAGTTTCGTTGAACTGGAAGAAGGGGCGTCAACAATCTTGAACTTAAAGCCACTTGCTGTACTACCACTAATCTGAACAATCTGTGCACTTGCACTAGAGTCAACTTCACCACTCTTGAACTTTTCGTAAGAAGCCTTAGATACAACAGTAGAAATCTGAGTTCTTAGATCCTGTAAATCAGCATCAGCTAAGTTATTTAGTGACTTTTCAGTTGTAGCATTAGAAACTCTTAAGTAAACAACAGAAGCACTATCAATATTCTTATCATTATCCTTACAGTTATAAGGGTTGAAGATTGTATTGATACGAGTCTTTGAAATGTTGTTACTATCGAAGAATGTATCAGGAGTTACTTCTTGAACTGTTAGACCCGGAGCAGTAATTTCATTTTCACCATAGATTGCGTATAGCGTAGTATTATTAGTAATTCTTAAACCATACTGAATGTTAGTAGAAGCTATCTTCTTACCGGCAGTATCATAAGCCCAATATAGGAATTTAAGAGTAGTACCATCTTTTTCAATAGTCTTAGCAGTATTTATTTCCTGGCCTGTATAGCCATAATCAACACCGTAAGCTTTTGTGTATGGAGATGCTGCATCAGAAACTTCTCTGTCAGAACCAAATAGACGAGTGTTGTAGAATAGTCCACTTGCAGTCTTAGCATCTTTTCCGTAGTAAGGACCGTCACCACCTAGGTCCTTTGATGAATTTGCAGTTTTTAGAGTGTAGGTATATTTCTTTGGTGTGTTGAAATACCAAATTGAAATACTTGAAACTGTTTCTGCAGTTGCATCTTTTTCAGCAACTTCAGCACCGTCTCTGTCGTAATAAGTTACCCACTTTTCACCTTTTGACTGAACATTACCATACTGGTCTGTATGATAAGGAGTTGCCTCATAATTAGCATTTGCGTGGTAATTCATATAACTTGTAATACCTGCCTCAGCGGCTGTCTGTGAATTCCAAGAAACATACTTTTCAATCATATTATCAGGTTGCTGAGAATGGTTCTTAGCATATTCAATTAGCTTTTGAATACTTATTAGAGTACCATCATCTTTTAGAACTTCTTTTGGGTAGCTGGTAAATCTGTAAGAATATGATGTTGGAGTTGAATCCATATCAGCAGGTTCACCATTTTCTACTTTACGGTTGTAGTAATTCATCTTAACAGTAATATTATTTGTCTGTAAATCTGAATAGAAATCAACCTTTGATGTTTTCATTTTACCTGTATTAGGATCAAAAATACTACTTGGAGTGATTTCTTTTTCTACAACAGCAGGATCACTAGATGAACATACCTTATCAAGATGGGTTCCATCAGTAATTGGCTTATTTTGATAGTTATAAGTAGCCTTGTATCTACTACCGTTTACAGAATAAACAATTAGCTGAACAACAATTTTACCGGAATTTTCTGTGTAACCAGGAATTGTTACACTACCTTCTTGATAGTAAGTATCTTTTACTGTTACATTATCACTATTATATAGTTTAGCCTGAACGAAGTATCTACCAGGACCACCGAAAGCACCCTCACCTGTAAACTTTTCGTGAGTGATAATCAAATCACCATTAGCAACAGGAATGTATAGTGCATACAAGTCCATATTTGTTGAAACCTTAACTGTCTGTGAGCTATCTGTCATTGATGGGTTCTTAACAATTGTGTAAGTACCGTCTTCACCCTTAGTTGCATTAGCTGTCCAACCAATGAACTTATACTGCTTATTAGCTGTACCCTTGGATAGAGCAGATGCAGAGATAGAAACTTCTGAGTTACGGTCAACAGAAGTTGTTCTTTCTGTACCTACAAGAGCCTTAGCACCTGTAAATGTACCGGCATAATCGTTACCGTAGTTATCTTCTGTCCATGATGCTGAATCAGTATCATCAGCATATAGAACATGAGTATTAACCTTAACTTGGTCTACTGCTCGTGAATAGTACCAACGACCATCAGAACGGTGACCGGAGTTTTTTGGATCAGTAGAAGAACCTGCACCCATTTCACTTTCGTAAGTAATATAAGCACCTGTGTATTCAAGCTTTGCATCTTTGATTGCTTTATAAGCAGCAGTCTGTGTTTCACTTTCTACTTGCTTACCATCTTCGTCTTTAGTGTATCTTGGGATAAAGTCTGATGGAATACCATATGTTACAAGTTTATTATCCTTGTCGTAAACAAACCATACCGTTGACCAAACACCCATAGAAGTCTTGATATTACCGGCAGAAACAATATGTAATCTGTCTTTATTATCAAATGATTTATTGTTAGAAGTAGCATTTCTCTGAGTATAACCTAACAAGCTAACTTCTTCATTATCCATGTTAGTTAGAACTTCCCAACCGTTAATATTATCATACTCTGAAGGGTCAATTGTTTCTGGACTAGTAATTTGACTTAATTCGTTCTTTGTACCTGTAAGTAGAGTATCTTGGTTAGTTGTTGGGTTATTATAATATTTAAAATCATAAAGAACAGTATCGTAACCTGCATCAGCAATCAACTTAAAGTCATCATAGTCATATGTCTGATTATTTTGAAGTTGTTTACCTTCAAGCACCTTTTGGTGCACAGTTTCTTTTTCTGCATAGTTGTTAAATGTGATACCTGAAACTGTATTGGTTAGCATTTTCATTTCACTGCCGTTAGCCTGCCAATAATGCTTAGGAACATATGAAACAAACAAACCACTACTTGTCTTCATCATAGGGTCACCGGGATATGCACTGTTCATATGGTAAGCATCAGTACTACCACTTTCCTTATAGTAGTAAGCATAAACAGAAATTGTGTTACCCCAAGCATCGCCTAAAGAATCGGCATTAGCATAAAGTGTGATATAGTCATTAGCAGCTTCAATATTTCTATTCTTGTAAATAGGTGTAATTTCAATAATTTTCTTTGTTTCATTACCTGTTACAGAATAAGGAGTTGCAATAGTATATGATGCACCGGTTGAACCAGCTTGTGCCAAAGCCAGTGCTTCAACAGTTGAAATCGCATCATAACCAACACCGTTGATTACATAGTTAGATACATACCAACCTTGTGCAGCCTGCTCATCGTTAACAACAGTTGTAATTGTCAATCTGTCACCAGGCATTGCAGCGTACTGCTTATAATTACCGTTATCAACCTCAAAGCCTTCACAATCAGCATTCATACCTGAAACAGTAGTATCACCATAACCGGAAGTAGTGTTTAATGTACCATCCTTAGCATAAACTTCCAAAGCACCTTCAGGAGCAGTTTTTACAGAAGGAATTATCTGATATTTGCCACCTTTGTTGCCTGTGTTTGGAGTGATTTTCATTGTTAGGCCAAACATGTTGCTTGTATCTTTTAGAACAAAGTAACCAATATGCTTAAATGCATCATAACCACCGTTTTTCAGTTCATTTGCAACTGCATCACTATTTGTGGAACTATAAGTTACTGTATCATTATCTTTTTGCCACCACAAATCATTTTCTGATTCAAGTGGCAAAGTTTTTTCGGATAAACCATAGTAATAGTTAGTGCTTTTATTTAACTTTGTATAATCAAGTTTTACATAATAAGAACCATCTGTTTTCTTATAAACATCTGCAAAATTATCCCAATTCTTTGGATTATCATTTGAACCATAAACAAATTTTAGGTTTGGTTCTAATGTACCATGATTTTCACTAATCTTAACATATACATCAGTTGTTTTTGAAATAGTTGTTGTATATGTTGTGGCGTTATCGGCTACACCATCAATCTTGTTCTCATAAGAAGCATCTGAATACCAACCGTCAACTACATAGCCAGTACTATTAGTAGTTACAGTAAATGTAACTTTTGTATCTTCAGTAATTCTTTCACCTGAATTGATTGATGTAGAATCGGCTTTTGCAGTGATTGAACCATTTGTCTTATCACTTACACCAAAGTTCACTTGGTATTTACTCTTTTCAACAACATCAACTGTGATTGTTACATCAGAGCTTGGCATTGTGAATAGGTACTGATTGTTACCCTGAGAAGTAACAGGAATTTCAGTAGTATCACTCTTTACAGTTACAGACTTAACCTTGTAGCCTTCTTTAATATCTGTAACACTGATAATTGCATTTCTCTTTTCAGGTAGTTCACCTGTGTTACCACCTGCGATTGTTGTATCCCTATATGTTACTGAAATTTTAGCATTATCGCTTGAATTAACAGTAGCTTTGTAATTATTAACAACAAGAGGAGTAACTGTTATATCTTTAGTATATGTTACTGTATCAATACCGTCAGTAACAGTAAATTTATAGTTACCGTTCTTTGATAGAGTTAGTTTATCAAGTGTAATTTCAGTATTGTTAGAAGAAGCTGTACCAACAACATTGTCGTCAGGGCCAGTAATTGTAACTTTATATTCAGGCTTAATTGTTGTTGACTGAACAACATTCTTGAAGAAGTTTGGTAAACCACCATCAACAGTAAATACAAACTTAGTAGAATTATCATCGTTAATTTCTGTTGGAACATTTAGCTTTGTAAATGTTAGAGGTGAATAAATATTATTTATATCATGTGTTTTGTCGTTATCTTTCGCATAAATTGACCATTGTACTCCAGCTACAAAGTCTTTATTATCAACATCATCACTCTGGTGTTTTTTTCCATCCCAGCCTTTACCGTCTTTAACAAGGAAACGGATATAGTTAGAACCTAATTTACTATCTATGCTTGATAAATCTTTGTAGTACAAACCGGCAATACTTGGAACAGCTGTCATACCACCTGTATCATCGTTACCATCAAATAAGACATGATCAGCAGTATCTTTATACCAAACATGAGCACTGTTACGAACATTTGATGTAGCATCGTAACTGATAATCATTGTCTTACCTGATGTTGCGTTGACATCTGCAGTTTGATAAGCATCAGAAACAGTAACTATTAAATCTTCTGTACTTGTAATAGACTGAAAGTTTGTACCTGAAACTGTAACACTAATATTATGAGTACCAACAGCTAGGTCGCTAGTAGTGATTGTTGCAGAACCGTAATCTGACTGTACTGACTGAATGTCACCGTTGGCATCAGTTTCTCTAAATGTATAAGTAAAGTTACCTGGCTGAACATCACCTGTAAGTGTAGCAGTAATTGTAACTTCATTACCAAACTTAACATTAGTAGGAGTAGCAGTTAGTTTAACTGAAGTTGCAACTTGTTTCATAATAACTTTAACTGATGATACATCACTCTTTACAGTATTATAACCGTCTGCAACTGCCTCAGCATAGATTTCACAATTATTAACATCACTTGCAGTAAATTTATAAGTAACTGTATTTGGTGTTGCAGAATCGTTAATCTTCGTACCGTTAATATAGTAGTTATACTTAACATTTACACCTTCAGGAGCATCTTTACATGATGCTTTTAGCTCAATGCTATCACCGACATTATATACCCAACTGGGATTAGGACCTGTTAATGTTACTTCTGAAGTAATATTAATTGGGTTTACAGTAACTGTAACTGTATTAGAAACAACTGAATTATAGTTGTCAGCAGAAACAGTAACTCTAAATACATGTTCGCCAACTGATAGACCACTTACAACATAACCTGCGTTACTTTCGCTTTTCTTAATTTGTGTAAGTTCTGTTGAAGAGTCACCATTTACTTCTTCAAAAGTATAAGTGATTTCACCACCAACCTTAGATTCTACACTGGCAGATAATGTAACAGTATCACCATAATTAATAGAACTGCTATTTGCTGATAGCTGAGGTTTTGTAGCAACATCATCCTTAACTACTGTAACAGTAGTTGTAGCAGAAACTGTATTATAACCATCAGAAGAAACTTCAACCTTTACAGTATGATTACCGGCTGTTAATTTAGATGCCGGAATAGTATAATTACAAGTTTCATCAGCTGATGAAATAGTTTTTAAAGGAGATGTGCTATTATCTAAATAGAAATTGTAATCAACTGTACCAACACTTGAATTCTTGTTAGTTAAAGTTGCAGTAACACATAAATCTGTACCGTAATCAATTTTACCGTCAGGAGCATTATTTAATAATAGGCTTACTGAGTCGGCAATTGTTGTTTGAACTTCTGTAACTTTGATTGTGCTAAAGTCATCAGGAATTTCAATATTTACCTTTTTGCCACTTGCACCGGCATATTTGAAACATCTAGAGTTATCTTCTGTCCATGTTGTGTTTTTATCCAATGCACTTGCAACACCACTGGATAACTGTTCTGTAGTATCACTTGTGCCTTTATAATGTGTACCGGTTTTTGCATCATAAATTCTAAAATATGATTCAGGGTTTTCCATTAGGAAATCATTTAGATAATATTTATGGTTATCTGCATCATATTTGAATTTAGGAGTTGTATTAGGCTCTTTATCGAAATCTCCCCACTTATTACAAGTAGAAGTATTACACGTACCATAAATATAAACTGTATGACCTGTAGCAGTACCACCACCACTATAAGTTGACCATGTACCACCTGGGTTATTCCAACCATCATTTAGTGTATAGCAGTTATTATCACTTGGTTTTGTTAAGTTTTGAGCCTTATTCCATACGTAATCGGTTGGATAAGAACTACCACCTGTCTTTAAAGTATCATCAGAGACAGTATTACTCATTCTCATAAATTCCATTTGATAAAACGGACCACCAGTAGGAACAGTAGCAGAATAGTATTTGTCACCGTCATCATCAAATAGGCCTATCCATTTAACACCATTAGTACCTACAAAATATGCGCCGAATTTTGCAGATTCAATCTTCCAGTTACTATTAGGATAAAAATAAATAGTATCACCTGAGACAATGTCCGCACCGGTCTTGTTCACATTAGTTGTAGCAGCGAGAACTGAAAAAGAAGAAACTACCATCATAAGAGCAAGAATCAACGCCCAAGTGCTAGAACTGATGCGTTTAATTTTTTCTTTCATTTTTTATACCTCCATTACAAATAATTGCATAAGAAGTTGTGAATATTTGCTCATTTATTACGATTCTACTGTCTGACCATCAATAGTTTACAACCGAAAAAAGGGTGCAAAAACCCACAATTATTTATTATCATAATAACATTTTTATTAGGTAAAATCAACTATTTTCGCAAAATAACTTTGATTTGTATATGTTTACTAAACTTAATTATTTTATAGAATTATAATAACTAACATAGAAATACTTTTATACATATTGCACAAAGAAATAAGGATATAAAAAAACAGACCTCATAAGAGGTCTGTAAATAGTATTGGCTATTAGAACAAATCATCACCGTCATCGGTACCAATGATTGGTAATTTACCTTCGGCACTACTTGAACCGGCAGTACTACCACCAATAGCATAAAACTCCGCACTACGTTTATTTGGGTTTGATCCATAGAGGTTTGCGCATACAAGTGAATCAAGTTCAAAATCATCATATTCTATTGTTGGAGTTTCATAAACTTTTTTCATACTTATCCTCCTCTACGCCTACCGAAAATAACTAGAATTATTGTAACATATTTAGATACAAAAATCAATATATTGTACGATAACTCTGTAGATACACAACTAAAAATAATTGTACTACTTTATAAATATATCACTAAGCACTGAAATATTCAAGGTTTTATCAGCAAATTAATAAAATTTGTGCAATTCATTAAAATAATTGACTTAGTTATTAGTTACCTTGTATAACATTTTATATATATAATATTTGTTTGTTACAATGTTGTAAATCAATTTTCTTCAAGAAGTGGCAAATACTCCTTATATTTTGACATTGACGGTGTTAGATGTTCTGAATCTTTCACCTTTTTATTAACTGCTTGGGTTGTTTTATTAACAGGAGCGATTGTACCTGCACCGGCTACACAACCACCGGGACAGCCCATACCCTCTAGTAGGTAACCGTCATACTTACCTGCTTTGGCAATTTGGAGCATTTTGCGACATTCAGGTAGTCCCTCTGCCCTAGCAGTTAAGACTTCTCTATTAGGGTCAATCTCTTTAATAATATTTTCAACTGCTTTTGCTACACCACCACTTACTGCAAAGCCGTTGCCATCTCCACTGCCCTCTTTAAATGGTTCGCCGTCTTCACATTTAGAAATATCAATTCCTTTTGCATCAAGAATTGCACTAAATTCTTCAAATGTAAGTACAAAATCAACATCACTACGGATTGACTTTCTTCTAGCTTCTAGCTTTTTAGCAGCACAAGGACCAACAAAAACGACCTTACAATCAGGGTACTTTTTCTTAATTAATCTACCGGTTAGCACCATTGGAGTTAGTGCCATTGAAATATATGGAGCAAAATCAGGGAATAACTTTTTCGCCATTACTGACCATGCAGGACAACATGATGTTGCCATAAATGGTTGCTTTTCCGGTACTTCCTTGATAAAATCGTTTGCCTCTTCAATAGTGCATAAATCAGCACCAATGGCTACTTCTACTACATCGGTAAAGCCAAGTTCTTTAAAAGCATTTCGGATTTGGCCTTGTGTTACATTGCCAAACTGACCTGAAAAAGCCGGTGCAATTGCAGCATAAACAGGTGTATCACTCTTTAATGCAGAGATAGTCTGGAAAATCTGACTCTTGTCAATAATTGCACCAAATGGGCAATTAACTAGGCACATACCACAAGATACACATTTATCATGGTCGATTTCTGCTCTACCATATTCATCGGACTTAATAGCTTTCATACCACAAACTTTGGCACATGGTCTTTCGTGGCGAACTATTGCATGGTACTCACAAACATTAACACATCTACCACATTTTATGCATTTATCTTCATCAATATGCGACTGACCATCTAGAATGGAAACTGCTTTTTTAGGGCAAATCTCTACACAAGGGTGTTCAAGACAATTTTGACAAGCATTTGTAACAAACACTCTGTTTTCAGCACACTTATTACAAGCAAACTTAATAATATCAATTAGAGGTGGCTCATAATACTTATCATTAAACAATTCTTCCTCAATACCCTCTGTAATTGGGGAAAATTCATTATAATCTCTAAGAGGGAAACCCATTGCTGCTCTTAGCCTTTCCCCTACTACTGCTCTTTCTACAAAAACACTATCTCTATAGTGGGCAATTTCACCTTTGATAATTTTGTAAGGTAGTCTCTGGAATTTGTCAGCATCCCAACCTTCAAAAGCAAGTTTTGCAATTTCGGTGAAAATCTGCTTTCTTATTCTTGACTTTGATGTTTTTACTCCTCGCATACAATACTCCTTTTCATATAAATACATTATATAAAATTTTGCATATAATTGTTTTATTTTTATAAACTCTTTTCATTGATATTATACAATGATGAGTTTAGTTAGTCAAGAATAACAATAGTAAAGATCCACCGGCTTAGCCGGTGGCTTTTCTTTTAACGCCTTAAAGGCTATGTTACTAGCTTCGTCTAAAGAC